>JAKQVC010000272.1 GCA_029571985.1 Bacteroidota bacterium | reverse complement strand
ATAGGCACTGCATAAATCAGGATACCCAGTGTACCAATCCAGAAATGCAGGTTGGCCAGTGATTTAGAATATAATTCTGTGCGCCACATTCTTGGAATTAACCAATATAAAATACCGAAGGTGAGGAATCCATTCCAACCTAAGGCACCAATGTGCACGTGGGCAACAATCCAGTCAGTAAAGTGGCCAATGGCGTTTACATTTTTCAAAGAAAGCATTGGACCTTCAAAGGTTGACATACCATAAGCAGTTACGGCAACCACCATGAATTTCAATACAACATCCTCGCGAACTTTATCCCATGCACCACGGAGGGTGAGTAATCCATTCACCATACCACCCCATGATGGAGCAATAAGCATGATAGAAAATACGGTTCCTAACGTTTGCGCCCAATGTGGCAATGCAGTATATAATAAGTGGTGAGGTCCGGCCCATATATATAAGAATATCAAAGTCCAAAAGTGAACGATTGATAATTTATAAGAATATACAGGGCGATTAGCTGCTTTAGGCAGGAAGTAATACATCAAGCCCAGATATGGAGTAGTCAGGAAGAATGCAACAGCATTATGACCATACCACCACTGAACTAAAGCATCCTGCACACCTGCATACAAAGAGTATGATTTTGTCAGGCTAATCGGAATTGCAAGTGAATTCACAATATGCAAAACGGCCACCGTTACTAAAGTGGCGATATAAAACCAAATACCCACATAGATATGACGTTCGCGGCGTTTGATGATGGTACCCATCATATTAATTCCGAAAACAACCCAGATCAGCGTAATTAAAATGTCGATAGGCCATTCTAATTCAGCATATTCTTTAGAAGTGGTAATACCGCACGCAAGCGAAACAGCTGCGAGCACAATTATTAACTGCCATCCAAAGAAATGCACCTTACTTAATGCATCACTGAACATGCGCGCTTTACATAAGCGCTGTAACGAATAATAAACACCCATAAAAATACCGTTACCCACAAAGGCAAAAATTACGGCATTGGTGTGAATGGGGCGGTCACGACTAAACGTGAGAACCGGTACGCCTAAATTGAGTTGTGGAAACACTAATTCAAGTGCAATCCATAACCCAACGGTCATACCAATTATTCCCCAAAATACGGTTGCGATGGCAAACCATTTGACAATCTTGTTGTCATAACTGACTTTAACGAGATCCATACACTACTTTTTAGGTTTATTGGTTGAATGTGATTTATTGGCTGTTGATTCATCGTCGAAGAGCATACGCACACTGGGTGTATAATCATCTTCATATTGTCCGTGTTTAACTGACCAGATGAAGGCGAGCAGAAATCCTCCTGCTACTACCACACTTGCAATGACTAAAACAATGATTACGCTCATATTCGGGTGCTAAATTGATTAGATACGCACCGAACTTTAATGACTTACTTCACGAAAGGAGGTGATTTATGTCACCATTTGGCACATCAACAAAAAATGGGAATCTCCCGCAAACCCCTATTAATCGGGCTTTTCCCGAAAAGTAGCACAAACAGGAAAAAAAAGGCCAAAAGCGGAAAACAGGTAGGCGGCGAAAAATAGTTCACATACAACTAACAGGACTGTGTTTTCCAAGAAATTTATTCGGCCAAGCGCTTACCCATTACCCATCTGGCTGCGAGTGTGGTCATTCCTGTAGTGAAGGAAACAATGGTAATGGTACTCAACGGCATCAGAATAGCTGCCACAACCGGTGAGAGTGCGCCTTGCAATGCAAAATATAATCCGACTACATTATAGATAATACTGAGGACAAAACTGCCCAGAATAACCCGTTTGGCTGTGTGCGCATAAGAAAATAAAGCCGGTAGCTGAGTTAGTTGTTGCACATCCATCACCACATCACTGGCCGGAGTAAAATTACTGCTGTGTGCAACCGCAACGCCGGTATCAGCCTGTTGCAAAGCTCCGGCATCATTTAATCCATCTCCCAGCATCATGACATTTTTATGTCGCAGTTGCAGCGATTTAATAAAACGCAATTTATCGTGCGGTGTTTGATTAAAGTGCATATGATCAGCAGGAAAATACGCAGATAAATAAGCCTTATCTGCATCATTATCACCACTCAATAAATATAAGGTGTATCTATTTTGCAGAGATTTAATCATGCGCTCAAATCCTTCCCGATATTTATTTGCGAAAGTAAATCTACCCTGTACCCTGCCATCAATGGCAATGTAAGCGACCCCATGTTCCTGTGGCAGAGCATTAGGCATGCGCACAAAGCCGGCTGATCCAATCTGAATGTGTGTACCTTCAATATCCGCTTCAATACCCTGGCCTTGCACTTCTGTAAAGTGCTGAACTCCATACAAAGTGGTATTGCCTAAATACCGTGCAATAGCCTTGCTATACGGATGCGTGCTTTGTGCTGCCACCACTGCAATTTTATGCTGCAGGTCAGCAGTTAAGGTTTCACCTGTATAGGCCGTTGAAGTGGTATTCGATTGCGTCAGGGTGCCGGTTTTATCAAATACAATGGCGTCTGTTTTTGTCATTTTCTCAATGACAAATGCATTTTTCAAATAAATACCGAATTTTCCGAAATAACGAATCGCATTGCCATTTGTAAATGTGGCGGATAATAATAAGGCGCACGGACAGGCAACAATCATCGGTGTGATTAATGCATCCAGTGCACGCTGCATGTCGCCTTGCAATAACCAATATGCAAAGGCAATCGTTGAAATCACTAATACAATTAAAGCAAAGTATCTGCCTAATATCTGAACAAATGATTGCTTCTCATCATCCTTACGTGAAACATCAATATTATTCCATAATTGAGTCAGATAACTTTGAGAAACCTCCTTTACCACCTTGAGCTCTATGGCAGCGCCCACCTGTCGCCCACCTGCATAAACCAGATCGCCAATGCGTTTATCAACCGGCTCTGATTCGCCGGTGACAAAGCTATAATCTATCTGTCCTTTACCTTTAATCAATAAGGCATCCGCAGGTATTAATTCCTGATTACGCACAACAATGATATCACCATTTTCGAGTGCGGAAAGGGGTTTTTGCGCTTCCTCCCCTTTTTTGACCACACTAACTGACAGTGGAAAATAGCTTTTATAATCGCGGTCGAAGGATATGGTTTTATATGTTAAATCCTGAAAATATCTACCCACTAACATAAAAAACACAATGCCATTCATCGTATCAAAATAACCGGCACCATGCTCTACAAAAACAGCATAAAGGCTTCTGAAAAAGGTAATGATAATTGCAAGGGCAATGGGCACATCAATATTCAGGTATTTATTTTTCAGCGACTTCCAGGAGGATATATAAAATTCATCTGCACAATAAAAAAACACCGGAAGTGAAAGCACCAGTGCAATCATTCTGAACAGATTATTGAGGGCGGGATCATTCAATCCAGCTCCGGACAAATACTCCGGAAAGGCCAGCATCATAACATTACCAAATGCAAAACCGGCAATGCCTATTTTAATAAGTCTTTTTCTTTGAAAGGATCGTTCAGGCTTTTGCTCCAAATCGCTCAAACTCAACAGGGGCTCATATCCTACGCTATCACACAGCATCGCCACTTTACTGAGTGCAATTTCTTTTTCAAGAAACACGATACGCACTTCTTTCTTAGGAAAATCTACTCGCGAACTGATGATAGCAGGATCTAGTTTATGCAAATGTTCCAGCAACCAGATACAAGAACTGCAATGCATGGCCGGCAGATAAAATGTTACATGGGATTGCGTGCCATCAGAAAAATGCACAAAAGAAGTGCGCACTTGTTCATCATCCAGTACTGCATATTTACGTGTATCAGCAATTACCCGACGATTTACACCCGGATGTGTGCTCATATCATAATAGGCACACATATCATTGTCTTGCAGAATTTCGTACACCGTCTGGCAACCGAAACAACAAAAATGTTTTTCTTCGATTACAAAATCTTCGTCTTTACATTCTTCGCCACAGTGATAGCAGGTAAGTACCGTGGTGGCATGCTTGTTCTCTGCCATACATAAGTATTACCTGCAAAAGTAGACCTAAGGCACACCCTTGTAAAATGACTAAAGTCACCAAACGCATTTTTCCTGCAGTCGGCAAAGTGTACAACCTGCGCAGCTTATCTCGCCGTCAGGCTTTCACACAAACTGCGTAGTAGGTCCGGCCTTTTTCCTGGGTAAGTAGAAAGTATTTACCGGGAGGCCACGCCGATATATCAATAGAACCTGATGTGTCTGTTGAAGAAATCGTATACACACACGTACCTAAAGCATTGAACACCTGTATAGATCCGGGAGTTTGCATTTGGTATTGAATGGATGTTGTAGCCAATGTCGGATAAATGTTAAAGATGTCAGGTTGCATGGAGGATATGGAAACCTCATCGTTATCCGTAATGCTTACCCGAATAGTACGCACATCCCACGAAGTGTAACCAGGATCATCGCCGGAAAGCGTGATGGAAATATATCCAAAATGTGGTCCTTCATACGGATAATCATCTGTAATAAATACATCAACCGTTTGAACCAACAAGGCTGAGTCTCCTCTGAATTTCAATTTCACCTCATCTCCGGGACCTTTACCCAGATTTAAATTCAAATCGGGTTGCAACGTCATAGTGATGGTAGACAATGGAACACTACCAAATTGTACAGTGAAAAATAATATGCTGTCGCCCTCAACACCTGCAAAACCGCTGGTGTCGCTAAATAAGATTGCCGGCTCTAATTCATTATCGGTTATGTCAACATGAAATCCTAAGATGGTAAAATCAGCATAATCGGCATCTGTTGTTTCAATAGAGAAATTCACGGAACCACTATGGTCGCCTTCAAAAACATAATCATCATACACTTTCACATTCACCACGTGATCGTTGAGTGCAGATGTATTTGGCGGAAACACCAGCGCAACGGCAACACCGGGATCAGCTATACGCAGTTGTGCATCCGGACTCACCCATATTTTTACGGTATCTGTCGGAACTGATTGCAGTGAAATAATAATCGGTAACTCATCGGTTTCACCTTCTGTTAAGGCTAAAACTGGTGGCGGCGTATAATTTATGCCGGGTGGATTATCATTATCTGCTATATTGTAAACAATATCCGGTAGCGTAAATGCTCCGTAAACAGGATCAGCGCTGGAAATCGTAAATGTCACGGTTCCGGTGTGAGGTCCTTCATACAAGGCATCTTCAACTGCACGGATATTCACGCCATCGAGTGATAATGCAGATGCGTTGGGCTCAAAAGCTAAAGTAACTGCTTCACCGGGAATGCCTGTGATGCGCAGTTGATTATCCGGGTCGATAGTGATGTAAACCATGTCAGTTGGGATGGTATTCATAGCGCATGCGAGCGACACGCCACCCAATCCTTCCTGCAATACCGTGTCGATGACAAAGTCGGTGGTTATACCGGGAGGAAATTCATTATCCAGAATGGCATAGGTAACCGGATCAATTATACCGCCATCAAATGCCGGATCATCGCTTTCAACAGTAAAAGTCACGGTTCCGAAATGATCGCCTTCATAATCAGCATCATTCCAGGGTTTAACTTTAACCTCCTGAGGATTTAGCGCCGCCGGAAACGGCGTAAACATTAAAGTATCATTGATCAGATAGCCACCATGCACATTCAATTGTATGCCGGGATGTACAATAACAAATACGGTATCATCCGGCACGTAGGTCATTGCCACTGTTAATGACGAGTAATAGGCCACAAAACCTTCATCCAATACATCCGCCACAGAAACTACTGCAAATTGTGGGTCAGTTGCCGGTGCTGCTGGTTCCGGCGCCTTGCTGAACACAATAAAGGGTAAGAGGAAAAGGAGAACAAAAAATAATATCAGTCGCCAGTCGACTCTAAATTTACCTGAATTTCCAAATTGCATAGTGGCGTATGTATCTAATTGCCGGCGTAAAAGTAAGTGCATGGCTGAGGTTTGTCAAGTGATATTGAGTAAAGTTCAGGCTTTTTCTTGTGAAATGGCAGGGTATTTGTGCGAAATTCACTTTTACGGGTACAATCTGTTCAGGATGTGTTCGTTATATATTAATAGTTTTACAGTATGAAGCGCATTTTTCAGGTAAGTTTTTGTTTGATGTTCATGGTGTGGGCAGGGGTTGCGAACGCCCAAACCCAGCCTATTGAGCCCGATGCCGGTTCTGACCCGGGAACGAATAAAGGGGAAGGCAACTATAAACCATCCAGTGGCTGGGCTGATGGATTTGTTGTTGGTGGCAATCTGGGCGCTACTTTCGGCAATTCCACCTATATCGAAGTTTCTCCGGTGTTCGGTTACCACATTACCGAGATGCTGATTGGAGGTGTTGGATTCACCTATCAGTATTACAAGGAAAATTACAACGTCATAAATTTTGCTGATTACTCGGCATCGGTCATAGGTCCGCGGGTATTTTTACAGCATGAATTGATTTTTAATTTTTTTGCACATGCTGAGTTTGAACATGCCTGGGCAAAATTTGAATATGAAGACCCAACATTAGGAGCCTATCAGCTTGAGGCAGATGCTCTTTTTGTCGGGCTGGGTTATAATTCGATGATGAGCGAGAATGCCCGTTTTCAAATTATGTTGTTGTATGATTTATTGAATGGTGTAGAATCCATTTACTACAATCCATTTGTTGTGCGCGTTGGATACTTACTTGATTTATAATTTATATCACTGATAATAAAAAAGCGGATACCAAATGGCATCCGCTTTTTTTATCTTCCTTTGTAATTAAATATCCAGATTCGCATATTTCGCGTTGGCTTCAATGAATTCGCGACGTGGTGGCACATCCTCACCCATGAGCATACTAAATATGTGATCCGCTTCAGCAGCGCTATCAATCGTAACCTGGCGCAAGGTTCTTGACTCCGGATTCATGGTTGTTTCCCACAATTGTTCGGCATTCATTTCACCAAGACCTTTATAACGTTGTACATGCACGCTGCTTTCACTGCCGCCTTTACTAAATTCAGCTATCGTTGCTTTGCGATCTTCCTCATTCCAGCAATATCTTTGATCTTTTCCTTTTTTCACTAAATATAAAGGTGGTGTTGCAATATAAATATATCCCTGCTGCACCAGTTCGTAGCATTTGCGGAAAAAGAAAGTAAGAATGAGTGTTGTAATGTGACTACCATCCACATCGGCATCTGTCATGATGATGATTTTATGGTAGCGCAATTTTTTTGTGTCGAGTGTTTTATCCTCCGCAGGCATAACACCTAATGCGGTAAAAATATTTTTAATCTCCTCGTTATCAAAAATCTTATAGTCGAGTGCTTTTTCTACGTTCAGAATTTTACCACGTAAGGGCAAAATAGCTTGAAAAGTCCGGTCGCGGCCTTGTTTAGCCGTACCGCCCGCTGAGTCGCCCTCAACGAGATATAATTCTGCTCTTTCCGGATCTTTATCGGTACAGTCGGCCAATTTACCGGGCAAACCGCCTCCGCCAAATGCACTTTTGCGTTGCACGAGTTCGCGTGCTTTACGGGCAGCAATACGCGCCTGAGCAGCCAGTACTACTTTGCTGATGATCAGCTTCGCCTGTTTTGGATTTTCTTCCAGGTAATTATTTAATACTTCCCCCGAAATGGTATCCACAATACCCAGCACTTCATTATTTCCTAATTTGGTTTTAGTCTGACCTTCAAATTGTGGTTCAGGTACTTTTACAGAAATCAATGCCGTTAATCCTTCGCGAAAATCATCACCGGAAATTTCCACTTTGGCTTTTTCGAACATACCTTCTTTATCGCCGTATGATTTAAAGGTACGGGTTAAAGCTCTTCTGAAACCGGCCACATGTGTTCCGCCTTCGATGGTATTGATATTATTTACGTACGAGTGAATATTCTCGTTAAAGGAGTCGTTGTATTGAAGTGAAATTTCAACAGCAACGCCATCACGTGCGCCTTCCGCATAAATCGGTTCCGGAATAATTGGGGTTCTGTTTTCATCGAGGAAACGAACGAATTCAATTAAACCGCCTTCGCTATGAAATACTTCGCTTCGGAATTTTCCTTCTTCTTCCTCCTGACGTTCATCCGTAAGAATAAGGCGAATACCCTTATTCAAAAATGCCAACTCGCGCAATCGTGCTGCAAGTGTATCATATTTATATTCCGTTACGGTAAAAATAGTATCATCCGGCTGAAAGGTTACGATGGTACCTGTAATAGATGATTCGCCTACTTCTTTAACTGCGTAAAGGGGTTTTCCGATTTCATATTCCTGCACATACATTTTACCGTTGCGATGTACTTCTGCAGTCAGATGTGTAGATAATGCATTTACGCAACTCACCCCTACCCCGTGCAAACCGCCGGATACTTTGTAAGTATCTTTATCGAACTTACCACCGGCATGTAAAACAGTCATAACAACTTCAAGTGCCGATTTATTTTCTTTTTTGTGAAAGTCGGTTGGGATACCGCGACCATCATCTTTAACACGGATTATATTTCCGGGCAGGATAGATACTTCAATGTTTTTACAATATCCTGCGAGCGCCTCATCAATAGAGTTATCTACCACTTCATATACCAGATGATGCAAGCCTTTAAATCCTGTATCACCAATATACATGGCAGGACGTTTACGCACGGCTTCGAGGCCTTCCAGTACCTGAATACTGTCGGCTGAATATTGTGTAGGTTTTTTGTTATCCACTACTTCGTTTTCCATTTTGCTGATGCGTGTTTAAACCCTTACAATGAGGGTATTTTACGCGTTTGCAAAGTTACATTTTTAACAGCTGGAAACCTAAGAAAAACGGGCAAAAAAACAGGGAATTATACACCTGATGTCCACACATTTTAAGCCTCCCTTTCAGGCATAAAAAATGCTTGCTGACCAACAAAAAAAAATGCAAAAAAAAACGAGTGCCCGACGAATCAGACAGATTGCCGGGTAAGGATATGAAACGGGGATAGCCCGCTATCAGTGGTGTTCTGAATTGCCTCCGCGCTTGCCTTTGATATATTCGATAACGAATAATCCGCTCACAACGAGCACATAACAAACGATTACGAGACCTACAAAGAATTGAGATGACATGGTTACATGTTTGATGCAAAGGTAATCAATGAATTGAGGGAAAGAAAACCCACAACTGGAAAAACTGTGCAAAACCCACAATTTGTTAAAACTGGTATTGTTTTTGCATAGTATCTTCGTCGAAAATTGACCTGCACTATGAAAAAAATACTCAGTTTGATGGTTTTTATGGCTTCCGTAAGCCTGTTTGCCCAAAAAGGTGAAGAAGTAGCCCGCCCGGCCTTCCCGATAGATGAAACAACTAAGCTGGTAACCTATACCGATGTTATTCAGGTTCCAGGCGTTGTTAAAGACAGTCTGTATAATGTGGCTATGGAATGGATGAAATCCTTTTATAAAAGTCCCAGTCAGGCAATAAAAAGTCAGAGTAAGGAAGAAGGTGTAATCGAGATCAAGCACCAGTTCCAGTTAACACGTGAAGAAAAAGGCCAAACCGTAAAGGCGGCTATGATTGAATACGATATGACCCTCCAGTTCCGCGATGGCCGGTTTAAATACACTGTAACAAAATTGCGTGTGCAGGGTCCTTCTTACTTTGGTGTTGAAAAATGGATAAATGAAGCGGAATATGCCAAGGATGCCAATGTAACGTCCTATTTGGTTCAGATTGAAGATTTCATGGTAAAATTGACAGAATCGCTCGATTCTGAGCTGAGACCTTCAGCACCTCAAAAAGAAGAAGAATGGTAATATAATCCGGTTCGGTTAAAACAGCTGAACCCAGTTATAAACCTCCCAAAACGACGATGCGGCTTACAAGGCAGTATCGTCGTTTTTTTTTGCCCGGCAGTCTTGCGGACTCAAAAAAAACGCGTCTATACATGCATTTTGCTGTTTTAGCCGCGCCGGCATTGACGAAAGTCACCTTTTAGTGTGAGGTATATCATGCGTTTAAAACTGAATAAACCCCAGTTTTGAATCGATAAAATATACTTCGTTATGACCGAAGATCAATTAAACAGTATGCCACACACCACTACCGGAACCGGTAAAAGGGAAAGCATACGCCCCAGAACCACTCGTAAGGAGTTATTTAAAGAACGTCTGTTCAAAGTAGAGCGGATTGTAGTTCCAACAGATTACTCCGGTAATGCCGACAAGGCACTATTGATGGCTGCCGGCATTGCCCGTCAGTTTGATGCACAACTTTTGGTAGTGCACGCTTTTCATATGCCATTTACCGATGAGCACATGCCGCCGGATATGCTGAAAAACTTGTTGGAAGCCCAGCGTTTGCAGGCAGAAACAGAAATTAAGCACTATGCAGAGAAGCATGGTGTTGATTTAGCGCATATACGTGTTGAATTCCGCGCCATCATGGGATTCGCTTCTGAAGCGATCATTGATTTAGCCCATAAATACCAGGCAGATCTGATTGTTTTAGGCACGCAGGGTGCAAATAGTTTAGAAGACCGGCTTTTTGGAACGGTAACATGGAACATCATCAAGCAAAGTGATATTCCGGTAATAGCGCTTCCGGATGTGCAGGAGCAGATAGCGGTAAAAAATATCATGATTCCGTTTGAAGGAACGGAACAAGATTATGAAATAATCAGTTATCTGCTCGGATTTGCCGAAAAAGTTGGCGCATCCGTTCATGCCGTTCATTTTATGCAGGACACCAATACCTATAATAAGTCGTTGATAGAAAAACTGCAAACAGGTTTCCGTCGCCAAATTGAGTCGGAGCGCCTGCAATTGCACTTCCTGGCAGAAAAAAATATAACAGAAGGCATCAAAAAATTTGCTGCAAGAAACGATATTGATATGATAGGGATGGTTACACATAACCATGGTTTGTTTAGCACAATATTCCACATGAGTGTAACCAGAAATATTGCTCTCTACAGTCAGATTCCGCTGCTTGCATATAATTGTGATAAACTGTAACTTTAGGATTCAGGCAAACAAAGAACATTATGACAACGCAATCGCGCATTCAACCACCCGATTGTGCACAGTGCAAAAGCCGGAACAAATCTTTGTTTCACTTTTGTCATGTTGATGAAACAGAATACATCAGCCAAAATAAAACTTGTGCACTCTACAAAAAAGGGCAAACGATTTTTCATGAAAATGCAAACTCGTACGGACTGTATTGCTTAAATGAAGGCAAAGTCAAACTGTATAAACAAGCACCCGACGGCAAAGAACAAATCGTAAAGATTGTTACCCCGGGTGATTTCATTGGGTATGGCGCTATGCTTTCGGCAAGTGTATATGCAGTAAGTGCTGAAGTAATTGAAGACGCTGTAATCTGCTTCATACCGAAAGATTCTGTGTTGAAGATTTTCAGAGAAAACAACCGGTTTTCAGAGGGGATGGTACAACTGCTCACCAAAACCATTGATCAGACAGTCGAAAAAATGGCTGATATTGCTTACAAACCGGTACGTGGACGAGTAGCTGAGGCTTTACTGCTGTTAAGCGAATCTTATAAAGATGAATCCAATCCAAAAGGTGTGGTAAGTATCACACGCGAAGATTTGGCCAGTTACGTAGGCACTGTTAAGGAAACAGCCATCCGCGTATTGAAGGATTTAAAAGAGGAAGGGCTCATCGAAACCAATAATCATGCAATAAACATTCTTGATGCTAAAGGATTAGCCAGGGTGTGTGAGTTGTATGATTAGGGAGGAATGAGGAATAAGGAATAAGGAAAGAGGAATAAGGAATGAGGAATGGGGAATGGGGAATAGATGTACTTTTTCTTTTATACTTAGCGTCTCCTAGTCTTTCCGCCATTGCGCCTTATGGCGTAGTCGAGTAAATTAATAAAAGAGAAGCCGTTTCTTAAACAGAAACGGCTTCTTTATGTATTTACATCCATCCTCTTTCATGGTGCATAAATGGCCATGGAATAACGAGCATGATGATGATAAAGGCAATCAGATAAAATAAAAATTGTTTACGACCGGCTTCGGGATCATTCATCGCTTTTTTGGCTTTTGCATAACCCATGTGAATAAGCACAACCGCAATCAACATACCAATAAAATGGTCTACCGCTATAGACCGGAACATACCTACTTCCAATTGATCTTTCAGTTTTCCTAATTTAAAATTAGTCTGACCTGCAAGGAAGAAGAAATAGAGTACCAGTCCCATAAGCAACTGGATATCTATTAAAATCATAGTGAACATGCCGGTTTTTTTGGTATTACCGGTAAATGGGCGTTTTCCTTTGCTTGTTTGATAGGCAAAAAAGATGGCCATTAACATTAAAATAATAATTAAGTAACGCATGCCTGAATGCGATGCGAGTAAAGCCTTTGAAACACCTTCCGGTAAATGCAAAGAGCCTTCATTAGATCCAAATAAGAGGATCCCTGAAAACAGGAGATTAGTCATTGTGTGTGTATATTTAGAGTATTAATAATCAGGTTCGCTTAAACCTATCGCTTGAGTAATTGCTTATACATCTGGATATTATCCATAAATTTTTGCTGTTGCTCAGGGCTCAGGGCTTTCAGGATATCATCTTTAAAATCCTGTTTGCTTTCCTGTAATCCTGATTTATCGCCACTTTGTTTAGCCTGCTTTTTTTCGGTAAAGAATTCCCGTAAAGCAGCCTCCACTTTTGAAACCTGATCGGGGGACAGGTTCAAATCGGTAGTCAGTTTGGAAATAAAGGCCTGCGCTTTGTTTGCTCCTCCGCCACCTTTATTGCCACCCAGTAATTTTGAAAATAAGCTCATACTTAGAGGTTTAAACCGTGAAGTTATCAATTTTCCTTAAAACACTACGCCCCTGAAACAATTCCAGTCAGCCGTTGGAGATCCATCCAGCCGAGTAGCCTTGTTGGCAGGGGCGCAGCAAAGAGCCTAGAATCGGGCCCTCAGGGTCAGATAGACATTTCGACCGGGGGCCGAAATACCGGAAGCGAACACCCGATAATGATGATCGAGCAGGTTTTCACAACCAGCCTGCACTGTCAGATAATCCAGCACATCATAGGACGCCTTAATATTGAGCGTATACCATGATGGCATACCGGCTGGGGTAGCATACTGTTCATTATCTTCCCCTCCTACTATGTTATAGTCTTCGATATATTTCCAACCATTGTATAAAGCATAGACCTCAGCTTTCAACTTGTTTTTTGAATAGCGGATTCCAGTTCTTCCATATACGGGTGGTATATGATCAAGCGGATAGGGAGTTGAATCGGTTTCGATTCGACCGTAGGTGTAGGTAATATAAGATGATACATTAAGTGAACTGGTGATATTGTAATCTAATCCGGCATTAAATCCATACAGATAGGCCGAGCCCTTATTCACTGTAGTAAGCACCTGGCTTAATACACCATCATAATCTATTGAATCAGCACCTTCGAAAGTACCCGGCTCAATAGCAATATAATCATAGAAACGGGTATAGAATCCTGTAACCTCCAATTCAACTTTATCCTTAAATACTTTTACCAGACTTAAATCAACGTTAATTGTTTTTTCAGGTCCTAAATCCGGGTTAGGTACAATTAAGCTGCCAGCATTACTTTCAAAAACCTTTGTTAAATCATCCACATTGGGTACGCGGAAACCAGTAGAACCAATGAGTGAAACCTTGGTTGAGGTATTTGGAGAATACACCAAACCTAAACTACCGGTTAAGGCCGTATTTTGCTGGTCTATGTCTGTGTAAGGAAATGGAAAGAAGGTTTTATCTGTAAAGGAAGCTGTCAGTTTCGAATAGTTGAAACGCAAACCATCGTTCAGCACCCACGCCTGATTATTGAATTTAAATCGATGTGCTGCAAAAACAGCAGCATTCATCATGTTAGAACCACCACTGGCATAACGCGTATCGAGCGGTGAAATTTCGCCGGTAATAATATCCTCTTCATTTGCGGTTGACGTTACGTCATTGAAATAGGTTTCTAAACCGTAAGTGAGGGTATTTGCTTTCATTTTCTTTTCAAAATCTAAGTTCGCCCCAATAACACTTACATCCTCAATACGATGCTGTAAGCCGGTTCGTCCAAACCTCCGTTGATGACGACTTTCTTGAATGTCCTGATAGCTTAATACAAAATGCATTGCATCGAAAGCTGCGGTTTTACCGGTATACATCATATCATAAGCAGCCAATAAACGTTCCTGCGGTCCATAATACCATTCAGCATTGCGCAAGCTATCACCTGTATCGGCATTTAATGGATCCGTGAGCCTGTCGTAACGCGGAATATCCGTAGATGTTGAATATTGGAAGTTAAGTTTATGCGTCAGCTTTGCATTTTGCTGATATAAAAACTTTTGCATGACATCATATTGGGTATAGCCTGTATACACTTGCGTATATTTATCATCATTGGCTACCAGTTGATCAACACCCTTATCGGTTACCACATAATAAGGACGAGTCCAATAATTTTTATTGTCATCATTTTCGACAGTGCCCGCTCTTAAATCGTTGAAATCGCTATATGAAACAGAGGTGAGCGATCCGAAATTTTTATTTGCCAGATTTAAATTAAAACTGCCTACTAAAGCATCAGCCGCCGTAGAATAACGTAAAAAAGCAGAGCCACTGGCGGTGTTTTCTCCGTCGCTTAATAAATCCGGGTTTTTAGTATGAAAGTGCATGACACCACCAAGCGCATCGCTACCGTATACGAGCGATGAAGGTCCATAGGCAATTTCAACATGATCGAGCATACCCTGATCAAGTGTAATAATATTTTGCAGGTGTCCCGCACGGTAAATGGCATTATTCATTCGAACACCATCCACTACGAGCAATACACGACTTGCTTCAAATCCGCGTAATATCGGACTCCCGCCACCGAACTGGCTTTTTTGGACAAATACTTTACCTGATTCTGATAGCAATTCGGCGCTGGTGGCCGCATTGGTGAAAGAAATAGTACTTGGTTTGATGACATCAATTTTCTGGGCCACATCTCTTCTTTCTTCCGGGAATCGATTACCTGAAACTACGACTTCATCTAAATTATAATTGGTTTCTGTTGGTTCTTGCGCATATGCCGTACATACGTACAGCATGCTGCAGAGTATAAGAATTTTCTTCATAACATGTTGTTGAATTAAAAAAAGTTGAAATACTGAAATATCA
Source organism: Bacteroidota bacterium (assembly GCA_029571985.1). Classification (GTDB taxonomy): domain Bacteria; phylum Bacteroidota; class Bacteroidia; order Chitinophagales; family BACL12; genus UBA7236. The sequence goes on along the minus strand of JAKQVC010000272.1, from coordinate 13,058 downwards.
AAACATGTTATGCTTCGGGAGGCGGAGAGCAAATGGGTTGGGAGACAAGCTCGTGACTGAGTATTGACTCCCTATAGGATGATGTGAAATTTAAATCGTTAATGGATGTATCCAATATTTCAGGAACGACATATACAAGGTTTGTCAATTTTAACGAAATCAAACCTTGCGTTGGATGTTCATGTTGATAGGGTTCGTTCAATTGCGCCCTAACTTTATCTTCACGTTCATCTTTTAGTGCAGCAACTTGCCACTCACCATTAATCTCAGCTACCGATACCACATCATACATATATCCTTTGTAAATAAACTCATGAGCCTTTACCCAGGTAAGCTCTTGTGGTTTTAGGTTGAGTATGACTTGTTCCTTGTGGTTGAATTTACCTGCTGCGATGCGTTCCATTTGGGCTTTGTGCAATGCTTGTATCTGCAGGGCATATATAAGGCCTGTCCCACACAATTGGAGTAAAATAGCAAATAATATGACAAGAGACCCTACGCGCACGCGCATGAATCAAAGGTAAACATTTGTATAATATGCGTGTCATGTATTTGTCCTCATCAATGGCCTTGAAGCTCCTTAGAGAGGTAGCCCCGGGCGGAATCCCACCCTTCTTCACTGCGTTGCGGAGTGTGGCAGGCTTGCCCAACCGGAACGGGTGTGGGAACCGCCACCTGAAGAACAACAATAATTTTTAACGAAGTAGCCCGGGCGGAATCCCACCCTCCTTCACTGCGTTGCGGAGTGTGGCAGGGAACCGCCATCTGAAGTAGCCCCGGGCGGAATCCCCGCCTGCTTCACTGCGTTGCGCAGTCGGGCAGGGAACCGCCACCTGAAGAACAACAATAATTTTTTAACGAAGTAGCCCCGGGCGGAATCGAACCGCCATCTGAAGAACCGGAATCTTCCATTCTATCCATTAAACTACGGAGCCGTTGTGATATGGTAGTCCCGAGCAGAATCGAACTGCTATCTAGAGTTTAGGAAACTCCTATTCTATCCGTTGAACTACGAGACCAGACAAAGAACAAATTTGGGGATGCAAAGGTACTGAAATGCGGGCAATCAGAGGTCGTAATAGTGGTTAAACAGGTCTGTTTTCAAGGCGAGCATGAAGAGGGTTGTTTTTATGGTTTCGTTTTCGTTTGAAAAATTACGCATAAAAATTTGTCCTTCTATGTTCAGATTGATACTTGGGTTGATTAAAAAGCCGCCTCGTAAGTCGGTACTGGTGATATTTGTTTTTAATCCCTGTCCAATGAAATTGCCATAGCTATCGGGAAAGTTCGGGATATCGAAATCGGAGATATACAGGTTTGAACCAAAATGTTCATCTGGTCCATTATCGTAACCGATGGTTGCTTTTTGGAGTTTGGCTTCTACATAAAATCGTTCAAAGAAACGATAATTGACGATACCGATAAACTCTCTGAAATTAGCCCCAAGCGGATGCGCCATCGGCTGGTTATAATGCACATAATTTTGTTCAGGCTCTTTGTGAGCATAGGTATATGGTGCCGCCTGATTCATTTCTCCCTGAATGGTCAGGTGTTCAATTTTGAATGGATTAAATACTTTGAATCCGGCTTGAATACCAAATTTATTCCTGTAGTAGCCATCTCCACCACGGGCTGCGGCTACGTCAAGGTCATCCAGCAAAAATTGTCCGTATAAAATGGCATTATTTACCGGTTTCACTTTAATTGTTGCACCCATCATGGCATTGTCCGGTGAGCCCAGACCAAATTCGATTGGCCTGAAAAATATAATCGGATTTAAATAATTGACATCAAATCCGCGGTAGCGTGTTGAATCATTTGCCGGCCAGATGATGCCTTCAAATAAACCTACCTGCAACCAATCGCACACATCATAACTTAAATAATGAAAAGAGCCGAATTTGCGTGGAAGTCCAGTTACTTCAATCACTGTATCAGGAGGCAAGCTACTTGCATTCGTAAATTCCGTATAAATATTTACATATTTAATTCGCCAAACGGTGGTTGAAATTTTAAAGAACGGATAAAATACGGCATTGTCGCTCATGAGCATACTGCGATATCCATCTCCAATAAAATTGCGATCATGCCCTAACTGAAAATTAAAAATTTTGGATGGCGAATAACTCACATAACCGGAGGCATTCGCGAAGTCGAATTTATCGCCTTTAAATGAACGCACTTTTCCTTGTCCGGGTACTACATTATAATACCGAATCCAGGGCACCAGATAATTCGGGAAATCGCCTTGATTTTCGCGAAAGGTGGCTGCAAAAGAAACTTTACGTTCTGCACCGATATCGCCCATTGCGGAAATACCACGCGTATTTATCCAAACCGCATTGCTATTACCGGCTAAATCCATTCCTGCCCCGAAATTGATTACCGGGTCAATACGCAAATGAAAGTCTTCTGTGCTTACACCAACAATAGTATCATAACCGATCCAATTCCACACCTTGCCAAAAAAGCGGTCGTTTGAAACCCGCTTCAAATCAAATACAGAATCGTAGGAAACGACGGCCTCTACTTCGGCCATGCGATAGGGTTTGATGGCTGTATGAAACAAAGTACCCTGAGCCTGAAGTGCAGGTTCGTACCAATTGTAGATGTTGCGGTTAAGCGGAAGATTGTTTTGTTGTGCCTGCGCAACTGAGGCGCAAACAAGCAGTAGCAGAGTAAGTTTAAAACGCATTTTCATTTCCTTTAAGCATGCTCCATACCGTAAGGAAAACGATTTTGATATCTAACCAGAAGCTCCAGTTTTCGAGATACCAAAGATCGTATTGCACACGCTTTTCCATGAGTACCGGGTCGGTTGTATCTCCCCGATATCCATTGGCTTGTGCTGCACCGGTAATGCCCGGTTTTACGAAATGGCGCACCATAAAGTTATTCACGATCTTGGAATATTCTTCAGTATGTTTCAACATATGTGGACGAGGGCCTACTACACTCATATCGCCCAGTAATACATTGATAAACTGTGGAAGCTCATCCAGATTCGTTTTGCGCAGGATGGCACCTACTCTGGTAATACGCGGATCATTCTTGGTGGCCTGTTTGGTATCGGCCTCCGCATTTACTTTCATGGTGCGAAACTTATAGCAGAGAAACTCCTCATTGCCTTCGCCGCTGCGTTTCTGCATAAAGAAAACAGGACCGGGGGAGGATAATTTTACGAATAGGGCGATAATTGGAAATAACCACCAGCCGATAATGGCAAAGAATAACAATGCGAATACAATGTCGAAAGTGCGTTTCTGCAGGCGATTAAAAATATTATCGAGTGGTTCAGGACGAATACTCAGAATTGGAGTATTACCGAAATAATCGATGGTAACCTTTTTAAACTGTTTGCTGATATAGCTTGAAAACTCAGGCACCATGCGGAACCTGATGATATTATCGTTACAGAATTCGAGCAAATCATCCACATAGCTGCTCATATCTGTTGGATGCAGGGCAAAATACACTTCATCTACATGGTGCAATTTGCAGAAGTCTTGTACATCGTGCAAGCTACCTTCTACATCCTGCATGGAGGTTTCAGGATCATCAAAGTAACCCATAAACTTATAACCAAACTCTCCATGTTCCTGAATTTCTTTCACGAACTGGCGGGAAGCCGGCGTTGTTCCAATAACGATAATTCTGCGATAATTGCCCCCTCTAACCCGATAGCGTTTTAAATAGGTTTCGAAGCCGATTCTCCAGGCTAAATCGAGGAACGTAAAGAAAATATAGGTATAGGCGAGTTGGGCACGACTAAACTGATAGCCTTTTATGAGGAAAAGATAGGTGAAGGTAAGCAACACCTGAAATGCCAGCACTTTGACAAATCGGAAAACTATTTGTTCGTAACCTGAGCGTCGTTCTTTATCTGTCTTGTAATAGTTGCCAACTGAAGTAACCAGAAACCAAATGAGGTTGACGGCGACCAGCAGCATGGCAAATTTTCTGTCGCTTGAAATCTTCGAAAAGCGTTCAAAACTGACAAAAATGGCCAGCAGGAAGGAGATATTCAACAACAGAATATCTACTAAAAAGTAAACGAGCTCAAGAAATTGTGAGTAGCGCCTTACCATTGTGTTCAAGTCTGCTTACTAGTTGATGCCAGAGGCCTCAAAAAGGTTGCATGTGTGTTTGGTTCATGGATAGGTGGATGAGGACTCCACTTAACAAAAGCAAAGTTACGAAAGGTTTGTAAGAAAACCCGCTTTTGCGGTTAAATAGATGTTAAGTCAGGCCTCTCTTCACGAAGCGCTTCAGCCAGGGCCTGCAGAGAGGGGAACAGGATATCGGCATGAGGTTTGTGGTGTTTACCGATTAGGACAGTAAACATGCCTACCGACTTGCCGAAAGCCATATCGGAGCTGCTATCGCCGGCTATGATTGATTTTGAGAAGTCGATTTCCGGAAAATCGCGCTGAGCATCATAGGCCATGCCCGGTTGTGGTTTTCGGTGTGTGGAGCCTTCATCACTGACATCGGCGCAATAATAAACACCCGAAATGGAGCCTTGATGCCGGCTGACATCCTCCAGGAGGTTTTGGTGAATCAGGTTAAGGTCCTCTGCGGTCATCAACCCCCGCCCTACCCCACGTTGGTTGGTAACGATGATGATTCTTCCAAACCTTTCTGTAAAATAGGTCAAGGCATCTAAAACGCCAGGCAACCATTCGAATTGCGACCAGTTGCGCACGTAATCATCATCAATTTTCCGGTTGAGCACGCCATCGCGATCGAGGAAGAGAGTCCAGGTTTTATCGATATGCGGTAATGGCCGGTTCATGCGAATAGGTATAGTTGGCTAATCCGCCAGGGATTTGAAGTCGATTTGTGCGCGGGCATAATCTTCCGGGATACCAATGTCAATGAAGTACCCTTCCGAGCGTAGGCCAAAAATACGTCCGTTGGCGATTTCCTTTTCCAGAATTTCCTTTTCAAAGGAAAACCTGGTAGGTATATCCGCAGGAAAAACAGCTTTGTTCAGACAGTATACACCTCCATTAATGAGGCCTTCATCCAGATACTTTTTTTCGAGAAAGCCAACAATTTTTCCGTCAGCGTTCACATCAACCGTTCCATACCGATCGAATTTTTCCATTCGTTTCAGGGCAACCGTCAGGAGTGCATTATTTGTATTGTGGACATCAGCTAATTCGGCAAGATCAACATGAAAAAAGGTATCGCCGTTGATAACAAATACCTGATCTGAAGAAGTATATTGACAAGCCTGCAAAATTCCGCCGCCGGTGCCAAGAGGTTCTTCTTCTATTGAATAAGTGAGTCGCAAAGATTTATACGCGTTGCCAAATTCTCCGATAATGACTTCTCGCAAATATCCGACAGCCAAAACGACATGATCAACCTGCTGGTCGATTAAATAATCGAGAATATATTGCAGAAATGGTTTTCCGGCAACCGGTGCCATTGGTTTTGGCACTTCTGAAACAACGGTTTGTAAACGTGTGCCAAATCCTCCAGCCAAAACGATGGCTTCACGAATCATGGACGTTCGAATAAACTTGCTTCAACCAATTCGCAGATAATGTGACCGAGCATAATATGACTTTCCTGGATGCGCGGTGTATCTGATGAAGGCACGTTGAGCAGGTAATCGCAATTATCTTTCATTTTACCACCTGAAGCGCCGGTCATAGCCACGATAATCATACCGCGTTCGCGTGCAACTTCAAAAGCTTTCAGAATATTTTCTGAATTACCGGAAGTAGAAATGCCAAAAATGAAATCGCCTGCACGTCCTTTGGCTTTTAATACGCGACTAAAAACCTGGTCGTAACCGTAATCGTTACCCACAGCGGTTACATAAGATGAGTTTACATGCAACGCTTCAGCATCCAGTGGTGGACGATCGAAATAAAAGCGACCGCTAAATTCTGCCGCAAGGTGTTGCGCATCAGCAGCGCTGCCGCCGTTTCCGCAGAATAATACTTTTTTATCCTGACGAAAAGCATCAGCAATGCGCTCAGAAATTTCAGCGCATTTTGCAATCATTTCAGGATTATTTAATATTTCATTTTTCACGCGGATGCTTTCTGCAATCACGCTTTGGATTTTTTCTATTTGGCTTCCCATGATGTTAGTCCGTATTTAGAGAATTCAAGATTATGTACTTCGCCACCAAAAGTGTTTAACACTTCGATTACTTTATATCGTGTATTGCCCGGGCAATAAAAGGTCATGAAACCACCACCACCTGCACCGGAAATTTTTCCACCTGTTGCGCCGGCTTTTATGGCACTTTCATAAATATTGTCAATTACATCACTGGTTACTCCGGATGCGGTTGCTTTTTTATTTTTCCAACCGTAATCCAGGATATCACCGATGCGATTGAGCTCACCTTTCAGAATGGCTTCTTTCATCATATAAGCCTGCTCTTTCAGGTTGTGCATGGCCTCGATGGATTTATCCGATTTTTTAGTTACGTTCGAACTTTGTGCTTCAATAATGGTAGATGACAATCGGCTGGTACCGGTGTAATACATCACAATATTAAATGCGAGTTCTTGTAAATATTGCGGGCGAATGCGTAAAGGATTTACAATTACCTTATCATCTTTATAGAATTCCATAAAATTCCATCCGCCAAAAGTGGCCGCATATTGGTCTTGCTTACCTCCAGCCATAGCGAGGTCTTTGCGCTCGATATCATACGCGAGATGCGCGATATCATATTCACCCAAAGGTAATTTGAGCCATTCGGTGAATGCACCCACGATAGCAACTACCAGTGTAGAAGATGAACCTAATCCGGATCCCGGAGGCGCATCAACATAAGTATTCAATTCGAACGACAAGGGAGCATTATGGTTATAGTCCTTTACCACGCGGTTATAAACGCCTTTCAATAAATCAAGGGTGCCATCGGTTTCAAGTTTCGATGTGCTGTCGAGCTCGATGCGCTCATTGCGATCCATGGCATGCAACACAATTTTGCCATTATTGCGGGGCAGAATAGTTGCGTAGGCATATTTATTTATTGTTGCGTTGAGGATACAACCTCCATATATATCGCTGTAAGGGCTAACGTCGGTTCCACCACCGGCTAAACCGATGCGGAGGGGGGCTTTACTTCTTATAATCATAGTTAGGGGTATCAGGTATCAAGTATCAGGTATCAAGTATCAGGTATCAGGTAGCAGGTATCAGGTAGTTTGTGGTTGGTAGCTGTTTCTGGTGTCTGGTGCTTGGTAGCTGGTTTTGGATGTTTGGTTGTTGGTTTTTTGTTTGTTTTTGTGGGGTTGGTCACGGTTGACATGCGTGTAGACTCAACTCCCGGTGACTTTGGTTGCACGGGGGATAGGGCTCCCATGCCCAAAATCGGTGCAAAGGTCGGGGTTTTTGGTCAAAATAGGTAGTGGTGAGTGGTGAGGGGTGAGGGGTGAGGGGTGAGTGCCTGCTATGAAGTGAAGATTTTCGCAGCGCAGCGGAGAAAAGATTCTACTTCATAGGTGAGTGGGCCTGCCCTGAAGTGAAATTTTACGCAGCGCAGCGGAGAAAAGATTCTACTTCATTGGTAAGCGGGCCTGCCCTGAAGTGAAATTTTACGCAGCGCAGCGGAGGAAAATTTCTACTTCAGGGGTGAGGAATAAGCAAAAAGATTATTCAGTAATAAAGCAATCACCGGTTGTTCACATTACTAACACCAAATCAAATTAATCGAGCGAAACAACAAACACTTGAAGTCCCTGCAGATCGACACACATTCTAACAGACTCGACAACATGTATACAACCCCATCGGGGCGACACACCCACTAACAGGCACGAGAAAAAAACCTACAGCCTCAGCGGGGCGGCACAACGTCCGATATACGACTAAGCAGCCAATCGCAGTGAAACAAATTCACTCACTTTTACAGTAAAATCTTGTCATCGCTGACAAAAGCTTGCATTCGAAGCAGGCTTCCTTGCGATTTATTGTTTTGGCTTCGGTAGATACGTTGTGTCGCCCCGATGGGGCTGTTTTGGGTGTTGTTTGTGTGTTAGTGGGTGTGTCGCCCCGATGGGGCTGTATGTGTATGGAGGTGGATTGCGCACTTGTGTATTAGCAGGATTGATGTGCCGTTCCTTATGCCGCGGCGCGCAATGACGGAGACTCGTTGACATATCGACACAATTGCATTCCTCACGTGCGCACGTCTGCACCTCCGCACGTCCGCACAATTTCATTCCCGCTTGCCTCACCCCTCCCCACCCCTCGTTCCTCGGTGCGGCAAGCTCTCCCCGCACCTCCTGCGTCGGAGCGGCAAGACTCCTAACGTCGCAGAGAGGGCGATACATTTTTCTATTTAAGTGTTTGTACCGGTTGAATTGAAATTTATTTTTCGTTGGCACTCTCCCACACATAAACCCACCCTACTTAGTACACACTTGCATTCCATTCCGAGTACTCGGGACAACTCCGCACGTCCGCACGATTGCATTCACCACGTCGACACTTTGATTTACAAAACATTAGTGTTCAATCGCAAAATGAAATCCCAATCAAACACACCCTATTTCAATGCATCTACAATATAATTCAGCTTTTCACTTAGCTCAAGGAATTTTTCGGATTCATAAAACAGCGTCATGGCTGTGAGTTTAGACAATATAGCCTGTTGATGTGTTTCTGCACCGCCGGATTGAATTACTTTTTTCCATGCATCAATAACCTGATAGGGTGTTACCCGAATATTTCCATTTTCAAATACATAACCCTGCTGTTGCAAAATGTATTTACAGAGCCAATATCTCGGCACGTCCATTAAATCCCAGAAGGTGAGTGTATTGTCGAATGCTGTGATATTGCCAAATGACCATTCCAGTTCACACACATGCGGCAAGTTCACCTGATCTTTTGGCAGTAAGATTCCGAGCATATACGCATTGGTAAGCGCATACATGGTATTGTCGACACCCGCGTCTTTGCCATTCTCATACGCTTTCAGGTAAACATCAACTGACAATTTGAGATATTTTTCCCGCTCTTTCTTTGTCAGCAATCTGGCAATACTTTTATATCCCGTGCCCATAGCATTATATATGGCGTATGATGGGATAACTTTAGCGAGTTTATCCAAATGCTCAACAACCTCTCCAATTTTCTTTACTGCTTGTTCGTCGTTACTATAATAGCTCACCAGGAGTCTCGAATATTCAACAAAACTGTTTACATTGAATGCCTCACTGTTTTTACTGAAGAAAAGTTTGAAATAGTCGATACTCTTCTGCACCTGACCCAACCGATTGTGAATAATACCCAAACTTTCATACAGAGAAGCCAGCGGAATATTTACTACAGCCGCAGAATCCAGAATCAATTGAATTTCATCGAGATAGGCCTGCTTTTGAACGTCCGAATAATTTGCACCCACTCTATTTATGAGGTTTTCTAAATCTATCCGCACCTGATCAGCCACATAATATCTCCGCAAAGTATGTTTCTTGCCGGAATAAATTTTCTTCAAGGTAAAAAACTGATCACCATAACATTGATATGCACCCCAGGTATTGCTGTACGGGTGACGATCGTAGCAATGTTTCCGTGCTGTGCGAACGGCATCACCAAAGGTGCTTCCGGATAACATGGCAGAATAAAACAGCTCTGTGAATTCCATGGCAGCTGTGTCATTAATGGCCCATCCGGCAGCAATTACACATTTTACGCCCATTCCTATCAATTGCGTTCCAAGATTTGCAGCAAGCTTGTATCTGTTTTGATAAGCCGCTTCTGTCGAATCGTTGATATTCCCTAAATGACAACAATTGATGAACACCAATTCCGGAATAAAACTTAACTGTTCAATTTCGCGGGTCGTAAGAAATACATTTTTCCCGATTACCATGCCGGAATTATCCGGATGCGTTGAATCGTACATGCCGTGACCTGCAAGATGGATTATTTTATAATCAGAACGGAATAATTTTCGAATGATATCACTTGAAGATTCTTCGCTGCTGATTGTTGTCGCATATCCTGCATCACCTAAAACCTTATTGACCAATTCTGCTTCGGATTTTGCGCCGGGCAGTGATGGTAAAAAGCCTCCGGTGTTTGGATTACCGACAATTAATGCTGCATTTTCCATCGTATAATTCACCATCTGCCGATAGGTATCGGTAGTAAGTTGTCGAATCATGCCGGCACTAATCGACAGCGGTACTGATTGCACCGAAACATCCTGCAACATTTCCCAGGGATAGGCTGCCGTTGTTTTATCTAAAATCAGGAGTAGATTTTGTTGATTGCGCAATGCTAATTTGAAATCATTTGGAATCATAAGTTCAAATAATGTTTTTGCTAATTCTTTATCCCAATTATCCTGAGCTGAAATTTCTTTCATTAAGGAATCAATCACATCTTTAGTCACATACAGCTTGCGCATTTCATCTCGAGCAGTGCCCATGGAAGAGGTGAATGTAAATACTTTTCCGGGTCCCTGTTGTTTATCATAATCTACCTCCTCACGAATAGTAACGCGCTGCCACCAGTCTGCATTATTTTCAAAAATAAGGCGCTTACGACTGCCTATTAGTTTTTGCAATTTAGGTTCGAAACTAAATCCTGCATTTACTGTGTTTTTTAACGCATCGAGACAAATCAATGCCTGCAATGCGCGGTCTTCATTAATTTCAATAAATTCTATTGTATCAACAACAGGCCAGATATTATTGCCATTTAATCTAATGGCCTCATTCGCTTTATGTACACCTGAGATAACTCCTTTAATGGCAGTTTCTACGCTCAAACCTGCGTATCCGCAACCTAGCAGCAGAGAACTCAAACCCACCGAGCCATGCACCTCACATTCATTCACCCTGAAGGTACACAGATATTCAATTACACCTTGTTTAACGGTTTCCTCTAGTTGGAAACCAGACAATTTTTCTGTTTTACCCATCCCTACAATCAGGGCGCCTTTGGGCTTATTGTTCGGGTTCACAAAATAATTGCTCTCTCCAATATTGCCAGGATAGTTTCCTGTAGCCAACCTTCTGGACAACATATTATCAAAATAGGCATCCACAACTGCTTCCGCACTCATGATGCCATCACTTTTTAAATGGCCGACTAAAATGGGATGCGCTGCATATTTCAAATCACCACATTTCAGAATAATATTAATGGGTAGGGTAAATGTTTCTTCCGCCTCACCGGTTGCAACAGAACCCACCATTACATTTTCAAAATTATCGAAGGTGGTATCCTCCATCAGCTGTTCTCGCTTGTCTTGCACTTCCGGTTCACCACGTTTAACCGGCGGAGTTTTGCTGAGCTTGGATGTAATACCGGTGTTCAGTAAATCTGCGATGCCGGGAAATATATCCGGTTCGTTTGCGAGATCTCCGTGACCAACGCGCACATAATAGACACGATCGCCATTTTTTATTTCAGCAGGAATTCCCGTTGCCCAGGTAACGGATCCATCGCCATAAGGTGTTTCCGTAAAGGTGAGTGTATCACCATCAGCAGAATGTGTTTTATAATAAAACCCGTTTGTTGTTTTATCACTTTTTCCGGCGATATAAATAATGTTCTTATCTGAATAGATGCCGATATCGAAATTATTAATCTCCTCCTTGAATTGTTTAAAATTATTCACTGTTGAGGCAGTAGGTAATGGCCAATCAAATGAGGTGAAATTTTCTTTCATTTTCTTCCATGTAGCCATATCCGCAAAGTCGTGTTGCGTTGCATCTATTGGCAAGAGGTTAAATAGTCCGTCGTATTTATTAAATACTTTCAACAGTTCATCCTTTTCATGAATGAGGTCCATACCCGCCATTTGTTTTATCCTTCCACCACTACCTACCATTATTTCAGGAATTAAATAGGAACCTCCGAGTGGGGATCCCAAAAAGATAACCCGATAATCAGGTCGATCGGTAATGCGTTTCCATGTTGCAGCGTGATTTTGAATAAAGGAGCGCACTACAAGTCCACCCATACTATGCGCCACAATTTTTACCGACTTGTTCCCGGTGATATCCAATATACCGGAGATATAGGCATCCAATCGCTTAGCTTCTTTCCGTAAGTCAAGACGCCAGTCGAAAGGAAATACTGCCACATCATATGTATCGCTGAATTTCTTGGCAAACTTTCCGTAAAACTTCTTGATTAATGAGGTGGGTTGCACATTCTTAGCGTTCAACTCCAATTCTACCATACGACCCATCAGGACATCATCTACACTCAGGTAAATTTCGTGACCATCTTTCGATAAATTACTTCCCAAAATACCCGGCAACATGATGATTACCGGTTTGTCGCCACTTACTTTTTCAGGTTTGAGGTTCCCAAAAATCCAACCCCTGTCGGCATTTGCAGGCAGGTTCCTGTCGAATGCTTCGAATTCAGGTGCAAGGGTATCTTTCGGTGCTAATACCGCATTTTTTATTGCTTCTTGCGTTTTGCGGTTTGCAAAATAATTAAAGTGATTTACCTCGTCGCCTTCATGATAATAATATCCAATTTTTTGATTGCGGAACAGGCCTCTGGTCATGCTCTTTGTATCTACAATCCAATCATTTTTACCATAAAATATTAATCTGGCTATGATGGTAACAAAGGCCTTTGGTTTGAGAGATAATTTATTGTGACCTGCAATTACATATAACGGTGAATGTATAGTTTCTTCGGGATGATTTAATGCTTTAATAAATCCTGAATCCGGATTCATGGCATATAGTCCTGGCAATACTTCCGGCTTAGCTTTACAGGCCAATACATCCGATAAGAGTGTTTTACATAATTTGAGCAGAGGCGATGAGGCTCCGGCTGTAGAAAATTGTATAGTATTGATTAATACGTTCAAAAAACGATCGAGACGTTTGGAGCATAGGCTTGTTCCGGCTGCTGGGCATGCTGTACGAATATATTTTTCAATGACGATATTTCTGTTGCTGATCTCGTCTTCCAGGGTTGAGAGCTCTTTATTGCCATAAGCTTTCACTAACAACTGGCGATTTTCAGGTCGGAAATTCGGCTTAACCTTATCGCTGAGTTTCGCAATCATTTCTCCAACCAACCCACCTCTGCTG
>JAKQVC010000252.1 GCA_029571985.1 Bacteroidota bacterium | reverse complement strand
CACCATCGACAACTTTATCCTGGCCTTTAGGAAGTACTTTGAAAAAGACCCCAAAAACCCCGAGTATTTCCATGCTATCAGGGGGGTCGGGTATAAATTCACGGACAGGCTCAATTAACAGGTTAACCAAGCACTAAAATTGTGTTAACTTTGATGTACACACATCTTGTATGCGCATACATGTTCTCCTCCTCTTTATCTGTGGCATAGGATTCCACACCCTGCAGGCTCAGTTATTTATTAATGAAGGTTGTAATCGAAACGGCTCCCTTATTGTAGATGAGGATGGAGATTACGAAGACTGGATAGAAATTTACAACGCCGGTCCCACTGGTGTGGATCTCACCGGGTATGCGCTTTCTGATACTGCGTCAGAACCATTTAAATGGTTGATGCCGGAAGTGATTATTCCGGCCAATGAACACCTTTTATTTTTTACCAGTGGAAAAGACCGGAAACCAGTGGTTATTTCCGACCATTGGGAACAACCAGTTACAGATACCGCAACCTGGAAATATATTATTCCTTCTGCTCCAATAACCGATTGGACTTCCATGGCATTTGACGATGGAAGCTGGTCGTCCGGACAATCGAGCATTGGTTATGGTGATGATGATGATGCTGTTGTAGTGCCTAATGGTACGATTTCGGTATATATGCGCTATACTTTTTTTGTCCCGGATGTAACACTGATACATGAAGCCTTATTAAGCATGGATTACGACGATGGTTTTGTTGCCTATTTAAACGGCCATGCCATTGCGATGTTCGGTTTCGGTGTGGGATATCCGCCCTTTGATGCTTTATCGGGTTCAGATCACGAATCAGCGATGTACGGAGGTGGTGTACCCGAAAATTTTCTGTTTCCTGCCGATTCAGTTGCAGCCTGGTTGTTACCCGGAGAAAATGTACTGGCTGTTGAAGTGCATAATGTATCAACTACCAGCAGCGATTTAACTGCAAGACCTTTTTTGAGTTTATCACTTTTGGTGCCCGATATTATATGGAGCGATGTATTGCCCTGGTGGTTTAACCTGACACCAACATCCTCGAATTTTCATACCAACTTTCAAATCGGTAACGCAGGCGAAATGGTTTTTCTGACTGCACCTGACGGCTCTTTTATCGATAGTATGTTTGTTGGTACAGAGGATGCAGATCAGTCTGTCGGTCGTGCATCAGATGGTGCTCCCGAAGTGGGCATTTTCGTTACCCCAACGCCGGATGCAGCGAATAGCGGTACTGTATATGATGGCTATACTGAAGGTATCGTAGGATTTTCTTTAGAACCCGGTTTTTATACCGGCGATCAAATTGTGTCGGTTACCATACCGGCCGGAACTATAGGACATTATACCATAAATGGAGAAATTCCGGATATCTCATCACCTGTGTATACAACGCCTGTTACTATAGACGAAACTACCGTTTTTCGTGTGCGCATTTTTGATGAAGCAGGGGTGTTATTACCCGGAGAAACATTCACCAATACTTACTTTATTGATGAAACCGTAACCATTCCGGTAATATCGCTTTCAACCAATGTAGAAAACCTGTATGGTCCAAATGGCGTATTCGAAAATTGGTGGAACGATTGGAAAAAACTCGGACATATTGAATATTTTGATAATACCGGCCTAAATGCTTTTGAACAGGATTGTGGTTTTAAAGTAGACGGAGGTGCTGGTGGCAGCCGGTCAAATGCGCAAAAAAGTATGCGTATTGAACCGGATAATGCTGCCTATGGTGATGGGGATATTCACTATCCCTTAATTCCGCGCAGATCTTATATCAATACCTACGAAACGTTTTATCTCCGCAACGGTAGTAATATGCATAATGTACTTCCTTACAAGGATGCATTTATGATGCGCACTACCGAAGGCACGCTTAACGAACATATGTCCTATACACCTGTCGTGGTTTTTATTAATGGTATATATTGGGGATATTATGAGTTGCGCAATAAATTAGATGATGGTCATTTTGAAAACGCAAAAGGTATCGAGAAAGATAGTCTCGATTTAATTTCTGTTAGCTACTGGTATGGCCTGGTGCTGCGCG
Organism: Bacteroidota bacterium; assembly: GCA_029571985.1. Classification (GTDB taxonomy): domain Bacteria; phylum Bacteroidota; class Bacteroidia; order Chitinophagales; family BACL12; genus UBA7236. Next base: position 4,577 of record JAKQVC010000252.1, on the reverse strand, counting down.
CAGTTGACGGCAGTATCGATGATTTTGTTGATATGCGCAATTATCTCGGTAATTACCCGACACCTGAAGACACCGCATTTTATGCCATTGCAGATTCCTTATTGGATGTAAAACAATTTACAGATTATATCATCGCGGAAACATGGTTTGGTAATTTGGACTGGCCGTACAATAATATTAAAGCCTGGCAGGACAGGGGAGGGGATAACCGATGGAAGTATGCAGTTATCGATGCTGAATTAGCACTCGGAATAGGCGCCTGGTCTGATGCAAACCTGAATTTAATCCCGGGTTTATTTTCTACCCAGGAATATATTGAACCATTAGCCAAGCTCTTGCAAAACCCGATTTACAGAGAGTATTTTGTGAATCGATACGCTGATTTAATGAATACAACTTTCTTGCCAGAACGCACCCTGGCCATGGAAGACAGTATGTATATGGAGGTACTTCCTGAAATGCCCCGCCAACTTGAACGTTGGGGTGCAGGCGATGTGGATGATCAGATGGCAACATTTGAAAATTACCGGTCGGCATTGCGTTCAGATTTTGAAGTGCGTTCCAACAGTGTACGCACCCATATCAAAAACGGATTTGAACTCGAGAAAAAAGTAAACATTACGCTGGATGTTTTTCCGCCTGAGGCAGGGTATATTAAAATCAGTACGATTTATATTGATGAGATGCCATGGACCGGAGTGTATTTTGACGGGGTTCCGGTGCAAATAACGGCATATCCTAATCCGGGTTACACCTTCGAAAATTGGTACGCAAGTCCTTTTATCGATGATATATTTAATCCCACGTTTAAAGAAAATATAACACTCAATACTACATTTACAGCATCTTTTTCCGGCGCACCGGTTGATGTTGATGTAACAGTGAGTGAAATCAATTACCATCCGGAACCAACAGTTGATGCAGGTAATTGGGTTGAGTTATGGAATAACACAGCATCGCCTGTAGATATTTCTCTGTGGAAATTCAGAGACAATAATTTTCTTCACCAGTTTACAATTCCGGAAGGAACAATTTTAGCTGCTGATGCCCGCCTCGTTTTGGTTGAAGACAGTGTCATGTTTTTAGCACAGCATCCGGAAGTAGATAATTATTTAGGCAACCTCAATTTTGGTCTGGCAAATTTTGGTGAAGAACTGTTTTTATTCGACCGTAAAGATGCATTGCAATTACACTTTACTTATGGTGATGATTTGCCATGGCCGGTGGGTGCAGATGGTCACGGAAGAACCCTTGAACGGCGCTCCCCGGATATGCCGATTGAAGCACCTTCCAGCTGGTTCGACGGATGTATTGGCGGCTCTCCCGGACTTCCATACACACCCTGCGACGGACCTGTTATTTTCAGTGAAATAAATTATCACCCAAATCCTGATTTTAATACCGGCGACTGGGTGGAGTTACGCAATATTACGGATGCAGCTGTTGATATTAGTGGTTGGACATTTATGGATGATTCAAGTGGTGTTGATCATGTATTTACAATTCCCGAAGGTACATGGATTGAACCCTATGCACATCGCGTACTGGCACAAAGCGGAACCGACTTTTTTACACAATTTCCCGGTTTGTTGCATGTAGATACTTCCTTTAATTTTAATTTATCGGATGGTGGCGAATGGATTCGAATGTATAATAACGATAGTGTTTTAGTGCTCTCGGTTGATTATAATGACGATGCGCCATGGTCTACTGTGGCAGATGGGGCCGGTTATACGCTCGAATTAATCGATTCTTCCGGCATTATGAATGATGCAGATAATTGGACATCTATCTGTTATGGTGGATCTCCGGATGCCTATGTAGCTGAACCTTGTGAGGAACCACTTACCATCCAAAACGTACTTACTGAAGCATCCATGTTTATCACACCGAATCCGGCTGGTGATTTATCGCAACTCATACTTGACCTGGACCAATCCGCTTCCTTGCTGATTTCTATATATGACATCACCGGAACACGTTTAATGGCTTGGCCTCAAATCCATGTAGAAGCAGGTAAACACTATGTGCCAATCGAAACTAAAGGATTACCTACAGGCGTATATACCATTGTTGCTGTATCAGGTCTCAGGCAGCTATCAACGCAGTTTATTAAACAATAAACAGTGTCACGTGTTGAAAGATTTTAACCTGATGCCATCACAGGACATCGTATTTTTGCCCAGGCATGCAAAAGACCGGTATTTTATTAGTTAATCTGGGAACGCCAGACTCTCCTGCAACCGGAGATGTGCGTAGTTATTTAAAGCAATTTTTACTTGATCCGCGTGTGATTGATATTCCGGTAATTCCAAGGAATCTGTTAGTCCGCGGAATCATCGCACCATTCAGAGCGCCAAAAAGTGCGAAAACATATCGGGCAATCTGGACAGAAGAAGGTAGCCCGCTTTTCGTTTTTTCTCAGCGCCTGCAAAAAAAAGTTCAGGCACAGTTAGGCGGACAGTATGTGGTTGCATTGGCCATGCGCTATAAAAATCCTTCCATCGCAAACGGGTTGGCACAACTGCAAGAAGCAGGATGTCATCACATTAAAGTGTTACCGCTATTTCCACAATATGCATCAGCCACCACCGGTTCAGTTATGGAAATGGTTATGCAACTCGTGAGCAAATGGCAAACGATTCCGCAATTAGATTTTATAAATACCTTTCATGCACACCCAGCCTTTATTGCAGCTTGTGTTGAAAAAGGACGCCAGTATCATCCCGAAACTTATGACCATATCTTGTTCAGTTATCACGGCATTCCTGAGCGTCAGATATATAAAGCAGCCGGTGGAAATTCGTGTTTAACTGCAGGTTGTTGCGATACGCTCCATGCAGGAAATGCGTTATGTTATAAGGCCCAATGTTACGCAACCACACGCGCTATTGCAGCCGCCCTTCATTTACCTGCAGAGGCTTACACCACTTGCTTTCAAAGTCGTTTAGGCCGCACACCCTGGATACAACCCTATGCTTCCGAAACGATTACTCAATTAGCGAAAGCAGGTAAAAAACGGATACTGGTATTCAGTCCCGCTTTTGTTGCGGATTGCCTGGAAACCATTTTTGAAATTGGTGTTGAATACGATGCTGAGTTTAAACACCTCGGTGGCGAAAAAGTGCAATTAGTGGAAGCACTCAACGACAGCGATACATTCGTATCCTGCATCTGTGATTTAGTACGGAATTGATTTAAAACATATCCATCCCGCCATCGTAATTTTCTTCCATATTTCGGGTGCGCTTACGTGCATTATCCTGTTGGCCAAATTTCCAGGTAAGTTTTAACATCGCAATACGCGATTGACGCTTGCGGTAATATTCCTGATAGAAGTTAAAGCCTTCACTGTATCCGCCCATTTGTCGGGTATCGAAAATATCAGATACATTTAAGTTTACAGATAATTTGTTTTGGAAGAAATCACTTTTTATACCGGCATCCGTTGAAAAAATCGGATCAGCCTCACCCTGGGCAAAGGTCCAAGGAGTATTATAACTGGCGGTTAATTGTATACTGGTCTGCTTGGCAACCGCAAACATCTGCATGATGCGGATATTATAAGTAAACTGTGCATTCGTTAATCCGTCTTCGAGGTTTTCAGCGTCTAATAAAGTCTGATTGAAATTAAAACTGCTGGTCATATTCCACCATTTAAACCACTCGTTACGACTCACCACTTCCAATCCGTATTGCGATTCGCTATTGTAATTCTGGAAGGTCATATAACTGATGCCCTCCTCATTTACAGTGGTATAAGGAGAAATTTCATTTAATGTCTGAATGAAATATACTGAACCCGAAAAGCTGTGTTTCTTGAAATTTTTCTCGTAAGCAATCTCAAAAGAGTTTTCATATTCGGGCTGTAACATTGGGTTTCCAATGCGGAAAGTATACGGGTCTGAATAATCCGGAAAAGGATTCAGGAACCAGGTGTTAGGTCTGTCTACACGGCGACTATAACTGGCACCAATCTCGCTGGTTTCATCAAAGGCATATCGGATATGCACACTTGGAAACAGTCCGAAATAATTATTCACGAAATCTTCCTCTAATGTAATTTGTTCAGCCAGTGTATAAGTTTGTTCGGCACGCAAACCTAATTGATAGCCAAACTTCTTTTTAAATGTACCGTTGTATATTAAATAGCCGGCAATCACATCCTCCGTATAAATAAAATGATTATTGATGGAATCGTCAGTTACCCAGCTGCCCGCTTCATTGTCGAATGTTTCTGAAGTTAAGGTATTGTCGCGCTTCTCCTTCGTATATTTTATTCCGGTTTCAAATTGACCGCCCTTTTTTAATGGATGCACATAATCTGATTGCGCAGTAATATCCAGATTTTTGCCCGGTCTGTTGATATTTTGCAACGCCGGAAATCCGGTAATTATTCCTGCACCATCATAGAAGTCTTCTGCATAGGCACTGAAATCCGTGCCTTCGCCTGTAGCATAAAACGCTTCAGCCGTTAATACCTGTTTGGGATTCTTAAATGTGCGACGAAAATTCGCGCCTACGTTATATCCGCTATTGGTATTATCGCTGGTGGTAACGCGTTGACTGGATGAAGT
>JAKQVC010000239.1 GCA_029571985.1 Bacteroidota bacterium | reverse complement strand
CGTGCACTTCGATGATGGTACCAGCATTGAAGCTTATACCGTTATTATCTCAACAGGTGCAAGTGCTAAATGGCTGGGTATTCCTTCTGAAAAAAGATTAAATGGAAACGGTGTGAGTGCATGTGCGGTTTGTGATGGTTTCTTTTTCCGAAATCAACACGTTGCTTTGGTAGGTGGTGGAGATACAGCCTGCGAAGAAGCTTTATACTTATCTAAATTATGTACGCATGTGCATATGCTGGTACGGAAAGATCATTTCCGCGCAAGTAAAATCATGCAGGAACGTGTGTTGAACGCAGCTAATATCACAGTGCACTGGAATACAGAAACGGTTGAAATATTAGGCGATCAAACCGTTGAGGCGGTGCGCATCAGAAATACACAAACCGGGGCGGAAGAAAACATCAGCATCACCGGTTTCTTTGTTGCCATTGGACATCAGCCCAATACCGGCATTTTTAAAGGCCAGATTACCCTCGATGAACAAGAGTACATTGTAACCCAACCCGGCACAACCAGAACAAATATTGAAGGCGTTTTTGCCGCAGGCGATGTGCAGGATAAACACTACCGACAAGCCATTACCGCTGCAGGAACCGGTTGTATGGCGGCATTGGAAGCAGAACGTTACCTGACAAATAAGGGTATTCATTAATCCCTCAATTTTATTGGTGATGGGTAAACTTTTCCTATAAATTATATGTTAGTACATATAATATGAGCGAGGAAGTGCAAACAATTTATCCGTATACATCTACACTGCTGAATGGCAAGGAGATTTCCTTTGACCAATTTCGCGGTAAGGTAATCCTGGTGGTGAATACCGCAAGCCGGTGTGGTCACGATTATCAATTAGGCATGCTTGAATCAGTGTATAAAAAATATAAAGATCAGGGATTGGTGATAGTCGGATTTCCCTCTGATCAGTTTGCGCAAGAACCATTAGATAGCGAAGGTATTGCAGAACATTGTTCGATTAATTACGGCGTTACTTTTCCGATGATGCAAAAAACAAAAGTGCGCGGACAGGATGCACATCCTATCTATCGTTTTTTTGCAGATAAAAAATTAAACGGTGCTATTTCGAGCAAACCGAAATGGAATTTCTATAAATATCTGATTGGTCGCGACGGGCATGTGATTGATTATTTCTGGACTTACAGAAAACCGGATAATGCAAAATTTATTCGCGCAATAGAACGTGCCCTTAAAGTAACAGAACCGGTAACTGTATAGAACCGCCGAGTTCTATACCTTTGTGATATGAAACTCAATATCCTTGCATTCGGAGCACATCCTGATGATGTAGAATTAGGCTGCAGCGGAGCCATTGCCGCCTCTGTTAAAAAGGGGATGTCAGCCGGCATCATCGATTTGACACGCGGTGAATTAGGTTCAAGAGGCAATGCTGAAATTCGCGCTACAGAAGCCGAAGCTGCTGCCAATATACTCGGTTGCCGTATTCGGGAAAATCTGGGATTGGATGATGGATTTTTTGAACACGATAAAATTGCACGCTTATTAGTTATTGAAGCAATTCGTGCCTATCAGCCTGATATTGTTTTTTGCAATGCGATGGATGACCGACACTCAGACCACGGCAGAGGTGCTGATTTAGTTGAAGCTGCCTCATTTTTATCCGGACTAATCAAAATTGAAACCTTTCGCAACGGCGAACTGCAGGCTCCCTGGCGACCAAAACTTGTGTTACATTACATGCAGGATCGCTGGATACAACCGGATATTATTTTTAACATTTCGGATGTATGGGATGTGCGTATGGAAAGCATTAAAGCACATAAATCTCAATTTTATGATCCGGCCAGCGATGAACCGGCAACATATATTTCCTCAAAAGGATTTTTCGACGGAATAGAAAGTCGTGCAAGAGAAGTTGGCCGCTTTGGTCAATGCTTGTATGCCGAAGGATTTAGCTGTAAACGCCCAATCGGCATCAGCGATTTATCCATGCTCTTCTGATAAAAAAGCAACTGTAGATTTCAGTAAGAAAGCTCTGTGTTACAAAATAAAAAAAGGCTGTCAATCGACAGCCTTCATTCATTCTATATAATCAAAACAGCTTTTTAATCCGCTGAAACGGTTTTCACTTCTTTAATACGAGCCGATTTACCTTTTAAACCACGGAGGTAGAAAATACGTGCTCTGCGTACTTTACCTGATTTGTGCAATTCAATGCTTTCAATATTAGGCGAAAATAAAGGGAAAATTCTTTCTACACCAACACCATTAGAAATTTTTCTAACTGTAAAGGTTTGTGTTCTTCCAGTGCCTTTGCGCTGAATAACATCACCTTTGAAGGCCTGAATTCTTGACTTGTCACCCTCAATGATTTTGTAATTCACAGTAATAGTATCGCCTGCTTTGAATTGCGGGATTTCTCTGCTTCCGATAAGGTCTTGTTCAAGCGATTTAAGTACGTCCATAACCCAAATTTTTAAAGTGGACTGCAAAGATAAAGCCTTTTCTGCTGATTGGCAACTTTCCGGCTTAGTTTTCGTCGAGAAGATCTGGGCGGCGTTTTTGGGTCTTTTCCAGGGCTTTTTCATGCCGCCAATCCTCAATTTTGGCTGTATGACCGCTTAAAAGTATCTCAGGCACCTCCCAGCCGTTAAAAGATGCCGGTCTGGTATATACCGGCGGGGCAAGCAAATTATCCTGGAAACTGTCAAAAAGCGCCGATGTTTCATCATTCAGCACACCAGGTAACAGCCTGCCTATACTGTCGACCAGCACTGCTGCAGCCAACTCACCTCCGCTCAACACATAATCGCCGATGGAGATTTCACGGGTAATCAGGTGTTCTCGCACACGCTCATCAACCCCCTTGTAATGGCCACATAACAGGATGAGGTTTTGCTGCATGGACAGAAAATTAGCCGTTTTCTGGTCGTAGCGCGGTCCGTCGGGCGTTAAATAAATAACCTCATCGTAGGTCCTTTGAGATTTCAGGTGGTTGATACAGGCAAAAATGGGTTCAACCATCATCACCATACCTGCTCCACCGCCAAATTGATAATCATCCACCTGTTGATGCGGGCCATCGGCATAATCGCGCAAATTGATACAATTCACTTCCAGCAAACCCTTATCTACCGCTCGTTTCATTATGCTATGTTGAAACGGCGATTGCAATAACTCAGGGAGTACGGTGATGATGTCGATGCGCATAATCCTGTGTTTAGAGTTCTATTAAACCTTCAGGTAAGCCGGTAATAACGATTAACTTATCAGGATCTATTGACCGGATCAAATGCTCATGCAGGGGAATCAGCACTTCGCGATTTTGATACTGAACCGTGAGCAATAAATATGACCCCATATCCGCTTCGGCAATAACAGGACCAAGTACGCCAAACTGCTCATCCTGAATTGTAAAGCCAACAAAGGTGGTTTCTTCTTCTTCAGGTTCTTCAATCCATGCTCCGGGTCCAAAAACTGGTTTTTTGGTCAACAAATCCGCCTCTTCCCGCACCTGAATTTCTTCAAGTAATACAAGGGCGTCTCCATTGTCAAAATAGCTGATTTCAGCTATGAAATGGGGTAGATATGCACCCTTTACCAAAAAGTAAAGAGCTTCCGAAACCGAAAGCTCCTTACAATAGTCATCAAAAGCGATGCGGAGGTGTCCTTTCACACCATGGGTTCTGATCACATAACCGATTTCGACCAGTGATTCCTGCACGGCTTAGTATTATTCATTCGTTGGTTCTTCCGAAGTAACTTCAGGTGCTGCCTCTTCCTGAGACGCTTCTTCAGTTGTTTCGGCTACCGCTGTTTCTGCTTCAGCAGCTTCTCTTTCGGCAGCAGCCTTCTTAGAAGCTTCTTCAAGGCGTTTCGCATTGATACGTGCTACTTCCGCTGCTTTTTTCTGTGCTTCACCAGCCTCTATAGACTTCACTTTGTCCATAATGGCATTTTGGTGACTGTCAACCCATTCCTGGAATTTTTGTTCAGCCACTTCCATGCTGAAAGCACCTTTAGCCACACCGCGGAGTAAGTGTTTTTTGTATAAAACACCTTTGTAACGCAAAATAGCATTTACAGTAGTAGTAGGCTGAGCCCCTTTTTGCAACCAATCAACTGCCTTGTCAACATCAATGTTGATTTGGGCAGGAACGGTTGTAGGGTTATAGCTGCCTAAGCGTTCAATAAATTTACCGTCGCGAGGTGCGCGAACGTCGGCCACAACAATGTGATAGAAAGGCGCTTTCTTTCTACCGTGACGCTGTAATCTGATTTTAGTTGCCATGTTAAAACATGTTTTTATTGTGAATAAAAGTCTCAGATCGACCCGGACTAACCGGAGAGTTGAGATTGGGGTGCAAAGATATCTAATTATTGGGAAATCTAAACGGTTTGGTTACTTTTGAACCTCTCATAAATGGACAAACGCAGGAAAATTAGCCGACTCACTATCCGTATCATGCATATACATGAGCAGCTGGTGAGGGTGCTTCAGGGCTATCTTACCGATAAGCAATTCCTGACCGTTTCAGGGGTGTTGATAGGCATAAGTGCAGCCGTGGCGGCCATTTTGCTGAAGGCGATGGTCTATTATATCCATGTCACCGTATTTCCGCAACATGCTGCCTCCGTTAACCCTTTGATTTATTCTGCCATGCCTTTGGTTGGCATTTTGGTTACTTCCTGGCTAACCAAGCGCTATTTTGATGGCAACCTCTCAGGGGGAAATGCAAAAATCATGCATGCCATACAACAAAAAAGAAGCCTGCTGCCCCGAAAATGGATGTATGCGCACGTGTTTACCAGTGCCATCACGGTAGGAACAGGTGGCTCTACCGGTCTGGAAACCCCTATCGTGTCAACCGGGGCCGCTATAGGGGCAAATTATGGCAGAACCTATCGCGTTTCACCTCAGGACAGAACCATACTCCTGGCTTCCGGCGTTGCAGGAGGCATTGCAGCCACGTTTAATGCCCCAATTGCCGGAGTTTTGTTTGCCATTGAGGTGTTGCTGGGTGAGATTTCAGTAGCCGCCTTTACCCCACTCCTCATTTCAGCCGCCACCGGTGCAATTCTCTCGAACCTGATTCTTCAGGAAAGCATCTTGCTGAACTTTCATGATATGGCCCCCTTTGATCCGCATAATGTGGTGTTTTATTTGCTACTGGGCTTTCTGTGCGGTGTTACATCCGCTTATTATATACGAACCTCGAGATTTTTTGAGACTATCTTCCATCGGGTTAAAAGCCGGTATCGATATTATAAAGCCATCGCCGGAGGCATATTATTGGGCATATTAATCTGGTTGTTTCCTCCTTTATTTGGCGAGGGATATGAATCCATTAAAACACTCGCCAACGATGATACGGTGAATCTCTTTAAGGATAGTGCGCTTTTTTCTTCCATTGATCATGATGCCATTATATTGTTGCTGCTGAGCGTTATCATCTTATTGAAAGTTATTGCCACCTCCATCACTTTAGGAAGCGGTGGTAATGGTGGAAATTTTGCACCATCGCTGTTTACCGGTGCTTATTTAGGATTTGTGTTTGCCGGTATTATTAATCTAACGGGAATTGTGAGTGTGCCTACTGCAAACTTCACAGTGGTGGCGATGGGCGGTATATTAAGTGGTGTATTTTATGCTCCGCTAACCGCAATTTTCCTTATTGCTGAAATTACCGGTGGATATGATTTAATTATTCCACTGATGATTGTATCCGCACTTAGCTTTGGTGTATCGAGATATTTACTCGGCTATTCGCTCGATGGGTGGAAGTTGCAACAACTGCTGCTCAAAGAAAAAAAAGGACAATCACTTTAACCAGTGACTTAAATCTTTATTCAACAGGGTCGATAATTGTTGCACATCGGATCTATAATAATCAATCAACCACGCCTTTTCTTGCGGTGTAATACTTGGAATATTACTCCGTGTGTAGATGACCGATTTTAATCGCTCTTTAATATCAGCAGGGAACAGGCGTTTCACAAGGCCATACACACCTATTTGTGTAAGCCAGTAATTTAACTTTCCAAATCGCGGCATACCTGCTTCATTATATCGTTGCGACATATCGGGTTCGAAGGCAGGGTTCACATGCAAAAAAGCAAACAATTCCTGCATTGCCTGTTTAGGCTGTTGCTTATAATCGTCGTAGAATAATATTTTTATTTTATGCCCAGGGAATAAATCTGTGTAACGTTTTACCTGCTCATAGTACAAGCCAACCTCCAGATATAAATGACTCACACCCCACCCTTTTACGGATTTAGCCTGATCTGCTGCAATTTCCTTTAACAAATCACGTTCAGCAATTTTACCCAACTTCAGATTCATGAGAAATTGAGAATACAGTCGCTCAATCGGGTTACGCAATATCATCACAATCTGAACATCCGGCAACGCCTCCTTAATTTTCTGTGCGGTTGACGGGCAGTATAAATACGAATTGCTCACTTCCCCTATAGCTTTCTGGTTGGTCACATTCTTAAATAAAGCATCATATTGCGCAGCTGTGCGCACATGGGCAATATGAATTTTAGTATCCATCGGCCCTGACAAATATTTGTCGAGGTTCACATTGATGTCCTGCTTGTAATCCACATTAAAATGATCAAACAACATATCCGCATCGCTGAAGTAATTCGTCTCCTTTACAGGCGACATATATACCTCCGGATGCATTTGCAGATATTCGTGAATAGAAGTTGTACCTGCTTTAACAGCGCCAACGATCAGGAATGTGGGCTTAACAGACATCAGAATAGATCAACGTAAAAACTTCCAGAAAATGATACGGGCAACATTCATACAATTATACAAAGGGAATGCATACCATGGTGTTTTGATATAATCCCATTCAGGAGGGAAAGCATATCCCCAGCGTTTCATATAGGGACCAAAAATATATTTAGCGCGGCGTTTTGCCTTATCTGTTTCGTAGTATTCCCAGAAAGTTTTGGTTTTTTCAGCAGTTTTATTGGCCACCGGAATATCCCTTACCTTTTCTACACCTATCGTTTCAAGTGCCCAGGCAAAATCAGACTGCAGGTTTTCGAAGCGGATGATATAATCCATGCGTTTATGCTCAATAATACTCCAGCTGGCATAAGGCATGGTGTAAGCGCGCATGAAAAAGCCTTCAAAGTTTTCGCCGCGTTCCACAATGGATTTATACTGCTTCACATTCCACCATCGCATGATGTATTTGCGCAGGAAACCATGCTTCATCAAACGTGGATTTGAGTATCTGTTCTCATGGTCTGTTTTAAACTTGAAATAATTACTCACACAGATATCCATCGGATTGCGCAAGCCACTTACACGGGTATATTTCTTTTCCTCCTCCGTTGCCTGCTTCAGAAAATCTGTGCTGTACAACGCATGCTTAAAGAGTATCTCATGGCCATCGTAATTTGCCTTAAGTTCCTTAGCTATCGCACTGGATGCAGTTTGAGGTAGCTCTACAAATACATATCGATGTTTATGACTGATAATCATGATTCAAATTTTGTATTAAACATTGCCTGATAGATAACCTTAGCTTCACTGAAATTACCCTTAGCCATATACTTAAGGCTTCGTGTAAATAAATGCCAGTATAAAAAAGGTAATTGCAAGCGATAGTACTTTTTATATAATTTGATTTTACCTCTGTATTTATAATGCAGAGCCTTAATTTGCCATTTACTCTTTTTAGGGCTATTGCCGGTTGATGCTCCCTGCTTATGATAAACAATACTTTTGGTAGCCACACCAACGCCCCAATCTTTCAGCTTTGCCCGCGCACTCCAATCATTTTCTTCGTTATAGAGGAAATACTCCTCACTCATCAAACCCACATCCACTAAAAAAGGCCGGTTCACAAACATGGCGGCACCAATAACATAATTACACACAATTTCCTTGTCGTCATACTGACCTTTGTCTACTTCCTGAGCACCAATAATTTTACTCTTCCCACTGTATTTATTAAAGATAGCACCGATGCCCTGCATTTTATCAGGCTGATGATACACACGCAATTTGCTGCCTACAATACCAATTGTATTTCCTTTTTCTTTTTGCACCTCTGCATACTGCACTAAGGCACGTATGGCGTGTTCATCAATAACGGTATCGTTATTAAGTAACCACACATAATCAAAATCACTTTGCAAAGCATACCGCATACCCACATTATTACCACCTGCAAAACCCAGATTTTTTTCACTTTTAATAAAGAGAATGGGCATAATACCATCTAAGGGTCCTAAACGCAAATGACCAGAATCATCTGTAGTTGCCCTGAAATAGAGCAAAGGTTTCGCCACTGGCGGATGCGATAAAGTAAATAACGGATTATTGGTTGCTATTGCATGCTGATATTCGCCTCGTGCCCATTTGAGCATCATCTCCCAACTGTTATCACCACTGCCATTTTCTACTACTACAATCTGATAGTGGGGGTAAGATGAACGGAGAATACTCTCCATACATTCAACCGTGTCTTGCCAGGTTTTGTAGTTCACCAATACGATACAAACTTTCGGTGTCATTCAACTTATTTTAACCAACCTGACAAATCTTTATTTAATAATGTGCCCAATTGACGTACATCATCCGAAAGCTTATCGAGCAAAAACTGTTTAGCCTCCTTCGACATTTCACCTTTATCCGCTTTACTTTTATAAAAAGTACGGATAACAGCCTTCTTAATAAAAGAAGGGCTAATTTTCTTCATCAGCGGGCGTATACCTGTTTTATTTAAAAACCAGGTTAAATTTTTATACTTGGGCGTATATACCTCATTGTATTGTGTAGAGGTGTCCGGAATAAACTGATCATCCACTCCAATAAAGGCATACACCTCACGGATAATTTCCGCTGTACGCTTTTTTAAATCCTCACTAAAGATAATCAGCACATGCTCGCGCCCAAATGTGTCGATGTAGCGCTTTACCTGTTCGTAATACATGCCTATTTCGGTATACAGATGCGCATTACCCCAAACCTTAGGTGTATGCTGATAATCCTCGACAAGCGCTTTGTAAAAATCGAACTGATTGCTATTGCCGGTCCACAAGTTCATCCGATAGTGCGAATAAGCCCGTTCAATCGGATTGCGCAAACAAATGATAATCTTACAATCAGGAACTACTGCATGAATTTCCTGTGCAGCATTTTTAGAATACAAATAGGAAGTACTAAGTTCGCCTATGGCTTTAAATCCCCCGGCCTTCCTGAATAGTTTTTGATACTGATTAAAATCTCTGACGAATGCCGCATGATATTCCTGCTCCATCTCCCCATTTACATATTTTTCAATATCCTGCAGTTTATTATGAGCGAACTCTTTTTTAAACTGATTTACATCTATATCGGTAGAGAAATAATGCGGCTCTTTAATTGGCGAAAGATAAACCTGGGGATGTTGCTTCAGGTAGTGATAAATAGACGTGGTACCACCTTTATTTGCGCCAACAACAATAAAATTGGGTAATATGTATGGCTGATTACTCATTACGAAAATTGCATCAACGCATCTGCAACCTGCTTATCGAGGCAATACACGTTATTAATTTGCTCAATATTTGGTATTTTAATGGAACCTAACAATGTGTAATCGCCCGTGCGGAATACCTGTACCATATTAGGCACGGCCTCTCCACCCGGAAATAATCCGAGGTAACGTTTCCGTGTTTCGCTAACGCCGCCATAATAAATACCGCGCGCAGTATCCATATCTCCTCCACGGCCAAAACCTTTTGTATCGAGCGTGCGAATAAAATTCCAGTTTTTGTCAAATACTTTCAACTCAAAGTGTCCGCTATCAAAAACCCAATATTGATTATTGATACGTCTTACACTATGTGGAGCTTTAAAATTTAGCGGATAGCGTTTTCTGGCGGTAATATCCACCACACCTCCGTTTCCTTGGCTTTTAATAAATTTTTGAGCGATCCGCTTCATTAACTGACGGCCGGAAGTATGGTGCACCAGAATATATATATCACCTTCATACCCCTCGAAAACGAGATTGCAATGAAATTTATCTACCACTTCCACATCCTGTTCCTCTTCGCCTTCTTCCGGTGTGTTGGATTTAAAGTCGGTCAGGTTAATCCGTTGACCAATTTTTTGTTCGATGATATTATAGCTGACAATTTCGTCATGTTTGGTATTTGAAATCCACACATGATCTCCAATCATACTAATTTCATGAATATCTGTAAGATTCGGAATATCTAATTGCGTATAGGATTTTGCATGCAGATCAAATCTGAATACTTCAGAGCTGGAGGCAATATACAAGATATAAGGATCTTGTTCCTGCCAGCACATGCTACTCATCCCAAGCTCGCCCCAGGTATTAAAAAACGCAACAGGAGATATACGCTGCTGGTCATCGATTAACTGCATACTGCGAATATCCTTTCTGTCAATTGCTCTGTCGGCTGGATTGGCGTTTAACGAACCAATAACTAATATGCGTTTATCAGCTGATATGAGTTCCATATGATAAAGTTAAAATGAATTCTTCAATGTTAATGTTTCCGGCAATCCCTGCTTATCCATTTGCACTTCTAACAACTTATACGAATAAATCACCAAAATGAAAATGGCTGTTGAACCGGGTTGCATGAATAAATAACCCTTAGCCAGGGAAGAGAGGAAACAAAATATCAAAAAGTATGTAGCCGCCATTTTGAAAGGCTCATCTTTATAGCGACGTATAAACTTAAGGCTGCGATAGGGAATTAAGAACTGGAGATAAATCAATAAAGAACCTAAAATTCCATAGGTCATGATACTACCTAAAATGCCTATATCTCCGGGAGGCACCGTATGAATGGTATGGTCTCCTGTAACTGCAGATTCTGACCCCATCTTTCCAATTCCAATCCACCATCCAATTGGATAATCCTGCAAATACAATAAGAGAATAGCAATTTCTTCCAGACGTGCATCAACCGAGCTTTCACCAGACACATTTCCTGTAAACACTACGGTTGCTAGGCTGGTATATTGGTAGATATAGTCATTTACCCGATCTGGAATGATGGCATACATAACACCCATAATCACTAATATAACAGCCCCAATCGTTGCAAAAATGCGGACAGCACGCTGCCAGTTTACTTCGAACATGTAAAAAACAAACAAAGTAGCTACAACAGAAATCATTACAGATCTTCCCTGATGGAGGAAGAATAAATAAGATAAATTGATGCCGGATAGCCAAATGGCAGATGATTCTTTCTGTTTAATATATCTAACGGTATAATACACAGAAAGAAAGGCAATAAAGTCTATACCGAATTTAAAACGGTAACCACCTTTGATATCACTATAACCCACAAATGAATAATCCAGATATTGTTTTGGATCAAGGAACATATAGCACAGAATGAAATACACCATTGTTCCCCAACCCAGCCATTTCATAGCTCGGAATAAATCGCCCATGGTAAAGAACCGGGTTTGCAGCAGGTAAGCCAAAACGAAAATTCCGCTAATCCCATACCAATGTCGTTGCGAACTCAAACCCACCATGATTGCCTGATCTTCTGATAGTTTCGCCATCACACCGGCCCATATGGGCATGATGATGATCAGCACATAGTAATAATGTATCTCATCCACTGTTTTGCGTACAAGAAAGAGATACAGTGCATAGATGAAGGTAAAGCTGATAATAAAGGTGTACCACATGATTTCAAATGGCATGTAGTAGTCAACCAGTGGTGTTCTGGTCAGGATACGGGTGGTAAACAGAATAAACACCACCAATATCAGTGTTTTTCCAAACACGGACATCGGCTCCTTGTATATTCCTTTTTCGTAGGTTAAAATACCCATATCATTTGTACCATCCCGACAAGTCGAGACCAGTTAATTTTTCCGTTAATAAAATATCTTCAGCAAATACCTCACGAATGAGGATTTGTCTGGTTTCTGAATCCAGTTTAGCCACACTGGCCTTTTGCATATTGCCGGCGATAACTTTCTTTCGCATGGCTTTACGCAAGGATTTGACCGGCAGCAGGAATTTCAGGATTCGCTTTGCAAAATTAGGCTTTCTAACTAACTCATTCACCGTATCATGGATGGGCTCGCCCGCTTCATTGCTGTGCACCAGAACATCCAATTGATGGTATGGAACGCCAAGAAAGGCCTGTACGTTACGTATGGTTTCCTCCCGGTTACGTAGAAAGTCCCGCTCGAACTCCAAAAAGAGAAAATTATTTTTTTCAAAAACCTGTAAATAGGCTTCAATTTGTCTGCCATACATGCCTCTTTCCTTGTAGGCATATATCTTTCTGGTTTTTATATCCTGTTGTCTGTTTCTTTCCTCGTCCAGCGCCTTAATAAACGGGTGAGGCTCCAAACCCTTCCTCTTTGTCATTAAATAATGCGAATAGGCTCTGTCGGCAGGATTACGTAAAACAACAATTATTTTCAGTTCAGCGCCAAGTGTATCCTTCAATCGCTGAGCCGTAAACGGGAACAGCATATAATCGGGATCAAACTCCCCTACTGCCTGCTGACCGGAATAATTCGAAAAGTAACCATCATAAAAAGATTTACCTTTTTGATAGTCGTCATCAAATAAAAAAAACTTGGTTTCCTTAATGGGCGGGATACACATGTCCGGATGCGCACTCAGGATATCGGCCAGCGTGGTTGTGCCGGCTTTTTGTGCGCCGATGCAAACAAAATTTTGATATATCTGCCCTTTACTCATATACGCATCCAGTCGCTTAAATCTTTGTCTACTAAAGTTTGTAATGATTTAATATCGTCCTGATACAGGGCAATTAATTTTTTCCGCGTGGCCGGCAGCATTTCTGTTTTCTTCAGGTTATACCGAAGTAACTTATCCTTAATCCAGTTACGGAGTTTTTTCTTTGTATCGCGACTCATTAACTTTCTAAAAAAGTTGAGGACCGGATTTTTTCGGGTGGTGATGATTTGCTTAAACCATTTCACTTTCATTTCTCCGCTCTGATTGCGTTTGATCATTTTACCCGATTCGGCGCGTTCAACACCGAGGAAATCATACACATCATCCAGCAGTTTATCCGGATTTTTTTCAAGCGTATCGTAAAATAAAATTTTGACATGCTTAAAATTATCCAGGTAAGCCTTAACCTGACGGTAATAAAATCCTTTATCTACATACGCATAATCAAAATGCCAATTATCCTGTAATCTTTGCTGTTCAGCATCAATGGCCTCTTCAAAAGTTAAAGGTTCTCGTAAATCGCGGCGGTTATGCATGTATTGCGAATATGCCCTTTCGGCAGGATCTCGCAACACAATGATGATGCGCATCTCTTCCGCAGCATTGGGCACTAAGGCTAATATATTGGCGATAGACTGCTGATAAAAATATAAATACGGTGTAGACGATTCGCCACTCATTTTTTTATCATGTCCGGCAAATAATTCCTGGTATCCCGGAATATCAGTTAGATAGCGGTGCCTGCTGTCTTTATACTCCGGATGCTTTCCATAAAAGGAGAAAAAACATGGCTCCTTTTGTAAGGGCATAAAAATATCCTTATGACCACCGAGGTACTCATGCAAACTGGTTGTGCCTGCTCGTGCAGTTCCAACAATCAAGAAATTTGGCCAATTAGTCGCCATGGTCAACCTCCTGTTTTTTTTGCACGTTCTTATTCTTTTTATTTATCAAACCCATCAAATCCGTAAATGGATTATAGATTGTGCTGACACCCATGCTAAAGTAAATTTGCAAAGCACATCCCAAATTTAAAACCGTTCGGGAAACTGCCGTTGCGATGGCAGCGCCAATCAAACCATAAAGAGGTATCAGGATAAGGTTCAAGCTAATATCAATTACGACAGTTGCAAGTGCATAATACATGGTTACTTTTTGTCTGCCCGTCATATTTAACAACACAGTAACCGGCCCGGTAAGGACGTTTGCTACCTGTCCTAATGTCACAATGACAAATACGGTAACTGCTTCATGCGAAGTATATCCCTTGCCGAATGTATACAAACCCCACTTCGGAAAAACCAGAAAAATAAAAAGGATGGGTACACAACTCCAAAAAATCATACGCGTTGCCTGACGTACACTATAGTGCAATCCTTTCGTGTCGTTATTGCCGTATGCTTCCGCGAATTTTGGTCCGGCAATCGCATTAATGGATATTAAAGGGATTGTAGCAAGAGAAGTTAATCGGGTAGCTACGCGATAAATGGCCACCTTTGCCTCCTCAACATAATGGGCTAAAATCAAAATATCCAACCAGGTATAAATCATGGTTAGATACTTCGCCGACATCATCGGTGCACTGATGCGCAACATTTCACTGGTAGTGAGTGGCTTATCGAGATTAACCTCGAATTTCTTTTCTGCACCCGGTTTCTTAGGCTTTTTTGGCTGAGCAAATTCTGTTCCACCAAGTTCAGGTTTTCGCAAATACAGAAGCCAATAATATTGAGCAAAAGCGAAGGCAACGAAGACACCTAAACAATAACTTAAATTAACCCACAATTCATCCTTTGAAAACAAGCCAAAAATCACAAGAAAAACAATAGCAGCCACCTGATTTACTACCTGGCTTATCCAATTATATTGTTTTGTTTTCTTTAATCCTTTGATGCATTCTTCACTCAATCCACCAAGTACATAAAACAAAATACTGACAGCAAACAGCTGCATGAAAAGAGCATACCTGTCGTAATTCGGAGAGGCGGTGTCAAAAAAATCATCAATAAAATAGGGTACCAGGAAATAGGTCGCTGTTGATAGCAATAAGCCTAATACGAATACAATAGTAAAAGCAGTTCTATAAGAACCCCGAATTAAATCCCATCGACCCGCGCCGCCATATTGTGCTACAAATCGAGACATGGCCATATCTACACCAAAACGGCCTAGAATACCAACGATACTCAGTAAACTTAATCCTACGGTATACACGCCAAGTGCTTCCTGGCCATAAATCCAGCCAATGACCATCAATAACAGATAACCTGAGAATCGCCCAACCAAACTAATGATGGTACCTGTAAACCCTTTTTTTAGAATTTCACTAAAATCGCGATCCTTAAATTTTCGCCTGAACTTTTTGGTGATCTTTTTTATCATAATGCATCACCATTCGTTTGAATATTCAGGTTAGTAGTATCAGCAGGTGCAGACTGTTTAGGCATAATTACTTTTTGCATTTCCATGCGCTTAAGCCATTCATCTGCAAAAATGCCTGTAAATATTTCGGCTCCGGCAGCGTTCAAGTGGGCAAGATCAAACAAGTGTTCTCGTTCGTTTAATACAGGATACGCTGATGGATTTTGAAAACCAATTCTATTTTCTTCCGGCAGGCGATTAAACAGGGGAATTAAATATTCATACCGATCACCTAAACGCTGGCTCAACATAATAACTACATGAATCCCACGTTTATCACATGTTTTAATAATATCTTCTAATTGCGCTTCCATTTCCTTGTTCAGGTTTTTACCCTGATCCTTATACTTATCGTATAAAGCCTGGCATCGCTGTGTGCGGAAGGCAATGGTGTCTGGTGTGCGCAAATCGTTATACCTGATGGCGAGATCTCCTGCAGGGTCGTCATGCATTTCCTGATCCAATGAATAGAACCCATTTCCATCTGGGCCAACTGATAGCGGTTCATTATTTAAACCGGCATGCTGTTGAACAACGGTGGTTCCCATACCAACCAGGAATGATTTTTCTGCAAAGGAAAAAGCATGCAGAAAAGGAACACCATATTTATTCATGCCTTTTTCAGATTCATTTGAGGCGCGCATTACCCCACCGATATTATCCCATGTATACCAATATAACATCTCCTTCTTGTGGAGATTATCGGCACCCATTTTAGTTAATTCAGATAAATCAATAACTACATACTTTATTTCATCACCATATCCATCTAAAATATTATCCAGCATATAGATGGTTTGCGGCGTTCTGTTTGCAGGAATTCCGAAATTGAATGCATGCACACCTAATTCAGGATACCTGCTGTTGACAATAGAATCAAACCTTGTAGGATCAATATGGCGATAGGTTGTACTGGCCCCTATTAATAGGGTGTTATAGCTTTCGTGTTTTTGCACATAGGCTTCATACTTGGTATTCAAACGCGTATTACCCCAACTGAATGGCATAGACATAAGAATAACCTGACAAATGCCATACACAATGACAATTAACAGGGCAAGTCGTATGAATAATTTTTTCACCATGGTTAGAAGGCAAAATAGATGAATACAGAACTGGTTGTAACCGCAAAACAGGCCACTAAAACCAGAAAAACAATATAATAACCCCATCTCAACACCCAATGACGCTTAGCAACCTGATCTTCAATTGTTGCGCTCTTGCGGATGTACAGATTATAATCAATGAATAACAATATCGCGATAAATACAACACTTACCCAAAACTCAACGATACTCGGCACAGCCCCTCTTAAAGTACTATTGTACATAAATTCATGCATAGTACTCTGCTTAAACATATTTCCGATAGTCACCCAAGCGTCGCCTACGGTGTTGCTTCTAAAGAAAATATCCGGAATACAGGTAAGGTTAAATATCCAAAACATAAGCAGGATATTGGTCAGCCAGACCATATTCGGCAACATCTTTTTGAGCACCAGCTTAGGCATGTATTTATCTCTGACTCGGCTAATTACAATGAACATACCATGAATAAATCCAAACATGACATAGGTCCAATTGGCTCCATGCCAGAAGCCCATTACCGTTAATGTAAACCAGTTATTAAAGAGCATACGCCCGAACGAGACTCGGCTTCCGCCCAATGGAATATAGAGGTAATCGCGCACCCAGACTGTAAGTGTGATATGCCATCGCTCCCAGAATTCGCGAATAGACTTCGAGAAATATGGCGTTCGGAAATTATCTGTCAGGTTATGGCCCATTATTTTTGCACTTCCAATGGCGATATCGCAATACCCGCTAAAATCGCAATACACTTGTATGGCAAAAAACCAGGTAGCTATTACCACCGGCCAGCCACCGTGTTCAAATTGCGGATAAGTCCATCCGCCCATACCATCATTCTGACCATAAACGGCCTGAACAAAAATGCCCAGGCGATCGGCAATTACCGACTTTTTAAAGAACCCGTATAAAATACGTATAAGTCCTTTTTTAGTGCGTTCGTAATCAAAATCAAAATTACTTTTTAACTGGGGCTGTAAGTCACCCGGTCTTTCAATCGGACCGGCAACCAATTGTGGCCAGTAGCTAATGAACAGAGCAAAGTAACCAAAGTGTTTTTCTGCCTTCACCTCACCGCGGTACACATCGATGGTATAGGACAAAGCCTGAAAAGTATAAAACGAAATACCAACCGGCAGAAATAAATTAAACTCCGGAACATTATAAAAAATGTCAAATGAGTCGAACACAGCACGTGCCGAATCATTAAAGAAATTGAAGTATTTAAAACTAAATAATAAGCCCAGGTTAGAGAACAAACTAATCAGCATGAATGGCCTTCGACCCTTTCGGGTTGATTGTTTTGCCATTGCATTTGCTGTGATGTAATCAACAGTAGTAGAAAATACAATCAGGAAAGCATATTCCGGCTTCCAGCTCATGTAAAAGTAGTAGCTGGAAAACAATAAGAATAACCAGCGCCACTTATAATTAATTGAGAAATAGCAGAATATCGCTACAGGTAGAAAAATCAGGAAATGTAACGAATTGAAAATCATAAGGCTAACTCACAAAAGCGGTGTTTAGTTTCAGATTTTGTTGCTATCCGGATTTATGAGCGATTGATTTTCCTGCTCCTTATTATATTTTTCAATCACCAATTGCTTCTGACGGGCTTCTTCAACACTATCCCGAATATATTTTCTGAAGCTGAGGCCAATCGATGTGAATATGATTCCTAAAATGAAACCGATAATCATCATCATGGTTGTTTGCTCCTTTTCTTTGATAGTAGCATATTTTGGCCGGTCAATCATATCAACCAGTGGTGCCTTATTTTGTAAGTCAAATAAGGCAAGCTGCAACTGGGCAAAAGTGGTAGAATACTCAGTGGTAATCAGGCCAATTTCTCTGATTAATCTATTTTGATTGAGGTAGCCTGTAAATTTCACCTGAAAAGCGCTTCCATCCTGAATACGTGCCAGCATTTCTTCCTTCGCGTCCAGCAGAGCCCGAAGTGAGTCAGCCTTACCTTGCATCAAATCAACAGTTCGTTGCTCATTTACAACCTGATTATTGATATAATACTCAGAGCCTGCGTATGCCAGATAATTCGCTAAAGCGTAAGAGAAATCATAACTCAGCGATGACACTTCCATTTGATTCATACCCAACTCATCACTGAATTCAGTGGTGATATCAGCATCCACAATCTCGTCATAAATAACGGTTAAACAACTATCTTCATAACGCGTAATGGAATCTAGTGATCCATGCTCCAGCTTGAAGTCTTTCACCTTTTTCTTCTTAGCCCAGCGTGGATACATTTCCACATAAAAATTGGCTAAATAATCTTCACGTGGTGCAACACCTTTTTTAACAGACATGGTGTATTTCTGCATCAATGCCTCCTTAACCAGCGTGCGCGATTGAAGGATACCCAAAAATAACTCATTTGTAAACTCAGTACCTGTTGTGATACCAATACCAAATGAACTGGCCAAAGACGCTAAAGAGGAGGTTGATGAACCTTCTGTTCCTTTAACGGCAAAGTCGGCATGCGCTACATAATGCTCTTTTTTCCAAACAGCATAAAAGCGTAAACCTAATGCTAAAGCCAATGCACAAAGCAGGATAACCCACCATTTTTTTACCAGATATCTCCGGTATTCACCAAACTTGGTAAACAGGTCACCAATGTTGATTTCATCATTATACGGACGATCGTATTGCATAGCGTTTGTGGTACCGATTTGTATTAAATTATTCTGCCGGCACTCGTGCCACTAATACATAAATTGTTGCGAAGCTCAGGATACCTGCACTCAGCGTACTCATGAAAGTATTCCAGTCGAATGGTTCGCTTGGAGCGGTTGGTGCATCCGGTGTTTCCTTTTCTTCTGGCTTAGCAGGCACTACTACCTGACAACCTTTTACTTTTACTCTTGGATAAAAATGGATGAACAGGAAATTATGCGTTCTGCGCACATATCCGTTCGGTTCAATAATATAGGTTTCACTGCGCTTGGCATTATCACCGAAATTCTTTCCATACTTACGAATGTAATGACGTGCAGAACGACCTTTTTCGAAAGGCACGATTACGTTGCCCGGATCACCAATAAATGGATAACGAATTTCACCTTTAAGCGCAACCAGGTCGCCTTGTTTTGGTACAGTTACAACATCACCCTCGCGTAAAACATAGTTATATTTAGACTCCGGATTTTCCAACGCTTTGTGCAGAAACACTAAAGTAGAGGTAACATCTGAACGATTCATCGTAGCACCCTCGGCATATGCCCACTGGGTAAGACCGCCTGCGCGTTCAATTAAATCAGCAAGTGTTTCAGTCCGGCTGGTTAAAGTATAGGTTCCTGGATATTTCACCTCACCTAAAAGGGTAACGTTTTTCTGATATTCAAATTCAGGTGTATTGCGCACAAATACCTGATCATATGGTTGTAATTGGAAGGTGTTTGCAGCATCATCCAACTCAAGCAGTTTACCAATGGTTACACTTTGTATAACCACACGTGTTGGTTCATTATCGTTGCTTGCTTCATTAAAGTTTACAATACGTGAAATTTCAATGCGGCTGTTTGCAGCTTCCACACGTAAACCACCAGCGTAATACAATAAATCTTTCAGGGTCATTTTCTCATAGTATGGAAATGAACCGGGCGTTTTAACAGAACCCTGAACACTTACAGTAAATGTTTCACGGAATTCCTCTTTGCTGAAGATATCAATCACATCAAATTTTGTCAATTCGAAATTGAATGGTGATGACGGATTTTCTAATACTTCACCTAAATCAAACGGCACATAAATATCATTCAGTTTATCATTCTTCCTGATTAAATACGCACGATCAGTGTAGGCATCATAGTTTAAACCTTTTGCTTTGGTAATCAGGTCGTAGATACGCATACCTTCTGATAACTGATAATTACCAGGAAAGCGGCATGAACCCTGAATGGTAACAACATTTTCAACAACCTCAGGAATACGGGCAAATGTAATTTTATCACCGTCAAGTAAATTGAAGTTAATGCGTTCACGTTCCAGACTATCCAGATTAAAATCTAAAACAATATTCTCGTTTTGGTAATAACGATATATAGTTACATTGCGCTTGTAGGCTGTTGATTTCAACCCACCGGCATACGTAATTAATTCATTTAAATTTTCACCTTTCACCAACTCATATTTCATTGGGCGGTTAATTTCTCCCATTACATCAACCACGCGACCAATACCGTTTACAATGATGTAATCGTTAGCCTCCAGGTAGGTGTCGTCAGTAGAACCCGGATTCATTAAGAATTGATAAACATCTAATGTCTTAATGATTTTACCATTGCGTTTAACCTGAATGTTACGAACTGAACCGATATCTGTAACACCACCTGCTGCAACTAAGGCATTGAAGGCCGTGTTTAACGATGAAACGTTATAAGAACCTGGATTAACCACCTCACCAACAATATTTACTTTGATGGTTTTAGAATAGGTTAAAGCAACATCAAATTTGCTGTTTACCAAGTCAAATGCAGATGCAAAACGCTGACGCAACAATTGACGTGCAGCACTGTAGGTAAGGCCTTTAACGTAAATACGACCTACTTCAACAGTCGTGATATAGCCTTCGTCATTTACAGTAAAATTTGAGTTATAATAGGCATAACCCCAAACTGAAATGGTCAGCTGGTCGCCTTCGCCAATAATATAATTATCGTTCACCTTGGCGTTAGGCACTTTATCAAAAAGGTCAACAGAACCATTTCTGAAAAAATCCTGTCCCCAAACTACCGGTGCTGCCGGACCTGCTTGTGGTTCATCCTGTAATACTGCTTGTAAAGCTGCCGGAGGAGCTGTTTCTGTAACTGCAGGAGGTAAGCTGTTCAACTGATCATTTGCCTGTTGTACGGCAGATTGTTGAGCATCCTGAATGGAAGCAGCTGCTTCAATGGAGGTTGAAGCACCCGTTGTACTCATGATAGCATCAATTTCACCGCTGTCAAAACCAAGTGATTCAAGTGTTGAAGAGGAAACTCCCGGTATAACAGGAGTTTGTGCGTTCAGGGTGTTAAAGAGCCCGATTGTAAGCACCAATAGGGCCGCAGAAGAAAAATTCTTCATAGGTTTTTTCAAAATTTCGTGCAAAGATAAGGGTATTCTGCCAATGCTCCCGTATAGAATCGGAATATTAATTTCCGCATAAATCCGGGTTGATTATTGGATGAACAACCCTGTCAAGACGTATAATTGACCTGTTCAGTTGCCTGCAGGTTAAAGAATTACGGAAATTAACTTATTGAGTCGCCGGGGGCGCCATCTCCTTCGGCAGCAACAAATTGCAAGGAGCCGTCGGCCTGTTCAGCCATCAGAATCATACCATTGCTTTCTACGCCGCGCATCTTACGTGGTGCCAGGTTTGCCAGAACCACTACCTTTTTCCCGACAATATCCTGCGGGGCAAAGTGTAAGGCTATGCCCGAAACAATGGTTCGCTGCTCAAAACCCAGGTCAACCGTGAGTTTCAGTAATTTATCTGCCCCTTTAACGGCTTCTGCAGCCAGGATTACGCCATTTCTCAAATCCAGTTTGGCGAAATCATCATAGGTAATTTCGGGCTTAACGGGAGTTAACACCACTACTGGTTTAGACTGCTCTGCAACTTGATTGCGTGAAAGCCTCACTGCCTCCAAAGCGTCCAGTTTCGTTTGTATCACGGCATCTTCAATTTTCTCGAACAGATAAAACGGTTCTCCCAGGTTGGCTCCTTCAACCAGCTTCTGCTCGCCAATAGCACCGGTAAAGGCTGCATCTGCCCCGAAATAGCCAAGTAATCGCTGCGCACTGAAAGGCATAAACGGCTCACATAAAACGGCAATATCAGCCAGGCTTTCCAGACAAATCCGCAGAATACCTAATGTTTTCGGTTCATCCGTTTTAATCAGTTTCCATGGCTCAAAATCCGTCAGCAGCTTATTACCCAGCCTTACGATATCCATAAAGGCCATCAATGCATCCCGGAACCGGTAGGCTAGAATGCTTTGCTGATAAACCGCATATAATTGGTCAATTTGAGCACGATAATCTGCCACCAGCTTATCGCTATCCAAGGCTTTATCAAATGCCGGTACACGGCCTGCAGCAAATTTTTGCGTCAACACCATAACCCTGTTCGCATAATTGCCGAAAATGGCAACCAGCTCATTATTATTTCGGGCCTGAAAATCTTTCCAGGTAAATTCACTGTCCTTTGTTTCCGGCATATTCGCACAAAGCACATAGCGCAACACATCCTCCTTACCCGGAAACTCTTCCAGATAGGTATGCACCTGCACACTCCAATTTCTGGATGTTGACATTTTATCGCCTTCCAGATTCATGAACTCATTTGCGGGCACGTTCGTCGGCAAAATATACTCACCATGACTTTTCAATATGCATGGAAAAATCAGACAATGGAAAACAATATTGTCTTTACCTATAAAATGAACCAGTTTTGAATCTGCATCCTGCCAATAAGGTTTCCAGTCTTTACCATGATCCATAGCCCATTGTTTGGTTGCGCTGATATAGCCTATTGGCGCATCAAGCCAAACGTAGAGCACTTTGCCTTCAGCCCCCGGCAATGGCACCTTTACACCCCAATCGAGGTCACGTGTAATCGCACGCGGATGGAGGCCTTCTTTTAACCAGCTGGCGCATTGTCCCAGCACATTTTTTTTCCAGTCTTCAGTTCTGCCCTCACCTGCAATAATCCACTGCTCGAGCCAGGTTTGAAAATTATTCAGCGGCAGATACCAATGTTTAGTTTTCCGTTTAACCGGCGCTTGCATGCTCAGGGTGCTTACCGGATTGATTAAATCGGTAGGCGACAAGGAAGTGCCGCACTTCTCGCATTGATCTCCATATGCTTGCGGGTTGGCACATACCGGACAGGTGCCCATGATGTATCGGTCGGCTAAAAACTGGCTGTATGCCTCATCGTAATACTGCTCACTTTCACGTTCTTCAAAAACACCCTTTTCATATAATTGCACAAAAAACGCCTGAGAGGTTTCATGATGAATAGGTGAAGAGGTGCGATGGTAGATATCAAAGCTGATACCTAAATCCTGAAAAGCTTTTCCAATAATGGCGTGATACTTATTGATAATTGCCTCCGGCGTTGTTTGTTCTTTTTTAGCCTGTATGGTGATAGCTGCGCCATGTTCATCAGAACCACAAATAAATACTACATCTTTACCCATGCGCCGCAAATACCGTACGTAAATGTCGGCAGGCAAATAAGCGCCGGCAATATGACCAATATGTAAGGGTCCATTGGCATAAGGTAATGCCGATGTGATCAAATATCTTTTAGGTTCTTGCAAGATTTAGGCAATTTTGAACGCAAAATTAACAATATATGCGCAACGGCATGCGATTATTACCCGGAGACACGATAGGATTGGTTGCTATAGCACGTTGGGTAAATCCTGAATTTATAGAAGATGCCTGTCGGATGATTTCCGAATGGGGATATCAGGTAGTGTTAGGTGATACCGTGCACAAAAAGCACAACCAGTTTGGCGGCACAGATGCAGAACGCGCTGCTGATTTGCAGGCCATGCTGGATAATCCGAACATAAAGGGCATCGTCACTTTAAGAGGTGGTTACGGCATCATTCGCCTCATTGATCATCTTGATTTCACTGCATTTACAAAGCATCCAAAATGGATAATCGGGTTTAGCGATGTTACGATTTTGCATGCACACATCAACGATAAACTCGGGTTACCAACTTTGCACGCACCTATGCCCTATTCCTGGATGCATAATACACCAGAGGCTTTACTCAGTTTGCAACACGCTTTATCCGGATCGCCAAAACCACTGCAGGCTCCGGCACATGCGTTAAATATATCCGGAGATGTATCCGCACCACTCATTGGCGGAAATTTATCGATACTCTATTCCTTGCTCGGCACACGATATGGATTTTCTACTGCCGGGAAAATTTTGGTGATTGAAGATTTGGATGAATACGTATATCATATTGACCGGATGATGATGAGTTTGCAATTAGCAGGAAAACTTGACCATATTGCCGGCTTGGTAGTTGGTGGCATGACCGACATGAAGGACCACGCAACTCCCTTTGGTGAGGATGCTGAAACTATTATACACCGTCTTACAGCACAGCTCAACATTCCTGTTGCCTTTGGAATGCCATTCGGACATATTGATGATAACCAAACCTTAGTGCTGGGCAATACGGCGCGACTAGAGGTAACGGCTACGGGCAGCGTGTTAACGGCCCTGTAAAACAGAAAAGCCCGCTTTGCAGCAGGCCTCTCTGATATTCGATAAGCTTAATTAATTTTTGAAGTAAAGGGATATTTATTTCCACCATACGATTTCAAATCGCAGGTGATACGGCCAACGCGTAAATCGGATTCGATACGAACCGGTATGCGGTTGTCATCATCGGTAACCCAAAGTGTCATACCTTCGCCTTCTTTAAACACCTGACCTGACATCAGGAGAGGTTTAATTTTAACACAATTGAATTTCCCCAATTTTGTTTCATAAACTTCTTTACCGTCGTAGCGCACATACATATCGTATTCCTCATCATCAATCGCCATTTTCACGGGAATTTTATCTCCTTTTTTCAGGTTTGTAAAATCAATCGTGCGAATCCAATAGAAGGTAGAGAGCAAATCAACACCACAAGGATCAACATCTTTAATGGTAGTGGTTGTCTTTTTGCCTTTGCGATTATCCTGATAACTGTAAATAATATTTTTATCTCTATCCCAATCATAAGAGCGATAAAAGGTGTATCCGCCTTCATATACGTCGCGACTAAATTTATACGACTGTAAGGTTTCTTTATTCATGTAGGTATCTACCTTATCGCGTACTTTAAAAAACCAGTCGAACGATTTATAGCTGATAGCCTCACCGGAAGCGTGTAAAACCGGAATATTTTTATAGGTTTCCTCCGTGAGTTTGAAATACACTTCACCTCCACTTAACCAGAGCGTTCCCCAGTTATAATAAACTTTGTAGGTGAGTGATTCGCCGCCTTTGAATGCCATATGCGGAACTTCACAAGAACCGGCAGGAGGTAATACTCTTGATTCTGCGGGTTCTTCAACAGCGCCAGAAAATATGGTGCTGAATGAAACTGCGGTGATCAGAAGTGGTTTAATCATGATTGTCGGTTTTTAAAAATGTTATATCTAATAATAAAAATATATCCTAATATAGCTGGTATAATCAGATTCAGAATCCAGATGCTGGTAGTAGCTGCCAACGAAACCTGAACGGGAACACCATATTCCGAAAGTATCAGGGCGGCTACCGGTAATCGCGTCAGCAAATCTGCAATCGCAAAACTGGGTACCACTGTTTGGGCCAGAAAGATGAGTGATATAGCTGCAAAACCATCCACTACTTTTAATTCTGCCCCAAACATGTTTAATAAAATCAAATATTGTGCCGTATATACCAAATAGCGCAGCAGCGCGAGTCCCAGCAGCCTGGAAAGGTCGGCCTGACTGTATTCCTGCAAAACGGTGGTATAACTGTAAACCCGCTTAAGAAACCGGTTATTCCGGAATAGGGCCACTACAACTTCGAGGTTATAATAGGCCAATAACAGGAGGATGACCGCAATGGCACCAAGCAGCAAAACGGCCAGCACCACCTGAATTTTGGCATCTTCAATATAGAGTAAATAACAGGCCGCGCCATACATACCGGCAGCAACGGTAATCAGGTTTTGACTGAAACTTCCGATGAGTGAAACGATAGCTGCGCGGATGCGAAATTTCCGGGGAACATATAAGATGCGACCGCCAAATTCACCCACCCGGTTTGGTGTGAACAGGCCGAGTGTTACACCGGTCCAAACTGCTTTAAAGGCCCGAACAAATCTTATCGGTGTAAGTTTGCGCATAACCAGTAACCATTTCGCAGCTTCGAGTCCCCAATTACATAACATGGCAAATGCGAGCACAATCAGCAGCGGAATTACCTTTCCGGGCCCCGGTGCAAATAATTGTTCGGGGATCTGATGTACCTGATCATTCTGGTACACCTGTTTATAAAGCGCCCAGATAAGCACAACAAAAACCGTTACTTTTATGGCAACAGATAACCAGAAAGATTTTCTATTTACAGATTTCACGGTTCAAATTTAATGCCTGCACAAACTGCTCCACGTACTATTATGGGTGTTGACCCGGGAACAAATATCCTGGGTTACAGTCTGGTGTCTGCCGATAAAAATACAATCAAAATTATTAGCACGGGTGTTATCCAATTAAAAAAAACAGATAATCATTACACCCGTTTGAGTATTATTTTTTCGCGTCTAACAGAATATATTCAAACATATAAACCGGAAGCAATGGCGGTTGAGGCACCCTTTTTTGGGAAAAACGTGCAGTCAATGCTCAAACTTGGCCGTGCCCAGGGAGCTGCCATTGTAGCTGCCGCATCGCAGGGTATTGAGGTGATAGAATACAGTCCGCGCCGCGTAAAACAGTCGATTACAGGTAACGGTAACGCCAGCAAGGAACAAGTGGCTAAAATGCTGCAAAGTGTTTTAAAAATGGAAACCCTGCCAAAACATTTTGACGCCACAGATGCTTTGGCGGTGGCGATTTGTCATCATTATTCGGGAAAACGCATTGCTCAAAAATCTTCCTCGTATTCAAACTGGGCAGATTATATTGAGGCAAACCCGGGCAAGGTGAAAAAGTTATAGGTGCTTTCTGATAGCCTCTGCCATTGCAGCCAATTCTTCAGCCGACATTTTCATTTTAGGCCGACTAAAATTAATATCGTCCATTGTGCGTAATGGAATGAGGTGCACGTGTGCATGAGGCACTTCTAAACCAATAACGGAAATACCAATTCTTTCGCAGGGAACCACTTTTTCCATGGCAGCGGCTATTGGTTGTGCAAAGGGCAAAATCCCGGCCAGCACATCCTGATCTAAATCAAAAATATAATCGATTTCGATTTTCGGTACGACTAAAACATGCCCCGGTGCTAAAGGCATAATATCCAGAAAAGCCAGATACATATCATTCTCAGCAATCTTATGGCAGGGAATTTCGCCTGCAATTATTCTGGAAAAAATAGTTGGCATATCACATTGAAATTTCAAGAATCTTAAACTCGAGCACACCTGCAGGCACGGTAATTTTTACCACCTCACCTACTTTCTTTCCCAGCAATCCTTTTCCGATGGGAGAGGTTACCGAGATTTTGCCACTCTTAACATCTGCTTCTTTTTCAGAAACAAGTGTATAGCTGATTTCCCGTTTAAATTTCACATCATGCAACCGCACTTTTGTAAATACGGACACTTTAGATGTATCTATTTTACTTTCATCGAGCAGACGTGCATTTACCAGCAGCTCTTCCAACTTGGCAATGCGCATTTCCAATAACCCCTGCGCTTCTTTAGCTGCATCATATTCAGCATTTTCAGATAGGTCGCCCTTTTCCCGCGCTTCCTTAATCTGACGAGCCATATCTGCACGGCCTTTCGTTTTCAACTCCTGAATCTCAGCTTTGAGATTCTCCATGCCTTCCTTGCTTAAATAAGATACTTCAGCCATCGTATTCTCTGTTTGATGTAAAAAAAAGAAACGTTTCCTGTTCAGAAACGTTTCCACAAAGGTAATAAGAAATTTATCAGAAGCTCAAACGCAAACCGAATGCGTGAGAACCTTCATATTGATAAGAGGTGCGATAAGAGTAGCTTAAAGACACCATACTGCGATTTAAATCATCGAGTGGATATTGAAATGTTAAACCGGCTGCAATACCAGTGCTTGCAGATGTGCGCTCTTCATCGCTGGTAATACCGCTTTCGTAACGATAGCCGGCGCGCAGCATGAACATGTCAATATTTTTCACTTTCAATGCATATTCCAAACCTGCACCGAACTGATCTTTATAGAATGAATTTGAAACGAAATTACCTACAGCTGTCAGTCGGTTAGTACTTCCAAAAAAGAAGTCGTAAGACACCCCGATAGTAAGTAATGAAGGTAATTCGAATGATTCAGAACGAAACTCGGTGGTCATAGAATAATCGGCTCCGGGAATATCACCTCTGAAGCTCAGACCATCTCCACTAAATTTCATTGGCGTGCCCACATTACGCAATGCGATACCCATTTTAATTTTTTCGGGATGTTCTTTTGTTCCTGAGATATACTGGATACCCACATCCATCGCAACACCGATTGCTTTTGCATCAGAAATACTTTCTGAAATCACGCGCACGGTAAGACCGCCTGTGAGGTAATCGGCAAACCGGCGGGCGTAACTCAACCCGATATTCGAAAATCGCGGGCGGTATACGGCACCTGTTCCATCAGGGTTCTCAGTTGTTGTTACCTCAATTTCGCCGAGGTCCATGCTGGTGAGTGTAAGTCCGAGTGCGCCTTCACCTACTTTAGTAGCGAAGCCGAAGGTATTCAGACTGATTTCGGAGCCAACTAACCATTCTGTGCGACAAAATTCCAGTTGTGAACCATCAATAAAAGCCATACCGGCCACGTTCAGGTTTGGAGCCTCAACGCCGCGAACGGAAGCAATATTTAATCCATACCAGCCAGAACTCTGCGCCCATGGGTTAATGAGCAACTCAGAAGCACCTGCTTCACCGGTACGATCCGGGTTTCCTGCAAAAAGTGCTGCAGGCATGCATATTGAAAGTGCTATAAAAATCCTTTTCATTTCTGCTATGTTGAGTTTCGTTATGTTAGAATGTATCAAGATCGATTGGGCGCATTACACCAAACCACTTAACTGTTTTTTCACCTAGTGCGCCGGCGTCGATATGTACTATATACATACCACTTGCTACCGGAACATTTTTGCTATTCTTTAAATCCCATTCAAGTGAACTATCCAGGTTTGAAGATTTAGTATTCAGCTCGCCACCTGCTGTATTATCGGATAATACATCCCTTTCGAATCTGCGAACCAATGTGCCATCCAGTGTAAATATGGAAATGGTACATTGTGCAGGGAGGTTCGTGATTTTCACCCGGTTATCGATAGAACTATTTTCATAGTTGCTATAGGCGTAATAAGGATTTGGAACTACTCTGATCATATCCAGCGCAGAAGATGCTACATCTGTGTTATTCAATGACGGAGCAAGGTTTCCGGTTGAGAATGTATAAAGTGGGAAACCAAAGTTTTCACCTGTTACAAACTTATTAATATATGGTTTAGTTACACGTAACTGAACAGTTGTCTCAGTTGGTATTTCCATAGTTGAACCAACAGGAGATGCATAACCTGTATTCAGGAATGGCATGCTAATCCAAACCACATTTTCATATATGTCTTTGTAAACACTTGACTCAGGTTGCACACCACCTATCCATTGTAAAGAGTCGTGGATATTTTCACAACCATCATAGCGTGTTTTGTGCACATATAAGTAATGTTTACCGCCATAAATTGGATTACCGCTTGGATCAAAGAATACATCTGAAGGGTTCCAGAACATGTCGCGACCGCGTCCGTCAGGCTGAATATTACAGCCATCTTCACCAAAGAAGATATTTAAACGCGTGCCTGATTCAACATCTATGGCATATCCAGGGAACCAGGAATAACCCACTTCAGAGGCGTCATCTGAACCGTCGATATTTTTAGAGTTCAATTGGCGCATATCTCCTATGGATTCATCGCGAATGGTTGTACAAACACCTGTTTCAACCACAATACAACGTGACCATTTTGATTGATCGCTGGTAAATACAACATCTACTCCAATAGTTTCTTCAATTGGAATTTGCGCGCGTAAACCCGCAATAGAGCGCAACGGTGTGTGTGGTGAAGCGTCGGTACTAAATGCTACCAATTCTGTTGGAGCCCATGTTCCACCAAGTACACCTTCGAAAATCTGATTCTCATCCGGATTTGGTAATACATCATCATCCGCAACACCCGCACGAATCCAGTCTAAAATTGTTCCATCATTATCCGGAACCCCTGTTAACCAGGCTTTATTTGGATCAGCAAACGTTAACGTTCCTGCAATTAATCCATTGTTTTCTTCCTTCTCTACAAATGATCCTGAAACAGTGCTTCCTCCCGGATCAAATACATTTTTCACCGTAACGGCAAGTCCCCATTCCTCAATAACCTGTTCGTTTACGAAGTTAATTGGGAAGTCAGACATGATACTCACATTTTCAGTGAGGTTAGTTAACATCCACCAGGTTGAATCCGGATTTAAAGGATTGCTATTTGTTGAGTCAATTAATTTCAATTCGAAATCAGCTGCAGGCACACGCACTGGATCATACACCATCACATCAATTGGAGCCTGACGACCAAAATAAGTTGGTGAAACGTCAATACCGGTTGATAAGATTGTATCTACTGATGCATCAGTTAATACCTGGAAGTTGCCACCGTTTCCAAGACCTTCAATTTTATTGATATCTGGTCCGGAACCATATTCGGCATTCAGCACCATACCTCCATTTTCAGGATCTGGTTTATGCGGAATAGCTGTGTATATTTTAATATTCTTTCTACCCTCCAGATAAGGTCGCTTTTGCGAGTTAGGATTCGTTACATCATAGTCGATAAAATTGTTATAGGCATATGATACAACTGAGAAATAATATGTTTTAAAGTTAACCAGGCTGGTAACCCCGGAAGCGAAGGCATCATCGGTTATCTGGAAGGTGTGTTTAATACCTTCGTTATTTCCGTCCACCATTAATTCCGGCACATCTGCTCCGATATTAACATCGAAACTATAGTTTACAATTTTCTCAACGCCATCTTTTAAATCGCATTGATAAATCAGTTTCGCCTTTGTAACATCGTTATATTCTGAAGGTGAAACCTGTGAGTTTGCTAACTGATAAATTTTATATCCCTGGAAATTAAAGGTACTATCTGTAGAGTTTGGATTTGCTTCAATAATACTATCCGGTAATTCAGAAATAATACTCACCAATAATGGATCTGTTTCCTGATAAGATTCACCGATATTATTTGAAGTAGGACCATTTGTTAAGGATAACACGATTTCCTGGTCTAATTCACGGATATTCATGTCTGGTGCATCAGGACCACCAATTAATTGGAAGTCGGCATCAAACAATGACTGTGCCTTTTGGTCGGCCAGTTTAGCCAAATCAAATGAGGTCTGACAACCACCGGATACCGGAGGACGCACCCAGATGGCACCCATCACAATTTCATTTTTTGCACCTGGCAATAAAGTAAATGGACCAGATGATTGAAGGTAACGACGGTCAGCTGCCGGGTTACTTTCAGTACATTCACTCCATCCCTCAGGATCTGATGGATCACTTGGGAAAATGTAGTTTGACAATTCTGTACCACCATAACCATTGCCACCACTGGTGAATGGAGAACCATCTTTCCAGGTTCCGGACATATAACCATAATAGTGTGCAGCAACCTCAGGGTTACCGATGATAGAGAAGTCGTTATTATAGTATAAGAATGCTGCCATTCCAAGACGGAAACTATCTACGATAGCGCCATCTTCAAATACATATTTAATTGGGCCCTGGAAAAAGTCAGTTCCAAAAATCGGAGGATTAGCTCCGTAGTTTGGAGAAGTAGGACCGTCGTTCAGGTCACCATTGTAACACATACCTAAAGAAAGTACGGTATCACAACCAACCCAGTCGTCATCGTAAGCGCCTAAGTCAGAGTCAACCCACTGACCGAAGTAAGTAGAGTCGAGTGCTGTAGTCGCATAGTTAATTACCTTATAACGGTAGAAGGTCATGTCATTGATTTCATCATTTGTCTGGAAACCAAAAGCCATTGCCTGAATTTCTACACCGATTGCATCACCACCTGATTCAGTATGGATATTACCTTTATCATTATACACCCAGAAAATGGCTTGATCTCCATCGATATCAGGATATTCACCCTTGTCTGGTTCGTATTGTCCGTTGAAGTTCACATCCACAAACGGTGCTAAATCTTTTTGCACGTTGATAGATTCTCCGGCTTTACCAACCGCAAAATTGCTACCAGCACCTGGCCATTCGCGAATAATTTGCGGAATTTCATTTTCCGGAATGAGTGTTGCTGTTTCAGTTACACCCGGAACACCATTATACGTTAAGATTGTTTCAAAGAAATCATCAATCTCAGTGCGGTTGATTTTCCAATGACGGTCGAAAGCATTACAAGTTGCTTCTTCAATAGTTCCATCAGCATCTAACGGACCAGGCCAGAAGTCGTTACCGCTCTGACGATACGTTTGTGCGGCAATTTTCAACTGACCACCGGCATCGATACCACCAATCCATAAGGCACCGGCAAAGCTTGAGCTAACCGGAATGATACCTGTTGACGGGTCAACTTTAGGAATTTCGTATTTGGCGTCATTTTGTAAATCCCACCAAAAGTCACCTGCACCTAATAAACGTGCACGTACGTTATTAATGTCGAGATCAACCTGAGTTGTAGCATCAGAACAACCTGCAGAAAGACGCGCATAATTGCTGCTGCGTTTTCCGGTTACGCCGACGTTCTCTTTTGCCTGAGCGCTGAAGCCCAGGAAAAGTGACAGTATTACAAACCAAATCTGCTTTTTATGTAACATATTCACTGGTTTACTATTTTACAATTAGAAGTCAAATGAAACACCAAGACGAATTCTGCGTGGGATACTATAATTATCCGGATTAGCCATCTTGATATTATATAAATCAATAAATGAAGCTGAGTTTACCTGAGCGCTGATAGATTCAACACCTTCTGCAGATGTCAGGTATCCATCATCAGTCGGGTTACCTGTATAAGGATAAACCGCAATAATATTCTGGTTATTAAACAGGTTTTGTACCCACAGATATACGTTCGCAGTAACAGGGCGATCATTAGCACCCATATTGAAATAAATTGAACGGTCTAACTTGATATCTGTTCTAAAGTGCCAAGGTAAACGTGAGCCGTTGATCGCACCTTCCAATGTTGCACGGTTGTTAATACCAAATTGAGCAGTTGGAAGTGGGTTTGACTGACGTGTATAAGGTTCACCTGAACGCGCATTGAATGTCAGGTTTAAGCCTGTGTAGTCTAACCATGTAGGTTGAGAACCTTCTTCATCATCAAAGCGGTAATCCATCACCAATTTCACGCTGTGACGTGAGTCATAAGATAATGGAATAATGGTGCGTAAGTTTGGTTGACCTGCACCCACCAAGTTGATTTGAGAAGTTGCACTTGAACCTGTTCCATCAGCAAACTGTAAAGTATAGCTGGTTGACAATTTCAGGTTTCTTGTGCGACGAGCGATATCATAAGATACGGAAAGACCTTTAACTGTTCCGAAGTCGATATTACCATAAGTTGAATAAGACAGCGGATAAGCATAAGGCACCTGAATTACCTGAATCATATCACGCAATTCACGATAGAATGCCGAAATTTTAATTACGCTGCTGGTAGATAACTGCTGCTGAAAACCAATCTGATAGTCGATTGTTTTTTCAGGACGCAGGTTCGGGTTGTTGATCAACGCACCTGCATTTTCCAGGAAGAAATAATAATCAGCCGGTGTTGTATTGTTACCGGTTGGAGGACGTTGAGTCAGGATGTCGTAGTGAGCAAAGAATAATGCTTCTTTATCCGCTACTTTAGAAATAGGGAATGAGAAAGCGATACGTGGCATCAGTGTAATCTGAGGCGTATAGTCTTCGAAAGATGAATTTGGATCGTAGTTATCATCTTTAATATCTGCATT
The DNA here is from genome assembly GCA_029571985.1 of Bacteroidota bacterium. Taxonomy (GTDB): domain Bacteria; phylum Bacteroidota; class Bacteroidia; order Chitinophagales; family BACL12; genus UBA7236. Next base: position 27,856 of record JAKQVC010000239.1, on the reverse strand, counting down.
CGGATCAACAACATACGGTGTAATGGTACCTGTTGATGACGATACAGCGATAACATTCGGGTCAGTTACCTCTTCACCATCAGCATTAAACCAAGTATCACCATCGCGGTACCCTAATACAGTTGGAGAAGGACTGTTAAAGTCATCTACGTAAACTACATAATCATCACCAATATTACCCGGGTGAGCGCCATTTGGATTTAAGCCACCATCAACTTCTGCTGTGCTATATACATCATATAAAGAGTATTTATCACGCAATACTTTGCGGTTAGCATCAAAACGGTCAACACGCACACCAACACGGAATACGATATCATTAAAGTTAAATCGGTCCTGAATATAACCGGCAGTATACACCGGACGGAACGCATCAATTGGCCTGGTTTTAACACCATTTTCCTCAGCCGTAAAGAAGTCGTTAAACGAAACCGGACCCTGTGTATTACCGAGGTAGTCAAAACCATTATAGAATACCAGAGAAGAACCCTGGTTCAATAATTCATCTGCACTGAAGAGATCCATGGAGAATACATCTAACGGCAGATTATCTATATTAATATAATCGAGTTCACCGATGTTATAGCCAAGCTCATTTAATTTGTTACGCAATTGCGCATCGAAATAAGCCTGATCATCAGCAAGGAATAAACGATCATATGTAATGGTATCAAATTCGCCGAAATAAATTCCAGGTGTATTCAGGAATTCTTCATAAGTATATTGCTGACCATCAACAACCAATATTGGATTGTCAGTATCAAGCGTAAGAATATGTTTGTTCGTTAACTGACGAGCAATAGTCCACAAAGAAATTGGGTTAACGCCATAGAAGCGTTCAACTCGTTGTTGGAATTCAAAACCAAATTCAATTGAGTGTTTAGAACTTTTTGTTGAATTCGGATTTTTTAAATCGAGGGCAGCATTGAATACAAGGCTGTATTGGTCATCATTTGATTTAGAATAGTTGAACCAAGGCACACCGTTATTCCACCACATATTATATGTAGATAAGAATAAGTTTGCTGCATCACCATTCAATAAACCGCCACCTAACTGAATATCAAACAAACTGCTCGGGTCGATAGCACTACCTTCGTAAAATTCGGTTGTATATTCTGACAGAGCGGGGTTAGAAGTGCCTGGCGTATACTCAACTAAAGTATCTGCATAACCAGCCAACACCCATCCGGTTAAGCCGGTTGTTTCATCTGTAGTATAAAAATATACCGGCGCTTTATAAGTATTGAACTGTCCGATATAACCATAAGCAAACGGATTCATACCATGGTCAGCATCCTGACGTGAAGTCATGAATTTGGTATAGTCCAATTGAATTGAGTAATAAGCATTACCTACGATTGATTCATTGCCATCTGCAGAACGTTTCTCAGGGAAACGTTGAGTAAAGCGCAAGAAACCGCGGTAAGTATTCTGGTCATCAACCGGGTTGTTTTCTGAGTTAAACAAGGCAAAGTTTCTGCTATAAGTATTAGCATGGAATTTACGCCAGTTTAAACCCATTTGAATGTTTGTATTACGAGAGAATTTGTAGTCAAACTTAGTATTGAGGGATAATCCGTAGTTGTTCACGTTTTCACGGTAATCAATCACTTCCAGATCATCCATAGTTACGAATTCGCTGTTTTTGTTAAAACCTGCACCGCTAACAGAAGGGCGCAAAGGATTAGCAATCAGGTCGTCCATAGCACTTGCTGTCACGCCGTAAACATCAACCGCTGAAGGATCAGGGTCGCGCTCCATTTCCAATTCACCGGCAATGAAGAAACCAAATTTAGCCTGAGCAGAGTCGGTACCTTTATCCTTAACAATGAAAGGACCGGTCAGGAAGATAGTGGCGAGGTTATATCCATAGTTATCGAGCAATTCGCTGGTTGCGAGCTCAATGCTACCATTATATTCTTTTGCTGGACCGCGAGTTGTAATGCTGATGAATCCACCGGTTGCATCACCATATTTAGGGTCAACACCGCCGGTAATAACAGATAACTGTTCGATGGCATCCTGAGGTAATTTCAGGGAACCGCTCACGCGAACACCATCGATGATATATTCCGTAGCATCACCACGGGAACCTTTGATATTCAGGCCACCGCCTTCATCGCTTTGATAAACACCCTCTTTAGTAGCAGCGATAGAGGTAACGTTACGTGTGGCAATCTTTTGGATATCTTCCTTGGTAACCACACCACCGGTACTGGTATTACCCTTATCAACAAGTGGTGCCTGGTATTTTACGATAACCACATCCAGCACTTGTTCGCTGAGGGTGATATCCGGAAGGAACACGATACCAAGAGATACCGTAATGCCGGTCAATTTTTGTTTCAATCCTACATATGATGCCTCAACATCATAAGTACCCGGTTCGAGGGCCGACACAGAATATTTTCCATCAAAATCCGTTGATGCCCCTGTTTGGAGGACACCGTTCTTATAAACGACAACGTTTGCGAAAGGAATACCTTCGCCCTTTTCGTTTATAACCTTTCCCTGGATCTCACCGGACGACTGCGCCGCCGCAGAACCTACACACAAAACGAGTACGACTAGTGCGTAAAGGAGTTTATTCATAGACCTAAATATTTGAATTAAAGAGTGTTAAGGGTCGCTAAAATATGCAAATAATTAGAAACAAAGGTAAAGTGAACTTTTTTATTTCACGTCATAACCTCGTCACATTAGGTTCATAATTTGGTCAAATTGACCCTGAAACCCCTAATGCAGCGAGTTTTTCCGTTAACACTTTACTAAGTTTTAAATAAGATTCGACACTCCAACCGGCGATATGAGGAGTAAGAACCGTGTCCTTCCGGTCGGCAAGTGCTTCCATATACCTCCTGTCCTTTTCAGGAAGGTGATAAAACTGTTCATTTTCATACACGTCCAGTCCGGCACCCCTAACCTTGCCTGATTCCAGGGCTTCCAGAAGGGCTCCGGTGTCCACAATTCTGCCTCTGGAGGCATTCAGTATCCATACGCCCGTGCGACATCCACGCAAAAAATCTGCGTTGCAGTAGTGATGGGTTTCCTCTGTCAGGGGCAAATGAAACGATATGATATCCGCCTCGAGGCGAATCTGCTCGCTGGAAACCTCCTCAACCAAGTCATTTCCAAATCCTGTCACATATTTATCGTGTGCCAGCACAAAAACGCCCAAACCTGTTAACTTTTGGGCAAACGCCTTTCCGGTATGTCCGTAACCAATAATACCCACTGTTCGTCCCAATAATTCTACCGCCCTGTTCTCTTCACGTTGCCAGATACCGGCGCGTATTTCACGGTCGGAGCGCGCAATGTTATGCATAACCGATAACAGCAGGCCGAGGGTATGTTCGCCAACGGCATTTGCATTTCCTTCAGGGGAGTTGACCACATGTATCCCTTTTGCCTGTGCATAGGCCACATCTATGTTTTCCATGCCACTGCCTGCACGTGCTATAAATTCAAGGCGGGTGGCTTTATCCAGCACCTCCTGCGTAAGCAAAATTTTAGTGCTTAAACCAATGCCATGATACAGGTGAATAATTTCCGACAATTCGGCATTTGTAATATCAGGTTTTTCGTCAACTTCAAAGCCGGCTGATGTTAGCCACTCTGCAAAATAAGCATGTAAATAATCCGTAATAATTACGCGTTTCTGTGCCATTACTATTCTATTGGTTGAGCGATTGGGTAAAGTCAATAAACTGAGCTACACTTAATTCTTCTGCGCGCTTTCCGGATAATTGTTTTGCTGCTAAAAGATCGCGGGCACCCTGCATCCCGCTCAGTGCATTAGACAAGGTTTTTCTCCGCTGATTAAAGGCCATTTTTACAACAGTGCGCAATTTCGGATACAGGGCATCTGGCGTTGTATATATACGTTCCAGTTTAATCACGGCAGAATGCACTTTCGGCGGCGGATCAAAAGCATCCGGGGGGAGTTCAAATATATAGCTGGTGCGGTAATAGGCCTGCACCAACACAGATAAGATACCATAGTCTTTATTGCCATGATCCGCAACCACCCGCATGGCCATTTCCTTTTGAAACATACCAACTACTATCGGAACCAGTTGCATATGATCGAGCACGGTAAATAAAATTTGAGAGGAAATATTATAGGGGAAATTTCCAATAATCGCAAAAGGTTGCTGAAATGATTTTGTTAAGTCCATTTGCAGAAAATCTCCAGCCAAAATATGTGCTTGCGGCACACGCAAATCTTCTTGTAAAAATTGAATGATACGCCGGTCGATTTCACTAAAAAAAACAGGATTATTTCCGGCCAATAAAATTTTTGACAGCACCCCTAAACCAGGTCCAATTTCAAGCACCGGAATATCGGATGCTAAAGGCTGCAATGCCTGCACAATTTGAGCTGCTGTTTCACTGCTTTTTAGAAAGTGCTGGCCAAAAGCTTTGTTATGTTTAAAATCAGACATTGCGCCTGCAATAATACAGACAATGCATGACTCAATTGCCACTAAATTGTTCGATTTCACCTGTAGTTGCATTTAACATCGAAACAGGTGCGTTATGCCCCCGCACCACCCTGTTGATGAGTCGGCCTTATTTGGAAAGAATTACCTTTACTGCAAAAACCGGGCATGAAAATCGGATTTACTTTAGGTGATGTTAATGGTATTGGGCCGGAAGTGGTGTTGAAGGCATTGGAAGACAAGCGTATGTTAGGCATATGCACGCCGGTTATATATGGCTCCAACCGCATTATTTCCTTTTACAAAAAGATGTTCAACCTCGAAGGCCTGAGCTATACAACTGCACAGTCGGCAGACCAGTTGAATGCAAAGGCCGTTAATGTTATCAATTGTATACAGCATGAGGTGATGATATTGCCCGGACAGGAAAACGAAACAGGGGCACAGGTTGCTTTAACAAGCCTGGAAGCTGCTACGGCAGATTTACTTTCGGGCAAGATTGATGCGCTGGTTACGGCACCTATTAATAAACACAATTTGCAATCGATTGGATTTGCCTATCCCGGTCACACAGAATATTTTGCGGCTCAGGCCGGTAATCAGGAGGGGTTGATGTTACTGATGCAGGGCGATTTACGTGTTGGGTTGATTACCGGGCATGTTCCGGTAAAGGACGTGGCCCAGCAATTGAGCAGTGCCGGCATACTTAAAAAGATAGAAGTAGTACATCATGCCCTGAAACAGGATTTTGCGTCTACCAGTCCTAAAATTGCCGTTTTGGGTCTAAACCCGCACGCCGGAGATGGTGGTGCCTTGGGGGCTGAAGAAACACAAATAATTATTCCGGCTATCAAAATGGCTCAGGACAAAAGAATACTGGTTACCGGGCCTTTTTCGGCTGATGGCTTTTTCGGTAGCGGGCAGTACCAGTTTTTTGATGCTGTTTTGGCGATGTATCACGACCAGGGTCTTGTAGGCTTTAAGAGCCTGAGTTTTGGCAACGGTGTCAATTATACAGCCGGTTTACCCTTTATCCGCACCTCCCCTGACCATGGCACTGCTTATGATATTGCCGGCAAGAATCAGGCGAATCCGGAGAGTTTGCTGCAGGCGACGTTTACGGCTATTGATATTGTTCGGAGTCGCCGGGAGTATCTGGAAGCCTCCAAAAACCCGTTAAAACGCACGGAAGTGGCCTCCGAGAGGGGCTAAAAGTGCAATTTACCCATATTTAGATTGGCCACAGGCTGCATTTTGGCGCCAAAAAGGTTTCCAAACCTCAAAAAACTTCCCTACCTTTGTTCGCTTTTTGAAAATCGGGGTGAACGACTTGAGGGAATACCAGATCCCCTTTGTGGGGCTGAAGACTGGGTTACACCACTTCAACTACGAGCTGGACGACGTATTCTTCGGGCATTTCCCGGAGAGTCAGGTACAGCGGGGTAAGGTTTTCGTGGATTTGAGCCTCGACAAGAAAGAGCGGTTATTTGTTCTGAATTTTGATATTTCCGGTTCTATCGACACAGAATGTGATAGATGTGGTCAGCCCTTTGACTTACCCATTCATGGGAATTACACCTTATATGTGAAGTTAGGTGATAAGCGTGAAGAGGATAGAGACAGTGAGGAGGTGATGTGGATTCCGGATAATGAGTCGCTGTTAGACATCAGTGCGCCGATGTATGAGTTCGTGCATCTTTCCGTGCCGATGGTGAAGGTACATCCTGACAACAGGAATGGGGAGCCCGGATGTGACACAGAGATATTGAAATTATTGCAACAACCGGAAGAACCAGAAGTGGATGACACAGATCCCCGATGGGACAAACTGAATGATTTAAATATTAATTAAAACAATATACCATGCCAAATCCAAAACGACGCCACTCCAAAACCAGGACTCGTCAGCGCAGGACGCATCACGGAATTGAAGCGCCAAACGTTTCAGCCTGCTCAAACTGCGGTGCACCCGTATTACGTCATCGCGTATGCCCTGAATGTGGTGCATACAGAGGCAAGATTGCTATCGAGAAAAAAGCCTGAAAGCAGGACAACAGGTAGACAATCTGAACGTTCGTATGCAAAAGGTCAACGCAGCAATCACCGGCGTATTTGGTTACGTACCGGAATACAGACTCACCAACACTGAGTTGGAGAAAATGGTAGATACCACGGACGAGTGGATTATGACTCGTACGGGCATCAAGGAACGCCGCATCCTGAAGGGTGAGGGTTTAGCCACCAGCGATATGGTTGTAGAGGCTGTTAAAGGTTTGCTCGAAAAAACCGGCAATAAGCCAACCGATATTGATGCGCTTATTGTGGCAACAACGACACCCGATATGCCCTTTCCGGCAACGGCTAATATTGCCTGCGATAAACTTGGCACCAATCACATTTTAAGTTACGATATCAGTGCTGCGTGCAGTGGTTTTTTATTTGCACTTACCACCGGTTCTAAGTTTATAGAAACCGGCACCTACAAAAAAGTAGTGATTGTAGGGGCAGATAAAATGTCATCCATCATCAATTACAATGACCGCACAACCTGCGTGATTTTTGGTGATGGCGCCGGTGCTGTGCTTTTAGAACCGACCACCGAAGGAACAGGTGTTATTGATAGCGTTATGAAGTCGGATGGTTCGGGTCGGCATTATCTGCATCAGAAGGCAGGTGGTTCGCTCAAACCAGCTTCTCATGAAACCGTTGATGGCAATGAACACACGGTTTATCAGGAAGGTAAAACCGTTTTCAAGTTTGCCGTAAAAAACATGGCGGATGCCGCAGAAGAAATCATGAAGCGGAACAATCTGCAGAGTGACGATATCGCCTGGCTGGTTCCGCATCAGGCAAATTTGCGCATCATTGACGCTACTGCTGAGCGCATGGGATTATCCAAGGAGAAGGTGATGATTAACATTGAAAAATTTGGCAACACCACAGCCGGAACCCTGCCCCTTTGTTTATGGGAATGGGAATCCCAGCTCAAGAAAGGTGATAATATCGTACTGGCGGCATTCGGAGGTGGATTCACCTGGGGTGCAACCCTCATTAAGTGGGCATATTAAGAGAGATTATCGCCCTCCGGAAGCATCCAAATAGCTTCTGACACCAATAAACATCGTATTTTTACACACTATTCTATTTTATGGCTACAACAGCAGATATCAGAAAAGGACTTTGTATCGATTTCAACCATGATATTTGGCAGATTATCGATTTCCAGCATGTGAAACCAGGAAAAGGTAATGCCTTTGTGCGCACCAAACTGAGAAGTTTAACCACTGCCCGGGTATTGGAGAACACTTTCCCTTCAGGCGCAACCCTAATCCCGGTTCGGGTTGAACGTCGCACCTACCAGTATCTGTATAACGACGAAACCGGCTATCACTTTATGAACAATGAAACCTTTGATCAGGTGACATTGGATGGCGACATGATTGAAGGCAAGGAATTTTTTAAGGAGGGTCAGGAAATTGACATCCTGTTTCATGCCGATACTGAAAAACCTTTATTCTGCGAATTGCCTGCACATATCATACTTACCGTTACATTTGCAGAGCCGGGTGTTAAGGGAAATACTGCAACCAATGCCATGAAATATGCAACGGTTGAAACAGGAGCCCGCATTCAGGTGCCACTTTTTGTTAATGAAGGTGATGTGATCAAAATAGATACACGCACTTTTGATTACGTTGAACGTGTAAAATAAAACATATGGATTTTAAAGAAATTCAGGAACTTATCCGCATGGTAAACAAGCATAATATTGCTGAGCTTACCATTGAAAATCAGGATTCACGCATTAAAATCAAAACAGCGTTAGCAGTATCGAATACTATTCAAACGCCTGTTGTGATGCCAGCTGTTCAACAAATGGCAGCACCTCAATTGATGAGTGCAGCACCTGAAAAACCACAAACAACTTCCACAGAATCTAAATCAGACAATGCTGAAGTTAGCGGCGGAAATACCATTACGATTAAATCGCCAATGGTAGGAACGTTTTATCGCTCACCAGGACCAGACAAAGAAGTCTTTGTGAAAGTTGGTGACGAAATCAGCGTTGGTACAAAAATTTGCATCATTGAGGCCATGAAGTTGTTCAATGAAGTAGAAAGTGAAGTGAGTGGACGTGTGGTAAAAATTCTAACCGACGACGCATCACCAGTTGAATATGATCAGCCATTATTCCTGATTGAACCTAAATAACTTAAAGGGTATTCAGCATGGCCAATAAAAAAAGTTCTACTCCGACTACAATCATAAAGCCCATTAAAAAAATCCTGATCGCCAACCGCGGCGAAATTGCGCTTCGTATTATCCGGACTGCAAAGGAAATGGGTATTAAAACGGTTGCTGTTTATTCAACCGCAGATAAGGAAAGTCTTCCTGTGCGTTTTGCTGATGAAGCTGTATGCATCGGACCACCATCTTCAAAAGAATCCTATTTGAATATTCCAAAGATCATGGCGGCTGCAGAAATCACCAATGCAGATGCGATACATCCGGGATATGGATTCTTAAGTGAAAATGAAATGTTTTCCGCTATTTGCGCTAAGTACGGAATTAAATTCATCGGTCCTACGCCTGATCAGATTCGCCAGATGGGTGATAAGATTACAGCAAAAGACACCATGAAGAAAGCCGGTGTGCCTGTAATTCCGGGCAGTGACGGATTATTGAAAGATGTAGCTGAGGCAAAAAAATTAGCCAAGAAAATCGGTTACCCGGTAATCATGAAGGCAACCGCCGGTGGTGGAGGTAAAGGGATGCGTATCGTGTGGAATGAAGGTGAAGTAGAAAACGCATTCAACACTGCCAGTATGGAAGCTAAAGCCGCGTTTAGTAACGATGGCTTATACATGGAAAAATATATCGAAGAACCACGCCATATTGAAATTCAGGTTGCCGGCGATCAATACGGTCGCGCTTGTCACCTGAGTGAACGTGATTGTTCCATTCAACGTCGTCACCAAAAATTGGTTGAAGAAAGCCCTTCACCATTTATGGATGATAAATTGCGCAAGTTGATGGGTGATGCTGCCGTATTAGCTGCTGAATCAATTGGATATGAAGGTGTTGGTACTATTGAATTTTTGACGGACAAACACCGCAACTTCTATTTCATGGAAATGAATACCCGTATTCAGGTAGAGCATCCTGTTACGGAAGAAGTGGTTGATTTTGATTTGATTAAAGAACAAATCAAAATTGCCATGGGCGAAAAAATATCCGGTCAAAATTATTATCCGGAATTACATGCGATGGAATGTCGTATCAATGCTGAAGACCCTGCCCGCAATTTCGCTCCAAGTCCGGGTCGCATTACCAGTTTCCATTCGCCGAAAGGCCATGGTGTTCGGGTGGATACACATGTGTATGCAGGTTATACCATTCCACAGTATTACGATTCAATGATTGCTAAACTTATTTGTAAAGCAAGAACCCGTGAAGAGGTAATATTGAAAATGCAGCGTGCTTTAGATGAGTTTATTGTGGAAGGTATTAAAACAACTATTCCATTCCATAAAAAACTGATGCGCGATGAACGTTTCAGAGCAGGTAATTTTGATACTTCGTTCATGAACAGTTTTGATCTGAGCACATTAAATGATTAAATACATACTATTTGAAAATAGAAAAGCCACCTCATCACGGTGGCTTTTTTTATGCGGATGCAATAAGCTGTTTATTCAGGTTCCTACCTATTGAACAACACTGCAAAACTTTACACTGTTTTTTAGTGATAGTGTATGGAAATTTTCGCTGCTGCCTCTGCTGCCGTCTTTCTCAAATTGTCAGTTGATGATTCTGGTGATCCATAACTCAAAGCAACACCCATGCGACGATATTTACGCGTTGAGGGTTTTCCAAAAATCCTTATATCCATGTGCGGCATACTTAATGCCTCTGCTACTCCGGTGATACTGAAATTTGTGCTTTCTTGTGCTGCTAATATGACGGCACTCGCACCAGCACGTTCTAAGGTAATTTCTGTTATGGGTAATCCAAGCACTGCACGTGCATGCAATTCAAACTCAGATAAATTTTGTGTTCCTGCGAGTGTAACCATGCCTGTATCGTGTGGGCGCGGACTTAATTCAGAAAAATATACTCCGGTATCTGCAAGAAAAAATTCGACACCCCAAATGCCTGCACCCGTTAATGCTTCTGTTACCTGTTTTGCAATATGTTGAGCCTCAGCCAAATGTTCAGGCTTTATATAAGCCGGCTGCCAACTTTCCTGATAATCACCACGTTCCTGACGATGACCAATGGGTGGACAGAATAAGGTTGGACCATTTTTTTGTGTAACCGTAAGCAGGGTGATTTCAGATTCGAAACGAATAAATTCCTCGACAATTACTTCAGCAATATCTCCTCTTTTACCGCTCTGTGCATAATCCCATGATGTTTCAATATCTGCGGCTGTTTTAATTACACTTTGACCTTTTCCACTTGAACTCATTAACGGTTTAACAACACACGGCAGCCCAATAATTTCCACCGCGCCGATTAATTCCTCCAAACTTGAAGCATAGGCATACTTAGCCGTGCGCAATCCCAATTCTTTAGCCGCCAAATCACGGATAGCTTTTCTGTTCATGGTAAAATTGGCTGCTCTTGCTGACGGAACAACCTGTTTTCCCCATTGCTCATAATCATAGAAACGTTCGGTGCGTATGGCTTCAATTTCAGGGAGTATAATATCCGGATTATGTTTTTGCACGATGGCATCTAAGGCATCCCCATCTAACATATTAATGACTTCCCGCTCATCAGCAACCTGTTGTGCCGGAGCATCATTGTAGCTGTCGACTGCAATCACATATTGACCCAAACGCTTGCAGGCGATGACAAACTCTTTACCGAGTTCTCCGCTACCCAACAGCATAATCTTCTGCATATAAAATATTTGATGCGAATATCGTGAATTTAGCACAACCTCTGCCGGCAGAGCTTTCAATGTGAACTTATGACAAAGGATTTTACAATTTCTTCGGTATCACCCTTGCATAATAATCTGTAAGTGCCGGCAGGCCAATGGGCGACATCCAGAACAAACAAACCATGTTGTCCATCTAAATAAATCTGCTCCTGAAAAACTAAATCGGCTGCCATGTTCCAGACAGAGACATTAAAGTTGCCTGTTGTCTGATCGACCACCTGCAAGCGCAATTCAGTTGTTGCCGGATTCGGATATAGTTCAAGCGCGAGAACGCTTTCGGGAACAAACAATTCGGCTATTGTTGCATTTGTTTGTAAAAGTTTTAATTCAGGGTCTAATTCGATTTTACGGATAGTAAAATTTCGGTCAATCGAAAATATTTGTCCGTTTTGTGTATTATGCAACACAATATCCATCGTATCTGTATCCCCAATTAAGCGCAATGGGACATGCATTTCAAAAAAATCTACTGAAGGGTCGGAAGGCCTTTGCGAAAGTGATATTTGAACAGGACCATTTGTCAGACCCTGATTATATAAAATAGTATATTGTGGAAATCCTTCTCCATAATACCAATCATCAAAGAAGCTTGTCAGCGAGGTATCCGCAGCGGCTTCCACATGTTCGATAAAGTCATCAACACGGGCGAAACCCCATTCGAGTTCGGGGTCGTTTATATAACTATAAAGCCCTGTAAAAAAAGCATCATCCCCTACTTCCCAACGCAACATATGCAGAAGCCATGCGCCTTTATAATAAGTAAGGCGTCTGTCAAAAATACGTGCAGATGAAGTGGTATCATCCACCCAAACAGATCCATCGGGTTGGGAAATGACTAAATCTTTTGAAGTCTGCAACCAACCTTCAAAATAGCCATTTGGGTCATTCAGTAGTTGAAAACTCATCCAGGTAGTGTAAGTGGCAAAGCCTTCGTTTAACCAAATATCCTGCCACGAGCCGCAGGTAACTTTATTTCCAAACCATTGATGCGTGGCTTCGTGCACTAATAATTCGTAATAATAATTGGTAACAGAACTCATGGTTTGATGTTCCATTCCGCCTCCTCTGCTAAATTGCATATGACCATATTTCTCATCCATAAATGGATATTGGCCATAAATAGAATCGAGTAAATCAAAAGCCGGTAAAAAGGCATCGATACCACCGATGGCATCCGGCAAAGATTCAGCATAAACCATATTTTGAATCAGCAGAGTATCATCACCAATAATGTGGTCAAATGTATATTCTTCAAATTGTGCAACAACAATGCCGACTAAATAAGTAGGAATAGGATGTTTATGTTTCCAGGTATAGAGGGTCATACCTTCCGCATCCGGTTCTATATTGGTCAAAATACCAGGTGCACCTGTTTGATAAATAGAGGGCACTTTAATGTCGAGTGTAATAGAATCCAATTTATCGCTGAGCGATTGTTTACATGGCCACCAATCATTAGCGCCATAGGGTTGTGAGAGTGTCCAGAGTACTATGCCTGCTTCATTTTCTCCGGTAGTAAAAGAACCTAATCCGGTTGCTGTTGGAAAGCCCATATAGGAAACCACTATTTCCAGCTGAGTTCCGGCGGGCAGGTTAATGCCAAATGAAATAGATAAATCATTATCTACATGTGTAAATAAAGCGGCTTCACCATTTACCTCAACGAGCATTATGTTGAGGCTGTCGCTGGCATCCATATGAATTTCAGCGGCTTCTTCAAGCAGGGTAAGTGTGCTGGTTATGTTACCGGAAATAAATGCATCTTCAGGTAAAATTGTCCAATAGCAATGTTGAAACTGCATGTCATAATTAGACGTTTCCGTATAATTAATAACATCCATTTTACTTTGGGCCGCATATTGTTCCGGCAAAACTATGTCTGTGTAGAATCGATCAATAGGTGCTTGTTGAGCCCACAACCAACCCGGGCCCATAAAAACACATGCCAATAGTATTGCCCGAAAGTTATTTTGCAGTTGTATCATTTTTAGGCGGAGCATTATTTCCAATTTTACGGGAAAGTCGCACCAATTCTATCGTTTCGAAAAACAAGAATGAGAAATATATAATAGCAAACGGCACAATATAGTTCAATCCGGTTGTATCATGTGACGCCTTAAATATGAGTACCAGTATTGCCGACAGTATGAGTTTTGAAAAAATAGCCACAAAAAACACATTCATGAAACTGCTGAATTTGTGTTGCATGGTTTTCATACTAAAATAATAGGTAATCAGGGTCAAACTCAAGAACAACGCGTAGCAAATCCACGCAAACATCATAACCTCCTTAAAAACACTTACGAATCCGAGGATAAACAATACAATGGCAACGACCCCTGAAAATGGCAATAACCTTAAAACAAACTTTCCCATATCAATACATTAAACGAACCTGATTATTTGTTACGTGGTTTAATAAAATCTTTCAAAACGGAGTACATCGCAGCTGCGATACCCAACAAAGATAGAACGATAGTCAGCAATGGTTTTGTTCCCCAGGCATCATCGAGGCGCATACCTCCCCAAACCCCTAAGAATATCCCGGCAAACAATTGGAATGCCATACCGGAATACCTGATATAGTTATCAAATGGCGGCTTCTTCGAGTTGTTTTTGTCCATGGTGCACTTTAGTCTCTTTTTCTTTAGCGCCCATATTACAGATGCCATCGAAATGCGCACCGTTTTCGATGACAATTTTGGCGGTATAAATATTGCCTTCTACGATGGCTGTTGATTTCAGTGTGAGCACTTCAGCCACTTCAAGATCACCGGTTATACGGCCTTCCACATCGGCACTTTTACAATGCACATCGCCCTCAATCAATCCGGTTGGACCCACAGCTACTTTAGCGGAAGTGCGCATAGTACCCCTGATTACACCCTCAACCCGGATATCGCCATCACTTTCAATGGTGCCTTCTACGATGGTACCATGATTAATCCTGTTAGAAATAAACGTGTTTGGGGTTCCCTGAGATTGATTTGTTTTACCTTGAAACATGTTGCCAAAATTTTAGTTGAAGTTAATAAATTCTGCCGGATTCAACGGTGTTTTATCGTGCCACAGCTCGAAATGCAGGTGAGGACCGGAGCTCATTTCGCCGGAATTGCCAATGATAGCAATTACATCACCGGCTCTCACCTTGGCACCTGCATGTTTAAGTACCTGGGCATTGTGTTTATAAAAGCTAATCAGGCCATGATCATGCTGAATAATGACTACGTTGCCTGTCTCAAAATTCCAATAGGTGTCCAGCACAACCCCATCAAGGCATGCTTTAATGGGTGTATTTTCCTTGGCTACGATATCGATACCATAATGTGCTTCGCGGGCGCTGAAATCAGAGGTTACCGTGCCCTTAATCGGAGGGAAAAAATGGAGCGACTGCACGTTTTGCTCTCCGGTAGCTTCCCGGGGGTCACCAACGCTGAGGTTAAACAGGTCTTCACGCTCAATCTGGTCGCGCATGTTCAGCTCTAATTCAGAAGGGCTGCCGATGACTACCTGGCTATAATCCTTCTTTTGCAGGCTGTCGATAGGAATAATGGTATCTGTTTCACCCTTCAGGCGTTTCTGGAGGTTGGCATAATACATATCGTAGGCATTCAAAACCTGGGCCATACTATCCGTAATACGCTTGTTTTCGGTGATCTGGCGTGTTGTAGACACCTCACTATAGCCAACCACGAGGTTTTTGAGCGGCGTGAATACGATTGTCATATACACTAAAAGCCCGATTACCACAAAAAGCGTGCTGAACAGGATAATGACGTTCAGGGGGCTCAAACGCAGAGAGGCCTGCACTTCAAAGGTCTTGTCATGCATCAATACCAGCCTGTACTTGGTACGCAGGCGGTTCCATAATATGCTGGTTTTAGTCCTCCCCTTAGCCATTGATTACTAATTGCTCAAAATTTTGGCTGAATAGCAATAAATTTGCTGAAATACAGTTATTCATTCCGGCGTAAATCTAAACACCTTGAAACGATCCACAGCGCTTTTTGCTGTCACAATTTTACTTCTTTTTTTCCTATCGGCCTGCAATTCTAGTAAAAATGCCGATAGTAATATCGTTGCCCGCGGGGTAAATGACCTGATGGCGCGTGACAATGGTTATTTCAATGCACGGCTGATTATGCGTGAGGCAGAAAAGACCATTTGGAATGAACAGGCAGAAAACTACGAAGAGGTATTACCCATTTTCAAGTATGGCACCCAGGAACAGGCTACTGCCATGCAAGCACAAATGGATGAAGTCATTAACAAATGCTCATTTGTCATTCAGATTCATAAAAAGAGTAAATGGATTGACGACTCTTATTTCCTGATTGGCAAGGCCTATTTCTATGAGCGCAATTACGATAACGCATTGGCCACGTTTCAACAAATTGTGAGTGATTACTCCAATTTAATTGAGAAACAATCGAAGAGCAAACGCATTCAGGAAGATGAAGATGGTGAGCTCACTTTTTTTGAATCGTTACGACATCAGCCTGTTTCAACAGAAGCCGGACTTTGGGTGGCGCGCACACTGATTCAAATGAAAAAATACAGTGAGGCGCATACGGTTATCAGTGTATTGCAAAGCAAAGAGAATTTTCCTCAATGGTTATTAGGTGAAATAAATGCGATTGAAGCATACGGTTATATGCAGCAGGGTCAATATGAAAATGCCATAGAGCCTTTAAAAGAAGCTGCTAAATATACGGAAGATAAAAAGCTGGTAGGACGCTATCATTTTATTCTTGCACAGTTATATGCCCTGCAAAAGGACAATGCAAATGCCATGAAAGAATATGAAGCTGTTTTAGAAAGCAAGCCTACATACGACATGGATTTTTATGCCAAACTGAATATGGCTAAATTGAGCTTGTCGGAATACGGTGTCAGCGGTCGCGAGTCGAAGGAAGAATTGTTGTCCTTATTACAAGATGAAAAGTATCGTGATTTTTATGGCCTGATTTATTACACTTTAGCTGATATTGCCTTTGCAGCCAAGGATGACGAATTGGGAATTGACTATCTGAATCAATGCATCAGAAGCACGAATGACGGCAAGCAGCGCGGTCTCGCATACATGAAACTCGGTGATATTGAATTTGCCATACCTGAATATAAATTGGCATATGCCTATTACGACAGCACCGTAAATACATTACCCGGCGAACACGCCCGCTTCAAAGAAGTGAAATCGCTTCGAGACAATCTTAAGTTACTGGTTGATGAATTAACGATTATAGAAACCGAAACCAAATTGCAATATTGGGCAGGACTGTCGGAAAAAGACCTGTATAAAGAATTGGAAAAACTGGTTCCTGAAACAGAGGAAAAAGATTCTACCACAACTACTACACTTCCGGCAAACACCAATGCCTTGCAGGCTAATGCAACCGGTGGCGAATTTTATTTTTACAACACGAATTTGCGCAGTCGCGGTTTCACAGAGTTCAAAAAAGTTTGGGGCACGAGAAAGCTGGAGGATAATTGGCGCAGAAGTGAAAAAAACACCTTTTCAGAAGATGCTCCGGATGGCACAGAAACCCAGCCTGAGGAAGCTTCGATTGATTTAACCGGTAAGAACCTGACGATTGATAAAATTGTTCAAAGTCTGCCGAAAACACCAGAAGAAATTTCCGCTAGCAATGCCCGCATCGCAGCGGCTTTATTCAGATCTGGTGTGATTTACAAAGAGAACTTTAAGGATAAGGCAAAAGCAATTGATCAATTTGAACAAAATGTAAATAACTACGCCGGCAATACTTACGAGGTGCAGGCTTTGTTTCAATTATACAATCTGACTAATCAGCCCAAAAAGGATTTGTATAAAGACCGAATATTAAAAGAATATAGCAATACCGATTATGCACGTGTAATTGAGGATCCGGATTATTTCCGTCAGAAAGAAAAAGCCCAGCAGGCATTGGACTCTTACTATGCTGAGACGTATTCTATGTTACAATCACACAACTATGCCGGAGTAAAAGCTCGTGTAGCTGCATCAGATTCTTTATTCCCGGCCAGTGTTTTGAAACCTAAATTCGACATGCTGAATGCGTTAGCCGATGCCGACAGCATTGATGAATTTAAAAATTCATTGCAAAAAATTGCGTTGAAATATCCTCAGCATGAAGTTGGCGCTAAAGCCCAGGAGATATTAGATTATTTACGCAGGGGCAGTGTTATGGAAGATGCCGGCAAATCGATAGAAACAGCTACCTACACCTTCAATGCATCAGAGGAACAATACTTCATGTTTGTGATGACCGGAACAGGCAAGAATGCAACTACACTCAAAAACAATATAGCCACCTTTAATTCAACCGCATTTGGCAGCGACAATTTGAAAATCAGCTCCATGCTGTTAGGTAAAGAAAACAGCCTGATTCTGGTTAAGTCGTTTACAAATGCAGAAAACGCCATGAATTATTATTATGCTGTGAAGGATAATACCGGTGTGTTTAAAGATTTGGAAAAAACACTATTCACGCCAATGGTGATTTCCAAAAGCAATTACGTGCAGTTCTTTAAAGTTAAAGACATCAATGCTTATGAATTGTACTTTGAGGAAAACTACCTGGATGAATAATTAGACGGCTGCCCGGGAAATGTGCAGTACACACCATCCGGATTATAGCCTAAATCGTAGTTTTACAAGCATACTCAATCTAATCAGACCGTGACCATAAAGGAGCAATACACGCAATACAAGCGTTACGTAAAAATTTTTTGGATGATAATTGGCGGAGGCGTACTGTTTGTCGCCCTCTTTATCACCCTGCTTTCCCTTGGTGTATTTGGCAAACTTCCTTCCTTTGAAGAATTAGAAAACCCACAGAGCAATCTGGCCACTCAGATTCTCACCTCTGATGGTGAGCTGCTTGGCAGGTTCTACCGAGAGAACAGAACCAATGCAAGCTTCAAAGAAATACCACCACATCTGATAGACGCCCTGGTTTCAACTGAAGACAGGCGGTTTTACGAACATAGCGGCATCGATGCTAAAAGTATCATGCGTGTTATTTTTAAAACCATTTTATTGCGTCAGGAGGAATCCGGCGGAGGCAGTACGTTAACACAACAGCTTGCAAAAAACTTATACGGCAGGCCCGTGGCTTCAAATAAATTTCAGTTAGGTTTAATCAAGTTTAAGGAATGGATTACAGCTGCTAAATTAGAACGCAGGTATACGAAAGAGGAGATTATTGTAATGTATCTCAACACTGTTTCCTATGTATATGATGCGAGCGGTGTTAAAACAGCTGCAAAAACTTTTTTCAATAAACCTGTTAGTCAATTATCGGTAGAAGAATCGGCGGTGCTGGTGGGTATGGTACAAAACCCTTCTTATTTTAATCCAGTGCGCTTTCCTGAACGTTGCTTATCCCGACGTAATCTTGTTTTAGGTGAAATGCATGAAGCCGGTAAGCTGAATGATGCAGATTATGAAAAAGCAAAAAACACACCGCTTCAATTAGATTTTAAACGTCAGGACCACAAGGCAGGTTCCGGAACTTATTTCAGAGAGTATTTACGTCAATGGTTAGCTGATTGGGTTGAAGAAAATCCAAAACCGGATGGAGGTAAATGGGATATTTACAAAGACGGATTAAAAATATACACAACGATTGACAGTCGCATGCAGGCTTATGCAGAGTCCGCTTCACAAGAGTGGTTGTCAAAATTGCAAACACAATTTGACAATCATTGGAAGGGCAATAAATATGAGCCATGGGCTTATCCGTATAAAGGACGTACGAATCCTGAATTAATAGACCGGGCTCTCAAACAAACGGATCGATACCGGTCCATGAAAAAAGCCGGAAAATCAGAAGAAGAAATTCTAAAGGCATTTAATACACCGGATACCATGACCGTATTTTCATGGAAAAATCCAACGCACGATTTGGATACGGTCATGACGCCATATGATTCTATTAAATATGTAAAAAAATTATTGCATCCGGGTTTTATGGCGATGGATCCTCATACCGGAGCCATTAAGGCATGGGTAGGTGGCATTGACATGCGCTATTTTCAATTAGATCACGTAAAGCCTGCACAGGGCCGTCAGGTAGGATCAACTTTTAAACCATTCGTGTATACTGCGGCTATTGCGGATAAAGGCTTTTCACCCTGCTATCAGATTCCGAATTTACCTGTAACGTTTGAGAAAGGTGAAAAGTGGGGATTGTTAAATGACTGGACACCCAAAAACTCCGATGGAGAATATGGTGGCATGCTCACCCTTTCAGCTGGTTTAGGTAAGTCCGTAAATACCGTAACTGCATTTTTATTGCGCGAGGTTGGCATACAACCTGTGATTGATTTAAGTAAAAATATGGGCGTGGAGAGTGAAATACCTTATCAGCCATCTATTTGTTTGGGCACACCTGAAGTTACGGTTTATGAAATGACAGCTGCCTACAGTGCGTTCGCCAATAAAGGTGTTGCTGTGCGTCCTATTTTCGTAAGCAGAATTGAGGATAAAAACGGAAACATCATTGCCGAATTTCCACCAAAACGCGTTGAGGTAATGCGCGAGGAAGTTTCTGCCGTGATGATCGACATGTTAAAATATGTAGTTAATAACGGTACCGGTCAACGGATTCGTCGCCCTGAGTATGGCGGTATTACCAGTGAGATTGCCGGAAAAACCGGAACCACTCAGGAGAATACCGATGGATGGTTTATGGGCATGACTCCGCAATTAGTTTGTGGCACCTGGGTTGGTGCTGATGACCCGGTTGTGCACTTCCGAAGCACCGCGCTTGGTCAGGGTGCCAATATGGCTTTACCTATCTATGGGTTGTTTTTGAAACGGGTGTATGCCGACAAGTCGCTGGGCATTGATCCAAATGCCAGGTTTGAACCTTACACCGGGACCAAAACGATAGAACTCGATTGTGGAAAATACTACGAAAATCAGCGTAACGACTATCAGGATTTGATGGAAGGTTACAATTAATAGTCATTCCATGTAACTTTAGCACGCAGTTTCGCGTGTATGGAACCCGAGGAATTTAAGGATATAGAAATCACTCTGCCCGACAAACCCGGGGTATATCGCTATTACGATAAAGATGGCACATTGCTGTATGTCGGCAAGGCCAAGCATTTGAAAAAAAGGGTTAGCTCCTATTTTCAAAAGACCGATCATAGTGCTCGTATTAAACTCATGGTTAAGAAGATTGACAAAATCGAATTTACCATAGTCAATTCCGAAGCAGATGCTTTTTTACTGGAGAATACACTCATTAAAAAACATCAACCCAAATACAATGTCAATTTAAAGGATGGAAAAACCTATCCGTATATCGTTGTAAAAAACGAGCGCTTTCCACGTATTTTCTTTACTCGAAAAAAACTTCAGGACGGCTCCACCTACCTCGGACCATTTACGTCAAAAGGGAGAGTTAAAACTATTTTTGATTTCATCCGTCAGGTATTTCCAATACGCACCTGCAATTTTCATTTATCACCGCAAAATATTGCTGCAGGCAAATTCAAAATTTGTTTAGAATTTCATTTAGGGAATTGTAAAGGTCCTTGTGAAGGACTCATGACGGAAGAAGCTTATATGGAGAATGTGCAGAATATCGTGCATATTCTGAAAGGCAATATTGGTCCTGTAAAATCAGCCTTTAAAAAGAAAATGCAGGAGCATGTTGAACAGCTGGAGTTCGAGCAGGCAGAGGCCATGCGTCAAAAACTTGATAGCCTTGAAGATTACCAGGGCAGAAGCACTGTGGTAAATACACATATCGACAACGTGGATGTATTTGCCTTTACAGATGGGGGGGCGTATTGTGTTGTTGGGTATATTAAAATCATGCATGGTATGATTACGCAAGCCAATACCTTAGTATTAACCCGCAAACTGGAAGAAACACCTGAAGAGCTTTTACAAATTGCCATCACCGAATTACGCTTACAGTTTGACAGTGATGCACAAGAAATCATAGTGCCCTTTACAACGGAATATGATGAACGCATCGTTCAAACCGTTCCTTTGGGTGGAGATAAACGCAAACTCCTTGAACTCGCTTTAAAAAACGCCTTGTATGTGCGGGAAGAAAAAGAAGCCGGGAAAAACAAACGAGAAGCACGCACACAGAATACACGTGTTTTAGAAACCATTAAAGCCGATTTTAAACTCACACAACTCCCCTATCATATCGAATGTTTTGATAACTCCAATATCCAGGGCACCAACCCTGTAGCGAGTATGGTATGCTTTAAGAACGGTCGCCCAAGTAAAAAAGACTACCGGCACTTCAACATTAAGACCGTTGAGGGTCCGAATGATTTCGCCAGCATGCAGGAAATTGTTTACCGCCGCTATAAACGACTCATAGATGAAGCAGCGCCGCTTCCACAATTAATTGTGATTGACGGTGGTAAAGGCCAATTAGGCGCAGCTGTAGATGCATTAAAATCGTTGGGCATATATGGACAGGTGGCGATATGTAGTATTGCAAAGCGCCTTGAGGAAATTTATTTCCCTGAAGATCCGGTTCCCTTGTATATCAACAAGAAAAGTGAAAGCTTAAGAATCATCCAACAATTACGAGATGAGGCGCACCGTTTTGCGATAACCTTTCACCGGCAGAAACGCAGTAATGCCGCTTTAGTTTCGGAGTTAGATCAGGTAAAAGGTATTGGCGACCAGACAAAAAAATTATTGATGCAGGCCTTTTCATCCGTAAAAAATATGCGGGCTGCTACACCTGAAGAAATCACCTCTGTAATAGGGCCGTCGAAGGCCAAAATTTTGCTTACCTATTTTGCGGAGACTGAAAAGCCAGAGGCATAAAAAAAATGAAGGCCGACTTATTCAGCCGGCCTTCGGTTCAAGTATGAATAGAAAAGCAAGGTAATTAAAATTCCCAGAGATTGTGTTCGAAGTCAAAAATCTCTTGTTTGATTCTTTCGCTTTCCAGTACCTGGTCGATACCGGTAGCATAGTTTTCAATCAAACGGTCGTAAACGTTATCTTCCTTAACGATGTAGCTATTGAATAAGCGCATCTCGAAAATATCTTCAAAAGTGAGGTAACGTGCACTATTTTGATCGTTGAACACCTCGTGACGAATTAATATGTTTCGGAGGTCAGGATAATAGATCCAGAACATTGGCTCAGAACCAAGTGTTTCACCGGTGGTAGGGTCGATACGATCGCGCATCATCGTTAAACCGATAATACGAACTACCATGGTAGATGTTTCTTCATCAAACACCCAGTCTTCTTTAATTTGAATTTTTTGCACTGAGAATGGGTCGAATTCCGATTTAATAACAATCGGTTTCTCCTCATAGGTTTCTTCATCAAAAATCCATGAGGTATCGATACGTTCGAACTTAATTAAAATTTGTTCGAGCGGCAATTCGGTACCTTCGCTGAAATCATCGTAAAGAGGGCTATAAGCCTTCAATTCGCCTGTTTTCACGGCGTCGTAAACGACAGCTGCGAATGGGTCAACCGGCCAGGTAAAAGGCAGGTTAATTTTCTCGCGGAAATCGATATTTCGCCAGATGCGTTTTTCCCAATACACATCGGCTTCACGGATATCATCATAAGGAATGATCTCGCGTGTGCCGAGCAGTTCCCTCTTATAAATGCCATCCTGACGGGCAGGGCTGACAGGCTGAGCGAACACTGCTGTGGCGCTCAGGAGAAGGAATGTGATCAAAACCAATGTTCTATTCATGACTTGATACTCTTTAGTGATATTGATTAACCTCCAATGAGTTTAAACGAAGTATTTACAGGAACTGTGCGGCCATCAGGCATTTTCACAGATACGTTCTGTAATACGATAGTATCACCGGCTTTAGATTTCTTTTGGATATCTTTCATAATCGCGCTGAATTTGCTCGAGTTAGAGATATCGGAAACCACGTTACCGGTTTTTGGTGCGTAAACCATTTCGAAGCTGGAAACGTTGTAGCTGATTTGGAATACGAAGTCAGGGTTTTTAACGGTAATACCGTCAGCAGCCTTGAATTCACCAATTTTAAGCGGACCACCTTTTGTATTCAGGATATATGCATAAGGATCCGGAATACGTTTAATGCGGAACACTTCATCTGATGTTTCTGTACCTTTTCCGGTTTGAACGGTTACTACAATTTTTTCTTCACCAACTTTAGTTGGTTTAGCATTGTATTCTTCGCCTTTAACCTTAGAGATACCGCAACCTGATGCGCTTACTTTTTCAGAAGCATAACCAGGAACGGAAATCTTAATCGGGTTATCTACACCAATATATAATACGTTCATTGCCGTAGGTGAAATTACCGCTTCACCAACTTCAAAGGTTTCGTAACCGGCTTCAAAAGGATAGAATCGGAATTCACCTTCTTTAGATGGATGCGGGATTTTAATAACACCTTGGAAATTGCGTTGACCGGAAGCGGATTCTTTAATTTTTCCGATACCGTTCACCATATCAATTGGTCTGGCGCCAGACAGTGGCATGTCTTTACCTTCCACAGGCAAGAAAGAAGTTCCGGTTTCATCTTCCGGGTCTTTTTTCACAGCACCGGTGAAAGTACCAACATACACTTCAGGTTTAATTGCCTGAGAGGTAGCTCCAATAAAGATGTCAGCAGTATATTCAGAGCCTTTACGCACGTATGATGATGGCGCAGTTACCATGGCCGCCATTTTATCTACCTGAATATCTTCAGCGTTGATTTTGCGACGGAGGTAATCGAGGATTGTAGATTCTGCACTTTGCGCATCCTGCTGGAATTTAGTAAGGATAGTCATTACAGCGATTGCCGGAACGCGGTCGAAGTTATATTCTTCCCAGTTCGTAGCGTGTTCGCCTTTTGGAACCTCTGTTACTTTTAAAGGTACGTCAACACCTGCGCTTTTATCGAGGATTGACAAATACTTTTGACGAGCTTCATTGATTTTATTTTCCAACTCTTTACCTTTTCCTTCATTCAGGAAGAGGCGGCTGGTTTTTTCCATTTCGCCTTCGGTTTTCAATTTATCCGGATAGTCAGGATGTGGACCACCCGCACGAACTTTAACCTCAGCTTTTAATGACTCTACGTAGGCAACAAAATCATCGGTTAATTTTTTTGCCTCTTCAGCCTGAGAAAGAATCTTTTGCGTTTCAGCACGAGAATCTTTCGCAGCTGCCTTTTTTATCATCCCCATCATCAGTTCGTTTTTTTGCGTAAGCAAAACGTTACTGTCGCCGATACCTTTATTCACGGTATTGAAGGCGTTGAGGATTTCCGCAGATACGTTCAATGCCAAAAGGGCTGTAAGCACCAGGTACATGAGGTTAATCATGAGCTGGCGTGGTTCCTTAGGTATTGACATTAGTTATATTATTTAATAGTTAGTAAAAAAGTGATCAATTTGATTTTACATTATTGACGGGTAGCACCCATGCTCATTGCACTCAACATGTTACCATACACACGGTTAAGCGCTGAGAGGTTGTTAGACAACTGAGCGATTTCTTCGCGGTATTTATTGGTATCCGTTACTGATTCCTGAAGGTTATCCATTGCAGTGTTCAGGCTGCCATAGAATTTATTCATTGCCTTCAGGTGGTTGTTTGTATCCTGCAATTCGAGTTCATAAATAGCATTAAGCTGGCTGAGGTTTTTAGTAACCATTTGCACTTGCTCATGATATTTACCTGTATCTACTGAAGATGAAGTGATTTGCTCCATAGCGCGGGCTGCATTTGAATAAGCATCGCGCATTTCTGCAACTGCATTTGACGCATCTTTAATTTTAGTAGAATACTCGTTTGTATTTACGGCTGCATCCTGAACATCAGATAATTTCTCGATGTTTTCGCCTAATTTTTTCAGGTTTTCACCTAAACGTTCAATCATCACTGGCTCAACTTTGCTGTCTTCCAACATTTTATCAAGCTGACGTGTAACGCTTTCTTTAGGCTCAGTAGGCATTTTATGAACTTTTTTACCTGTTCTGGCTTCTTCTACTTCAGGAGCGATATCCAGGTCTGGATAGATCTTTTCCCAATAGTAGTCTTTGTGAGGTGGGAGAATACCCAACATGAGGAATAAGAATGCTTCAGTTAACATCCCCACCATCAACATCTGGTCGGCACCAGGCCAGTGGAGGATTTTGAAAAGCGCACCCACCAACACAACGGATGCACCGATACCGATGATCAGGTTTTTGATTCGTTTAAAACGATCGGATTCAAAAAATGCTGACATTTTGCTTTGATTTTAACGGTTTTAAAAATTGATTGAGGTAAAATGTTAGGCGTTTACTCTTGGGAAAAACGTATGTTTAGAAATCACTCATTGAGCGTCCGAGGAATGTCATACAGCAACGGAAGCCGATATAACATTTGGATGTATCCTGGAATTCCCAATGGCGTGATCCTGTTTGAATATAATAGCTGATATCTTTCCAGCTACCGCCTCTGATAACTTTACGTTTCAGGGCAGGCGGGTCGCTTTCTTCAGCATCGTAACGATAGTCAGGGTTTTCATCGTGCAGGAAGGAATAGGTATTTTCCTGGAATGCACTTGACGTCCACTCAGACACGTTACCTGCCATATTATATACACCGAAATCGTTTGGTGCATATGAATATACTTTCACGGTATAATAACCACCATCTTCCGGATAGTTACCACGACCAGGTTTGAAGTTAGCGAGGTAGCAACCTTTGGTATTGCGCACATATGGACCACCCCAAGGATAAGGTGCCATATCGCGACCACCGCGGCTGGCATATTCCCATTCATGTTCAGTAGGCAGGCGGAAATCATCCACTTGTACTTCTTCATGCGCCCTGCGCCAGTCGTTCCAGAAATCTGAACGCCAGGTTGTAAAGGCACCAGCCTGTTTCCATGAAACACCCACAACCGGGTAATCATCGAAAGCCGGGTGGCTGAAATATTGACGAGTCATTGGCTCGTTGTAAGAGTAAGTATAGTCATGCACCCATACGAGTGTATCCGGATAAATTTCTACCGGTTCTTCAACAATGAAGTCGGCAATGTTTTTATCGCGGTTAGATTTGCTGGCAGCTTCCTTCCACTTCACCCAACGATAGTTGTAGATGAGCTGGCGGGTATCGATGGCTTTAATACCATAATACGTTTCGCTGGCCGGCAAATAGAGTTCTTCGAGTCTTGAGCGGGTTTCCTCATCATCCCAGTCAATCTCCTGTGACCAGTCGATTAACGGCACTTCAGATTCCATGCCTTCTTCTTCTTCCACATAGTGGTCGAGGAGGGTATGCATGATGGAGTCGCGCACCCAATACACAAACTGACGGTATTCATTGTTTGTGATTTCGGCATCATCCATGTAAAAACCCTGAATGGAGATGGATTTAGCTCTGGCCCAGAGGCTGCTATTCACATCCTGGTCGCTTGGACCGATGTGAAGCGTTCCGGAAGGAATGTACACCATTCCATAAGGGTTGATCGGCTCCCATTCCGGACGATCCTGCACACCGAGGAGTTGGCCGCGATAATCATCCCACGAGGAATGACTACAGCCTGAGCCGACAATAAGTCCTACCAGTGCAAGTGTGAACAATTGCAAGTTTCTTTTCATACTTGAGATCAATTTGTGCTTATTATTCCGTGTAAAAATAGCATTATTTTACTAAAACAAATACGCATTCTACTGTTTATACACACAGATTGGGTAAAAGTAGGCCGAAATTAGCCACTTTTCTCCATTCCACAAATTTTAAACTGTTAATGATACAGGAATCTTGGGTTGTTAATCATCTTTCCAGCTCTTGGTCGCGCAACCGGAATTCTGTATCGGATACCGATTTCATGCGATCCTGAGCTAACGGTATTCAGCTCAGAAAGGGTAATATCGTAAGCATAGCTGATTTGCCATTTATCAGCGACATGCACACCGGCCATGAGCGAAATGGCATCAAAAGTGCCCTGAACGCCCGCTCTGGCTGAAATGCCCGCCATCAAACGATTATCGTAGGTAACGAGTGTGTTCACGTCAACTACCCCTGCATTGAGATCGGTTTTATAAAGAACATTTGGCATGATACGGAACCTAAGCCCTGCATCAAAGCCGTATGCCACATAAACGTAGGCATTGGGATTATATTGTACGGTTGCGTCAGCTGGTGCATTATCGGACCAAAGTGGCAGCAACACGTGATTTGCCGAAACCCCTACCTGCAAATCGTCCGTAAAGAAATAGATACCTGCAGCAGCGTCGGGTATCACTTTTGTCATTAATGTGACAGGCAAATTAGGGTCATTATGGTCTACAACATCGCCATATGTGCCTGTTGGTGTTATCAGTTTATCGCCATTCAGAGAGTATTGTAAAATACCACCGGATAAGCCTGCACTAAGGGTTGCACCGCCAAATCGCTTGTGGTAGGACCAGGCTGCGGAAGCGGTTGTTAATCTTTGTTCGCCGGCAGTGATATTTGTGACGTGGATACCTGCG
>JAKQVC010000249.1 GCA_029571985.1 Bacteroidota bacterium | reverse complement strand
GGAGTTGCATAGTAAACAAGAGCCGCCGAGGTTTCCGGATGCATCGTGGACATGGCCGAGAGATACCTATCATAGCACCATAGAAAAAAACCTGCCCGTAATCGGGCAGCCAACAGAGGCATTCAGCGGTTGGACGGGTGGTGCCGCACCCAGACCATTAGTGGTGGTTTCGGAAAACAATTGCCTGGACCCGCAGCGATGGAAACCTTTCGAACCGGACACAGCGGAATTGCCCAATCTGCTGCGCCTTTACAATTCTTACCTCGCCTTAATGGATGATGTTGATCCGGTAGCTTATACCGATTTACAATTTGCGAAATCATACAAATCCGTCAATAATGATCAATTGCTCCAGGTGCGTTTGAAAACTACGGCGGATAATTGGTCCGGCTACCCCATTTGGATATACCAATCGCATAACGGCTATTATGTCAACCTCTCCTACAACATCGACCTCCCCTTCATCGATGATTTTAGTGACGACGACTACTCCACCAACGTCCTCGTAGACGCCGGTGATTACGACAACAACGGCCAAAGCGAACTCCTTTTTTGGTCGTCACGCTACAATGGGGATGGGTATATCCTCTTTTCCAACAACTGTGCGCAGATGAGTGCGTTTTTGTGGGGGTATCATTGAGGTGTTTTTTTTGACTTCCTACTTTTGCACGACTTAAAAGTCGCGTTAATTGAGGTTGCTGTGAGTTGATTTTTAGAAGCTGAAGATTCCGCTCCAAATTGACCCCACCATTCCGGCGATTTTGACCTCCTATTATTATGATGAAGTTGTGCCTTTAAAATGACATTTCGGCGGATACTGTGCCACCGGAAATCCAAATTAATAATATAAATAGATTTTACGGGAAAGGCGCTATCGTACAGCGGTTACAAACAATTCGTGATGTTTCTTCATGAGATGAATTTCTCAATTTGCTCCATAATGTGGTATGTAGCTGGCGGCGAACCACGCTCGACATGACAGTCAATCCATTCGAACAAATGCTGATTTTCGTACAACTTGCGGAATTCTTCTTTTAGGTAATTTTTCAAATTCACGCTTGCACTATTCATTTCATCCCAGATGGATTCTCTATTTTCTAAGATAAAGACAATGTCTTCAAAATCTTGACTTGTTCTGCCGTCGTTCTTGCCCCGACCCTTGTGGGCTTCAATTTTGGTCGCAATAAAATAAGCAGGACTAAGTATTTTGATTGCCGTAACCTCATCTATGTCATAGTCGATAGCATGATCAAATCCTTCAGGATACCATTTATTTTTAAAGCCAATTGTGGGGTCATCGGTTGGCATTATATCAACGATAATCCCTTGAATTTTATATCGACAAATTATTCCAGATTCTATATCATGCGTAAATCCAAGTTCCCCCAACTTGCGCTCCAGTTCTGATCGATCGGAATAATTAAGAATCTCAATTATAACATCAATATCGTCAGTTGGCCTTACTTCAAACACCGGCCTGCCTGGATAGAGCGAAATTGTCGCCCCACCAACAAAAACAATTTTAGTTTGGAGATTTTCTAAAGCGCGAGCAACCGCCTTTATTCTAAGGATGTTAATGTGATGGTTCATTTAAATGCTTCTTTAATTCGGCAACTGCATATTTTACTTCCCTCACCTTACCCACTCTAATGATGTCGACAAGCGCAAGCAATTCATAGAAAAGTGGATCTTCCTGTATGGCCTCCGTCTGTTTAGGGTAAAGGGGCTCTATCAGCATACCCATGTGTGTTCCTTTAGCGTCTGGCCAAACATAATCGACTTCGCTAATGAACAGTTGTTTCATCGATGGATGCGAATGTGCTGTTGGCATACCCCTGACAATCGCACCGGGCGCTTGCGGGAAAACATACTGCACGCCATGCTCTAAGAATTCCAGGAGATTTTGCCGGCTGACTTTCTTTTTATTATAGTCGACCAAATGAGCAAGGCGACTGCGATTTAACGACTCTGATATTTCAGAAATGCTGATATGCAGTGCATTAGACAGTGGAACAAGTTGCCAATTGGCATTATTCCCACTGCAGATTTTTAATAAAATCGCGATGTCTTGTGGCCGCATTCCATTGTGCTTTCTCATAGTACAAAGATACAAGAATTTTCGCATTTCGCAATACGCGAAATAAGAAATTTTAAGCTTTGAGAGCTAGCGCAATTCAATTACAAACCCGAATTGCCAGGTTTGCACGACTATTGAAAGGGCTGATAAAATATCTAGGTACATTGCGTTTCATATTGCATCCATGGCTACGCACACTAACTTGGTCTGTCGAAAAAGTTGTGAAATAAATGAGATTTGTGACAGGGTTATAATCTATAAAATCACCTACGCATAGGCTGAAATATTAGTCAATAAACCATTTCAGTCTATTTTCACATCAAATTTTGTGACATTAACAGAATAGCGGTTTTCCGTAAATGGGAATAAGTAGCGGCGCGTTAGAATGGCTATATCCAAAACAGGAGGAAAACACAATGGAAGTCACAGAATCCGGCCAAAATTAAGGC
The DNA here is from genome assembly GCA_029571985.1 of Bacteroidota bacterium. Classification (GTDB taxonomy): domain Bacteria; phylum Bacteroidota; class Bacteroidia; order Chitinophagales; family BACL12; genus UBA7236. The sequence goes on along the minus strand of JAKQVC010000249.1, from coordinate 40,762 downwards.
GAAGCACCTTTAACATGTATTGCGCATAAATAGCTGAATTTGGATAGATAGTGGCTTTTTTTTCCGACCATATATAAGTTATGCCCTAACCCCGAAAACCGGCACCAAAATTCAATCGCGAATAAAATGTTTCTATTTTTGGAAACTTTATATATATTTGTGATGTTTAACAAGACAGTATTGAATGCGTTTTTTTGAGACAAAATTTCTAGAAGAAGCGAACGAGTTTATTGCAAAACTTGACCATAAGACAATTAAGAAAATCCTTTACAATATTGATCTTGCTGAACAGACAAATGACCCAAAACTTTTTAAGAAACTTAAAAATGATATTTGGGAGTTCAGGACAAAATTCGCAGGACTTCAAATCCGACTTCTTGCATTTTGGGACAAGACAGATAACAAAGAAACTTTGGTTATTGCAACCCATGGTTTTGTAAAGAAAGTTGACAAAGTACCGGCAAACGAAATTGACCGGGCAGTAAAACTGAGAGAGAAATATTTTAACAAGAAACAAAACAAGTAATCAGATGGCAACTAAAGACTTAAAGACTTACTCACTTGCCCAGATGAAAGACAAGTATATCGGCAAAGTAGGAACACAAGAGCGTGATGAATTCGAATACGAACTTCGTATGGACGTGTTAGGTAAAATGATTAAAGCCGCAAGACAAGAAAGAAATTTGACCCAGGAAGAACTTGGCCGACTTGTTGGGGTACAGAAAGCTCAAATTTCAAAACTCGAAAGCAGTGCTAACAGTGCGACTATAGGCACAATAATCAAAGTGTTTCGAGCATTAAAAGCAGAAATCAATTTTAACGTAAAGCTAGAAGACAACTTTGTCAAGCTCACTTGAAAGAAAAGAATCCCGAATGCGCAACACACATTTGGCGGCAAGAGGGTGACTTGCTTAAATTTACCTATAGTACACATATTTGGCTTTTGTGCAGGGGTTACAGTCTGGTGTCTAGAAATCTCGCACAAACATCCAGCGTAAGTACGTTTTGGGCAAGTGCAACAGACTGTAGTGTTAACAAATTAACATCTGGATAGTGAAACAACTTCTAACATATTTCGGACTTGCTTACTTAATCAGTTGGACAATCTGGCTTCCTTTGTATGGACATGCATTTGGATTGACCAATTTACCGACCTTACCCTATCATCACGGAATTGGTGGACTCGGACCGTTAATTGCATCGTTCTTGACAACTTGGATATATCAAAGAGGTGAAGGCGTAAAACATTTAATCAAAAAATGCTTACAAGTACGACCACTCATTTATTTGACAATTGCACTATTGAGTCCGTTCTTACTTGTATTCATAGCGACAATTATAAACTACTTCGTCGACAACACGCCAATCAATATTTCTGCGCTTTTAACATCAAAAGAGTTTCCACAATTTAACTTATTGACATTTTTTATTTACAACATAATCTTTTTTGGCTTCGGTGAAGAAATCGGGTGGCGTGGTTTTGCACTGCCAAGGTTTCAAGAAAAATTTAACGCATTAACATCCAGCATAGTCTTGACACTTTTTTGGGCTGTTTGGCATTGGCCACTTTTCTTTTATAGGCCTGGTTACACTTCAATGGACTTTGCAGGTATATGTGGTTGGACATTCAGCCTATTGACAGGAAGTGTATTATTGACTTGGCTTTACAACTCTTCACGAGCAAGCATTTTAATTTGTGCAGTTTTTCATTCAACCATTGACATAGCATTTACTGCCGACCTTGCAGACAAAAATATTGTAAACTATATGGGGTTTCTCATAACAGTTTGGGGTATTTTGACAATCATAATTTTTAAACCCAAAAACTTGTCGACAAATGAACGAGAGAAGTACATCAGCCCATAACAAGGTATTGCAAAAATTGGGGCAGACTTAATTCTATGACACTTTAGTGCATAACTGAACATTAGTTTTCCAATCAACATTAGCGCTGAAACTCCCCGCCTTCGACAATACCCAAAACGTTATAGCCAAAAAAATGACACACCACAAAATCATACTACTAATAACAACCATCTTATTCTCTACAGTCGGGTTCGCACAAGCACCCGATACTGTTTTTATAAGACAAGACCATCATTTTGATGATACTTTGATCTACTCGACAGACACGGTAGTTTTTGGAAGTGGTATGACTAAGCATATTTTAATGGGTACCACTATCCTGCCTTCAACACACAATCAAATGATCGCAAGAGGTTATGGGATTTATTTGGCTGATGTCAACAAATCGGAATGTCAGGCAGACGCTTTTGAAAAATCGACCCCGGACAAAATTAACTCCATCAAAAGCACCGACTCAACGCTCACAGTTGATATTAATATTACAGACAACTGCTGTTATGAATTCCTATGCGATATTTCCATTGACAGCACCGGAACACTCAATCTCATATATTACGGCTATGGAACTTACTGCGCTTGTGATTGCTGTTTCGGCTTGACTTTCCACTTTATAAAAGAAAAATATTACAAGGATGCTGATCTCCATGCAGTCATGATAAATGACAATCGCAAAACAATAAAGCAACTAACCAAATAACACCAAGCACAGGCAACACAATATACACTGGCTATTACAGCACCTCCTGCAAACTGCCGGTTCAGTAATTAAATGAAGCGTTGCGCTCCGTACCGAGTTCAATGAAGTCAAACATCTAGTGCCAAAAAATCGCCACATTCAAGCAGTTAGAAAACGTAAGCTTGCCATGTTCTAAACAACCACCCCTCATTCCTTATTCATTATTCCTTATTCCTATAAGCAGGTAGTGAGTAGTGGGTAGTGAGTAGTGAGACAATGCAGGAAATCGACTTCGTCGAGGGTGTGTGTGGCGAACATTCTAGCTGATGCGCTAGAGCGGAATGTAATTATGCATATTCCTCATTCCTCATTCCTCATTCCTTATTCCTCATTCCTTATTCCTCCATTAAAAGGTAGTGAGTAGTGGGTAGTGAGTAGTGGGACAATGCTGGGATTTTGGTGGAGCAGGAAATTATACTTTCGGTTTTTATTATCATAAGAAAAAGCTGCATTCTATGGCCGTAGGCCTTATTGTATTTGTCTCACTACCCACTACTCACTACTCACTACCCGCCATTTCAAGACAAAACTCCTCATTCCTTATTCCTCATTCCTCTTTAGTCATTCCTCAACAAAAAGAAATGAAAGAAAAAACGCTTATTAATTCCGCTGATCGAGTCCTAAGCTGAGTTTGTTGCGGAGCGTGTCGAGAAAATGTTGCTCGTTAGGGCGTATGAGGGTTACGGTGAAGTCTTCTTTTCTGACGGCAAGCTGAATCGAACTGTCAACCGACTCATACCGGCTGTCCAGTGTCACCAGAAAATGATCGGAGCGACCTTCTATCTCGAAACTGATGACTGAATTATCGCTCACCACAATTGGTCGTATGTTGAGGTTATGGGGTGCTACCGGTGTAATCACAAAATTTTCGGAGCCCGGGAAAATAATCGGACCTCCGCAGGATAAAGAATAGCCGGTGGAGCCGGTTGGTGTGCTCACGATTAATCCATCCGCCCAATAACTCATCAGAAATTCGCCATTGATGTACGTGTGAATTACAATCATGGCAGAACTGTCTTTTTTGTGAATGGTAAATTCATTCAGGGCAAAAGGTGCTTCACCAAATAATCCGGGCACGTTTGAGTCGAGATGAATTAAGGTGCGCGGGTCGTGCGTAACAGCGCCCTTTTCCAGCGCATCCAACACACTTACAATTTCATCTTTACCCACGTTGGCCAAAAAACCGAGTCGCCCGATATTAATGCCTACTACCGGAATATTGGTATTGCGCACAATGGTCATGGTATCGAGCAGTGTACCATCGCCGCCGAGACTAAAAATATAATCAAGTCTGGCGATGACATCCAGGTTGCGTTCATTAAATAAAACCGGTTGCTCGCGGAATTGAATATTATTGATCAGATGCGGATAATAATCTTCGTGAATATAACTGCTGATTTTTCGTGCATACAACTCATCAAACATTTGTTGCACATAAGGCAATGCATCTTTTTTTATGAGTCGGCCGTAAATAGCAATATGCATAATCAGATATTAAGAAAATTCATGAGTGCATCGTATCTGTCTTTCAGCATTTCACCCAAATCACTTTCCTGAAAAAATGCGCGCACATGATATTCGTATCGTTCGAAAGTGGCAACAATATGTTTCACTTCGGTGGTATCCACCTTCATGGTAACCGTATGCTGACCGGTATCCGGGTCGAGGTTAAAATACAAACTTAAAATATGGGCATCATTGCCTTCTACGATACGGGCAATATCACTGAGTACGTAATCTGTTTTTTGTTGCAGTTCAACAATAATCACGCCGCCGGGTTCACTGATGCTGCTCATTTTTGCAAAGTGGTATAACAGACTTTGCAGCGTAATCAGGCCAAGGTATTTTTCTTCCGCATCAATAACCGGAATAACCGTAGATTTTAACGTTGCGGCAACCCTGAGCACTTCATAAATATGTTCGGTGTCGCGCACAAAAGGCTTGTACAAGGTGCGCAGGAATTTGCCGAGTTGCTCGTTGGTATTGTTGAAGTCAAGAATATCCTCCTCACTCACGAGGCCGATATACTTTTTTTGGTCGACAAGCGGGAGGTGCGAGAGCTTGAATTCGTACATCCATTCTATCGCCTTGGTTCCGGTGTCCTTTACTTTAAGGGGCGGGATATTTTCCGATATGATATCTTTTGCGAGCAAATCAGTGTAATTCCTTCAGGAATATATCCAGATAACGATTAAACTCCTCAGGTTGTTCCATCATCGGGGCATGTCCGCACTTATCGATGAAAATAAGTTTAGAATTCGGTATCAGTTTATTGAATTCTTCGCCAACGAAAGGAGGTGTTATGGTATCATCCTTACCCCAAATCAGCAAAGTTGGTGCCGTAATCTTACTTACTTCCTCGGCCAGGTTCTGGCGGATGGCACTTTTTGCCGTTGCCAGCACGCGAATAACTTTATTCCGGTCGTTTACGATATCAAAAAGCTCGTCTACGAGTTCTTTCGTAGCATGTTTCGGGTCGTAGAAGGTCAATTCTGCCTTGCGTTTGATATAATCGTAATCGCCGCGTTTCGGATAGCTGTCGCCCATAGCGCTTTCGAACAAACCGGACGAACCGGTAAGCACCACGCCTTTCACTTTTTCCAGATTTTGCAAGGTATAAATCAGGGCAATATGTCCGCCGAGGGAATTGCCCAGCACAATTACTTTTCCATACCCTTTATAGGCTACAAAGCGCTCTACGTATTGTACATAGCCGCTTACAGTAGTTTCCTCCAAAGGCAGGTCATACAGGGGCAAAATAGGAATAACCACCTTATGCGAACCGCGGAAATGCTCTATGATATCATAAAAATTACTCAGGGCGCCGAAAAGTCCGTGCAGGAGCATCAGCACTTCACCTTCCCCTTCTTCCACGTATTTGAATCCGTTTTCTTCTCTGACAGTGTGCGTCATACTTGGTTTTGAGTGCGTTACAAAAATAGCATTTAATGTGAGTAATGCTAATGCAAACTGTGAATCCAATTCGTAATCATAGCCGCTCCCTCAGGTGTACCAACGGATTCGGGGTGAAATTGGACCCCGGTAACCGGTAAATTTTCATGCGCCATGGCCATAAATTCGTCGGTTTCTACGGTCCGGGCAGTGCATTGAAAGCCGTCAGGCACCCTGTCGATATTCAGGGAATGATAGCGCATTACCGGTGTGTGCTGTGGAATCTGATGAAAAATACCCGTTCCGGAATGAGTGATATGGGAGGTTTTTCCGTGCATGGGCACCTGACTATGGATCACGGAGGCGCCAAAATAGGCCCCGATGGCCTGGTAGCCGAGACAAACGCCAAAAAGAGGCAGTTTTGTGTGAAATTCAGCTATGGTTTCCATCAGGATACCTGCCTGTTCAGGTCGGCCGGGACCCGGGGACAACACGATACCGGCAATGGAGAGTTTTCTGATATCCGCGACAGAAATGGCATCATGCTTTTTCACCAGCACCTCAATACCGGAGCGCCGTATATAATCATATATATTCCAGGTAAAAGAATCGTAATTATCGAGCAATAGCACTTTCATTGTGCGACCGAATGCTTAGCGTTAAAATGACTGAACCAGATATCCAGTTTATCGAAAGCATCGCGCATGGGTGGAATAACTTTGCCAATTAATGCAAATGTATCCGGTGCTAAAGCGATGATATGGGCATAGGTTACTGAATCTGTTTTCAATGCTTCAGAAAACAAACCCATATTGTTGAGGTAAAATAATATGGTAGAGTACAGGAGCGTCCACACAAATCCCCATACCAATGCACCGGCAGCCTGATTGATAAAGTTGAGTTTAATCAATTTAAACACACCTTCCATGGCTTGTTCCAACAGCCGGAATAAAAAGTATAAACCAACAAACACCGCAATAAAAGCAATGAGTGGCAGATATTTTCCGGACACGTTAAACCATTTATCGATATACACCGCCGCTAATTCGCTGAAGCGCACTGCTGCCAGTAATCCGATGATGAGCGCAAGCAAGGTGACAATAGAATGTATGATGCCTTTTTTATACCCATGTATTAAGGCCAACAATAAAAAACCTGCATAAATAATATCCAGTATCATACAAACAGCCGTTTCGGAGGCGGTGGGTAAAATGCTTTAGGCGGTGCCCAAAATTTCTTTAACGATAACCGCAATTTTATCTCCGTCGGTTTTACCCGCCAATTGCTTGGTGGCAGTGCCCATAACACGGCCCATATCTTTCATACCTGTAGCGCCCAGTTGGGTAATGATGGCTGATACTTCGGCACGCAATTCTTCTGCCGACATTTGTTGCGGCAGGAAGGTGGCAATAACATCCATCTCTTCTTTTTCAGCAGCAGCAAGGTCGGGACGATTTTGTTGCGTATAAGTTGTATAACTTTCTTCACGCTGCTTCATCATCTTGGTGAGCACTTGCATTTCTTTTGCCTCTGTGAGTGTATCCTCAGCCCCTTTTTCTGTTTTTGCCAGCAATAAGGCTGCTTTTATTCCACGGAGTGCGCGGAGGCGACCTTCCTGCTTATTTTTCATGGAATCTTTGATGCCTTCATTTACCTGATCGAAGAGTGACATAGCTTGATTATTATTTTGTAAAGTTAATCATAAACGATTTAGGATATCCACTTTTACCGGCGTGGCAGCCGTATATCGCTAAAATGCGTACCTTTAATCCTATGCGTAACAGTAAAATTCTATTTTTCGTTTGGATGTTCGGACTTGCCGGATGTGTGGTGATTCAGCAAAAGAATTCCACCTATTCGGCGCTAAATGGCACATGGAAACCTATTTCTGAAATCATTGCCGGTAACCCATTTCCAGAAACCGTTTGGGCTACGCAACGTTTGATGATGTATGATTCCAGTTATATTTTATCTGCTGAATCTATTGATGCAGGTAAAGCTATTTTAACTGACAGTACTATGGATATCTATGGCTTAGAGGGACCAAATGCCGGCAAACATTTTAAGGCCAGATACAAACTGCAAAACGATACGCTGACTATTTGTTACGATTTAACCGGCACCGTGTATCCGGAATCCTTTATATCCAATTACGACAATTTTTATTTCCTGGCCACTTTTGTGCGCGATCAGGAATAAAATCCCTACTTGTTATTTGCTGCTTTCTACTATTTTGCGATAGTAGGATTCGTATTGCGGTAAAATATTTTCTAAAGAAAAAACCTTAGCCTGTGTGATGGCGTTAGCTCTGAACTGCGCCAATGTTTGATCGTCGGATAAAATATGGATAGCGTTTTTTGCCATATCATCCACATCGCCCACCGCACTCATAAATCCGGTTACGCCATGAATATTAATTTCAGGAATACCGCCGGTGTTGGTAGAGATTACCGGCACTTCACAAGCCATGGCTTCCAGCGCCGCAAGACCAAAACTTTCTGTTTCTGATGGCAGTATAAATAAATCAGCAATAGCTAATAATTCTTCAACGGCTTCTTGTTTGCCTAAAAAATACACATCGTCTTCATTACATACCTGGCGCGCGAGTTTTTCTACATTTTGTCGCTCAGGCCCATCACCCACCAGCAATAATTTAGATGGCACTGCTGCTTTAATCTGACAGAATACTTTAACAACATCCTCTACCCTTTTCACCTTTCTGAAATTTGAAGTATGCACAACGATGCGTTCGCCATTTTTGGCAATCACTTTTCTGAAATGCTCTTTATTTAATTTTTTAAAACGGGTGAAGTCTATGAAGTTTGGAATAACGGCGATATCTTTTTTAATATCAAAATTCGCGTAGGTATCCTGCTTCAGGCTATCAGAAACAGAAGTAATCCCATCGCTTTGATTAATACTGAAAGTAACTACCGGAACAAATGTTTCATCTTTTCCAACCAGGGTAATATCTGTGCCGTGTAAAGTGGTGATAAAAGGCAGGTGATAATTTCTTTCCTTTAATATCTGCTTAGCTAAATAAGCGGCAGACGCATGTGGAATAGCATAGTGTACGTGCAACAAATCCAATTTTTCATTGATAGCCACATCTACAATTTTGCTACTCAGGGCAATTTCATAGGGAGGATATTCAAACAGTGGATAGTTGGTAAAATTGACTTCGTGAAAAAAAATATTTTCATGAAATGAATCGAGACGAAAAGGTTGTTTATAGGTAATAAAGTGAACGGTGTACCCTTTATCCGCCAGCGCCTTGCCCAATTCTGTAGCGATAACGCCACTTCCCCCATACGTTGGGTAACATACTATCCCGATTTTCATGCTGTGAAGGTAATGTGTTTCAGTAATGTTTATACCGGCTGAAAAGTTCAGATGCAGCAGAAATACCTGTTTGCCGAAAAAGGCCTACGACTAATCAGAAGCGGGTCCATGCGGTGGATCGCTGGTGAGCACGGCCTCATAAATCACATCCATTATTTTATTCCGGATGCCTTCAGAGCTCAGTTTATTTGGCTCTGCGGCAGGTTGCACACGATTAGAGAGGAAAATATACAAGAGGTCGTATTCAGGATCCGCCCAAACGCAAATGCCGGTAAAACCCTGGTGACCAAACGTTTGGGCGCTGGCATAGCCGCTGCAGGGCGATGGCCCGTTCGGTTCCGGTTTATCAAAACCTAACCCCCTGCGTGAAACATCACTTTGTTTCTTGGTAAAAAGTGCAACCGTTTTTGCATCAAAATATTGCACGCCACCGTAATAGCCATCATTCAATAGCATTTGGTAGAGAATGGCGAGGTCTTCCGCATTACTGAACAACCCGGCATGGCCTTCTACCCCACCCATCATGGCTGCACCCATATCGTGCACATATCCCTGCACGGTTTGAAAGCGGAAATAATTATCATTTTCAGTCGGCACTATTCGATCCTTAGGAAATTGCTGTAATGGATTAAACCACGTCGTTTCCATGCCCAGGGGGCGATAAAATTTTTGATACACATATGTATCCAGCGAAATACCGGCAATTTTTTCAGCAATTCTCCGGCTGATATACATGCTTAAATCGCTGTAGACATATTTTTTGGATTTGATTTCCACCTGTTGGATAATCGACCAGATGCTGTCGCGATAATCATCACGCATATACACGCCATCTGCCACCTGTGTTGTAAATCCGGAGATGGCCGATTGATTATAATATAAAGGATTCAGCGTGCCGTCGGGATTTAAAGTGCGTTTATAAAAAGGCACCCAGGCAGGTAATCCGCTTTGATGTGTCAAAATATCCTGCAATACCAAACCACCAATATTGGTGCCTTCCGTTTCAGGTAAATAATCGCTCACCTTGCTGCGTAAATTGAGTTTACCGGCATTATATAAATCCATGAGCATCATGGTTGTGGCAGAAGTTTTTGTAACACTAGCCAAATCATAAATGCTGCTTAATTCTACCGATTGTTTTTTGCTGTAGGTAAAATTGCCAAACGCCTTATCGTAAATTACTTTTCCTTCTTTGGCAACTAAAACCTGACAACCCGGAGCCGCTTGCACAGCAATACACGCCTGTGCGATGCTGTCAATTTTATTGAGTTTGTCCGCAGCAATACCCACCTCTTCCGGAATCGTATATTTTAATCTTTTGATTTCACCGGTTTCAATGCCGCTATTCACTTTGAAGGTGCCGGCACTTACAGGTAATTTGCCATCAAAACCAAGCGCACCAAACAAAGCCATTGCGGTAGCCTGTTGTGTGTAGTCATCATCATCATATCCAACTACATGATATTGTGCATTGCGCACACGTTCTAACGCGTAAGGCGAGCCAAAAAGACATACCACTGTTTGCGTTTGGGATTGCAGTTTGACAATTAAATCTTCCGTTGCAGTAGAAATACCATAATTACTGCTGCGTGCACGTTTCATATCATGCACACCAATAATAACCACGTCGTAACCCTTGAGTTTATTCAACATCGTGGTAAACGTGGCGGCTTCTGCTTCTTTTTTTATTTGATAGTGATCAACCTTTGCATATTTACCCAAATAATTTTGAAATACCGTTGCGTTTCCATTTCCAATACTTAGAGATGCAATAGACAAGGTATCTAAATTTTTGAATGGCACTAACGAGCCTTCGGCATGTGCCAACGTAATGCTGTGTTCTGTTATCGTGCGTTTGAGTAAAGTTGCTTGCGTTGAATTCAAATCAGCCGTAATATTTTTTACATCCACCAGCTTTTTTTTATCTAAACCGGCAAAGGCTTTTGCTTTTAGAATTCTGCGTACACTTTCATCGATGCGTTGTGTAGTAATTCTGCCATCCGCAACAGCTTTTTTGATAGCTTCAAAAGCCACCGGAATATTTTCGCTGAACAACAACACATCATTTCCGGCTAAAAAGGCCCGCACTTCCAATTCACCGGCGGCCACATTTTCTGCAGCACCTTTCATATTGAGTGCATCAGAAAAAATGAGTCCTCTGAACTGCAAGGTTTCGCGCACGAGTTCAACACCTACTTTAGGCGAGAGAGAAGTTGGTGTTTTATCGGTATTATCTAAAGCCGGCACAAATAAGTGGGCCAACATAATTGAACCAACACCTTCATTCATTAAAACTTTAAATGGATAGAGCTCCAGACTATCTAAATGCGCATACGAGTGATTAATTACCGGCAGTGTTTTATGTGAATCGGCATCCACATCGCCGTGTCCGGGAAAATGCTTTGCGCAGGCGATGACATTATTATCCTGCAAAGCCTGCATATACATAAGACCCTTCAGTGCTACATTAAACTTGTCTTCACCAAAAGAGCGATCACCAATAACCGGGTTCGATGGGTTATTATTGACATCCACATCCGGACTAAAACTCACGTGCACGCCCAAACGCCGCAATTGGTTGGCGATAACCACGCCTGTTTGGTAAACAATAGAGTCGTTGGTCATAGCCCCCCAGGTAAGTTGTCGCTGGAAAGCAATAACACTATCCAATCGCATGGCAGGACCCCATTCGGCATCCATGCCAATCAGGAGGGGTGTTTTAGACAGTTTTTGGTAGTTATTGGTCAGTTTGGCTTGACGAACGGGCCCTCCTTGCATAAATATGAGGCCGCCAATCTGATAATTTTTGATGAGTTGCTCAATTTGTTGCACATGTGCTGCGTCTTTATTGGAGTAGGCAGGTGCCATAAAGAGCTGACCAATTTTTTGATCGAGGGTCATTTTGCCCATTAAGGAATCTACCCAGGCATACTCCAGGTCATAAAAAGGGGTATCCTCAGGCAGTTTAACCTCCTGACTTTGCGGGCCTTTAGCGGCAGACACAAGTCCTACGGTGAGTATAAGTATGATGAAATAACGCAAGTGCACGATAGAATAGCTGTTTTAGCAGTTCATGCAAATTTATACAAATGATGTGCCCAAGGAACGGAAAATGTGCGGGTCATGTTGTGTTTACACTAATAAATAGGACAGTTGCCACCACAGCGGCCGCTAAAACAGTACATTTGCACCTTTACAGGAACGACCGCAGAGAATTGTGAGGTAACCAGACCATGGGAGATATCATTCACCTTTTACCGGATGCCATTGCCAACCAGATCGCAGCAGGCGAAGTGATTCAGCGCCCGGCCTCTGCCGTGAAGGAGCTGATGGAAAACGCTGTTGATGCCGGTGCCACCGAAATTAAGGTGGTGATTAAAGAGGCGGGCAAAATGCTGATTCAGGTGATTGATAACGGCAAAGGCATGAGTTTTACGGATGCACGTATGTGTTTCGAACGACATGCCACGAGCAAAATCAGGTCGGCTGATGATATTTTTTCCATCCGTACCAAAGGATTTCGCGGTGAAGCACTGGCCAGTATTGCAGCCATTGCACAGGTAGAATTAAAAACGCGCCAGCAAGAGCAGGAAACCGGCACCAGAATAGCGATAGAAGGATTTGATATTAAAGCGCACGAACACATTCAATGTTCAGCCGGAACCAATATTTTGGTCAAGAATTTATTTTTTAATGTTCCTGCACGTCGCAACTTTTTAAAATCAAACACCGTTGAACTCAAACATATTATTGATGAGTTTGAACGTGTTGCGCTTGCGCATGAAGATGTGTTTTTTTCGCTTACACATAATGGTGTCGAATTATTTCACTTAAAAGCCGGCAATTTACGTCAGCGCATCACCCATTTATTTGGTGCAGGTTACAATGAAAAGCTAGTGCCTATTGCCGAAAGCACATCGGTTACGAATATTCGCGGTTTTATCGGTAAACCGGATGCGGCTAAAAAAACAAAAGGCGAACAATTCTTTTTTGTCAACAACCGCTTTATCCGCAGTCCATATTTGCATCATGCAGTAATGAGTGTGTATGAAGATTTGCTGCCGGAAGGGAGTTATCCTTTATATACAATTTATATAGATATTGATCCCGCACGTATTGATGTAAACGTACATCCAACCAAACAGGAAATCAAGTTTGAAGACGAACGTATCATTTATACATTTATTCAGGCTGCTGTTCGACATGCATTAGCACAATATAGTGTTACACCCACCTTAGATTTTGAGCAGGATAATACCTTTGCCAATTTACCCGGGTTTTATAAACGCCCTGAAGCACCGGCTGTAACATTTAAAACGGTTGAAAGCCGCATGAATGATCTGCCGCGTATGGATGACCACAGGCAATCAACGCATCAGCTTGCTGGTTCTGATGCCTTTTCGGAAGCTTTTCATCAACGTCGTGAACAATTTGCCAAAACGGGCATTCGGGAAGAAGAGATTGGCACGCATGAAGCGCAGATAGAAGGCTCTGTTTCTTTTCAGATTCATCATCAATATATCGTTACGCAGATTAAGAGCGGATTTATTGTAATCGACCAGCAAGCTGCGCATGAGCGTGTATTGTTTGAGAAATATATCCATCAATTGCAGCAGAAAAAACATCATTCACAACAGCAACTCTTTCCACAATCGTTGCAGGTTACCGGTGCTGATCATGCAGTACTAAGTGCCTTGCTGCCCGATTTACAAAATATGGGGTTCGATATACAACCGTTTGGAAAAGATACGTTTGTGGTGCATGGCATTCCGGTTGAATTTGAAAGCAGCGATGCTCATACCGTTATCGAGGAGTTGCTTGAACAATTTAAAGAGGACCGCTCTGCCTTAAAACTGAATCGACATGAAACGATTGCGCGGTCGCTGGCCAGAACAAACAGTATCAAACGCGGCCACCGACTCGATGATCGCGGCATGCGCCATCTTGCCGATCAGTTATTTGCCTGCGAAACACCATTTACATCGCCATTTGGTAATTTAACTTTTATAACGTTTTCCTTAGATGCTTTAGCACAGCAATTTCAAAAATCGAATGCATAATCAAGATGTCACAATTTCAATTTACAAGGTTTAACTATTTGCCTCCGGTTATTAAAAATCTACTCATTATTAATGGGTTGGTTTTTCTGGCTACGGTAACATTTCCTGACCTGACCAATTATCTGGCATTATATTATCCTGCTTCTGAAAATTTCAGACCCTATCAGTTTATTACACATATGTTTACCCATGGTAGTTTAAGCCATGTATTTTTTAATATGTTTTCACTTTGGATGTTTGGCGCTGTGTTGGAGAACGTATGGGGTCCGAAGCGATTCCTACAATTTTTTATGATTACCGGTATTGGCGCCGCCTTGTTATATACCGGCGTGCATGCGCTGCAATTACATAACGCCATAGGCAGCTTTTCAGTAGATCCGGGTGGCATGTTTACCTCCGCTCAAATAAATACCATTCAGTCGGTTTACAGCCCTACCGTTGGCGCTTCCGGAGCCATTTATGCGGTGCTCGTTGCCTTTGGTATGCTGTTTCCCAATACACTTATATATGTGTACTTGCTACTACCGATTAAAGCCAAGTATTTAATTATTATCATGATTGCCATTGAATTATTCCTGGGTTTATCGAGCAATCCGGGCGATAATATCGCGCACCTGGCGCATTTATCCGGGGCACTCATGGGCTTTATTCTGATTAAAATCTGGTCGCGAAATAAAACGCGTTTCTATTAATCGGCTAATCAGGCATGAGCTTTTCATCTGATATTAAATATCAATGGCAACATGGCGGACCTACGATTAAGTTGGTGCTGGTAAATATTGGAATTTTCCTGATACAAGCTGCCGGATCAATTATTGGCGGCATTTTTGGGATGCGCGAAAGTTATTTGCAGTTTATCAGCGAATGGTTCTATGCAAGCTCCGATATACTTGAGCTGCTCACCAAACCATGGACATTGTTTACGTATATGTTTATGCATGATTTACAAAGTGTATTTCATGTATTATTTAACATGATGTATTTGTTCTTTTTCGGGCGCATTTTTTCTGATATTATGCAGCCGAAAATGATTTATCCCTTATATCTGGCCGGTGGATTAGTTGGTCTGATTTTTTCTATTGCCACATACAATTTAATACCCGATTACCATGCCTATATTGGCACGGCTACCGTTGGCGCGTCGGCAGCGATAATGGCAATTGTATTGGCCACTGCCACATTGCAGCCTACTTATACTGTGCACCTAATGTTTATTGGCCCGGTTCAACTCAAATATATTGCGGCATTTGTGCTCATAATTGATTTATTGAGTATTTCTAATAATGATAACCTCGGTGGACACATCACACATCTGGGCGGAGCACTCACCGGGTTTTTATATATTCGCAGCTACAAACGTTCCGGTAACTGGTTTGGCTGGTGGGGAAAATTTGAACGTCGCGTATATGGGCTATTTCATCCTGTAAAAACCCGCGTTGCGTATGTTAATCCAAACCAACGACCAACGGCACGTCAACACGCACTTGATGAACAAGATAAGGTAGATGCCATCCTTGACAAAATACGAGAAAGCGGATACGATAGCTTAAGTAAATCTGAAAAAGAATTTCTGTTTAAGATCAGCAACAAGAAGTAAGATATGAAGTGGTGGCAAAAGATTATTTTTGGATTTACCATACTGGTGAGCATTTTATATCTCGGCGCCTGGCTGGCCATGTTCATCAGCCCTGAATTTTTCTGGCCGCTTGCTTTTTTAGGGTTAGGGTATTTACCGGTTATTCTGCTCTATACCATCTGCATGATTATCTGGCTATTTATGCGACGTCGGATTTTTTGGTGGATGTTTCTTTTTTTTGTGCTTGGATCAACCGCACATTTCAGGCATTTTGGTTTCGGCGGATTGAAAAAGGCTGACCCCGAAGCAAAACAAGTACATACTATTTTACAATATAATGTACAAGGCTTTGATGCCTACAATAAAGACGGTAAGTATAAATACCGCGATGAAATCGTTTCCAATATCGGACAGGAAAAACCGGATGTGGTGTGTCTCGAAGAATTTAACACCTACACCAACCATCCTAAAGAGAAAAGCAATCTCAAAATGGTACTGGAGGCAACCGGATTAACACATTACTATTATTACAAAGCCTACGAAAACGAAAAAACTACCCGCAGCTTCGGACTCATCATTTTATCGAAATACCCGATTGTAAACAGCGGTCGTCTTGAATTTCTATCCCTGAGCAAATTAAACTCAACCATTTACGCCGATATTGCCTTCCCGGAAGATACGATACGCGTGTTTTGCAGCCATCTGCAAAGTACACAAATCAACCACCGCGACCTTGAATTTATTGAAGCCAGTAATGAAGGAAATACAGATTTTGATGCAGAACGCATCACCAACAAACTTAAAATGAGTTTTGCATTGCGGGCACAGGAAGCCGATTCCGTGCATGCACATATGGCATTATCTCCACATCCGATTATTTCCTGCGGCGACTTTAATGACACACCGGTTTCCTATACTTACCAGAAAATGTCACGCAATATGCAAGACGCCTTTCTGGCCCGTGGCATAGGAATTGGCGCTACATACTCACAATTGCCGCTTATTCGCATTGATTATATGTTGTTTGAAGATGATCAATTTGAACTCATTGATTATATGCGCATTAAAGAAGATTACAGCGATCATTATCCCTGCATCACACGCTTTACCATAGGTGATGACTAGCCTTTTTTGAAATGTATGCTGATTGACGCCATGCGTACACTGAACAACGCATGAATCTGCTTACCCGTCAGGAAATAGGAAACTTACACGCCTGTGTTGAAGCGGTATTTTGCAGCCGATATATTATCACAGCAAAAAATATACCATTTCTTCCAGCCAATACGACAAAGAAACCTGGCATTCTGCTACCTTTGCATGCATGGAGAAGGCGTTATATCACCAAAACCAGGTTGTAGTTTACAATACACTGAGCCGTCAGAAAGAAGTTTTTGAGCCCCTGCATGCTCCCTTCGTAGGGATGTATGCATGCGGCCCGACTGTTTACAGCGAACCACATCTCGGTAATTGTCGCAGCTTCACCATGTACGACCTGATGTTCCGCTACCTGACACATTTGGGTTATAAAGTGCGCTATCTCCGCAATATTACCGATGCCGGACACGTAGAAAGCACGAGCGGCGAAGCAGGCGACCGCATTAGTAAACAGGCTAAGCTTGAACAAGTAGAACCAATGGAAATCGTGCAGAAATACACGGTTAAATTTCATTGGATTATGGATATGCTCAACTGTTTACCTCCCAGTATAGAACCAACAGCAACCGGACATATTGTTGAGCAAATTGAGATGACAAAAACCATAATGGAAAATGGGTTTGCTTATGAAACACCGGAGGCTATTTATTTTGATGTAGAGAAATTCAATGCGACTTATCCGTACACAAAACTCAGTGGCCGGAATCTCGATGAATTGCTGAATAATACTCGTGAGCTCGACGGACAATCTTCCAAACGAGGCCGATTGGATTTTGCACTTATGATTAAAGCAAAACCTGAACATATCATGCGCTGGCCATCGCCATGGGGAGATGTGTATCCGGGCTGGCATATAGAATGTTCAGCCATGAGCACCAAGTATCTGGGAAAAACATTCGATATTCATTGCGGTGGGATGGATTTAATTCCTACACATCATACCAACGAAATTGCACAAAGCATTGCCTGCAACCATACCGAACCCGTGAAATATTGGTTACACCCAAATATGCTGACGGTAAATGGTCAAAAAATGAGTAAAAGTTTGGGCAATGCCTTTTTACCGGCCGAATTATTCGAAGGCACCCATCCACTTTTGGATAAAGGATACTCACCAATGACCGTGCGATTCAGTATGCTGCAAGCACATTACCGCAGCACCCTGGACTTCAGCAATGACGCATTGAAAGCGGCTGAAAAAGGATATAAGCGTTTAATGGCTGCGCAACAATTATTAGAAAACTTGCAGGCCACCGATCAACCAAATGCAGCAGATGAAGCAGCCGTAAATAAAATTCTGGTAGGTGTTTATGCAGGCATGAATAATGATTTCAATGCCGCCCAAACTATTGCTGAATTAAGCGAAGCAGCCAGCATGATTAATACCTGGAACGACCAACATAATAAAGTTGCATCCATTTCTGCTTTTACATTAGAGCGCTTAAAGAAAACGTATGCTACATTTCTGTTTGATATTTTTGGATTGCGACAGGAAACTGAAGGAGATAATAGCAAACTAAGCGGCGTGATGGACTTGGTAATTGACATACGCAAAGACGCGCGCTCAAAAAAGGATTTTGCCACCAGCGATAAAATTCGAGATGCTTTAACTGCTGTAGGTATACAGTTGAAAGATAGTAAAGAAGGCACGAGCTGGGAAAGTAATTAATGCAAACGCAATGAATGCCGGTTTGGGAATTAGAGATTTCCAGGCCGGTATTTTTTTTGCCGATATACCAACTACTATCGTATCAGCGTAATATTTCCACTATACGTTTCAACGCGGCCTGAATAAAATTGCAGACGCACAACATAGGCATACACGCCTTGATTAACCGATTCGCCATTAAAATATCCGTCCCACATGGCCCCCGCGCTTTGCGGATCAGTATCTGTTGCATACCAAATGCGTTCACCCCAGCGATCGTATACCGTAAAAGATAATAATTGACTAACGCCGGGAGCCAACACACCGAATACATCATTTATGCCATCACCATTAGGCGTAAAGGTATTTGGAATAAATACTTCTTCATTAGAAGGAATAACAAATACGGTAACAGAATCTATCGCCACACATCCATTAGCGGAAACTGAACTGAGGTAATAAGTAGTAGTAGCATCAACACCTGTAAATGGATTTGCACAATCAGTACACGTTAATCCATCAGGTGGCGACCAGAAGTAATTGCCGCCCGTAGCACCAGATAATGCAGCGACGCCTGAATCAAAAATAGTTGTATCCAGGCCGGCATCCGCAAAATTCTGATCAACTGTTATCGTTTCCGACTGCGCAGATGCACAACCAAAAGCATCTACAAATGTATAGGTAATAATATGATCACCAACACCCGCTGCAACCGGATCAAACGTACTACCGGAAACACCTGGTCCGCTAAAGAGTCCACCCGCCGGGTCAGCTTCCAGTAAAACAACGCCATCTTCGATGCACCAAACATCCGGAATAGTTGTGGTTACTGTTGTGATAGGATAGAAATCGACATAATAATAGAAAATACTATCACAACCCAAGGTTGTGGTAAAATCAAGTTCATATACGCCGGCAGTTGATGCAATCGTGCCATCGGGTAAAGTCACTGTTTCGCCTGTACAGATGGTGGTATCTAAAATAAATGTATACACCGGATTCACAGCCAGGTTTGTTGTAATTATACTATCACATCCCGAGGCTGTTAATAATAATGAGGTATAAGTACCGGCAACTGTTGCCACACCTCCGTCTGGCAACGCATAAGTATCACCACTGCAAATAGATGCATCCACGGTTGTTGCAAATGAAGCAGATACATTGAGTGTTACCTCTATCGTACTATCACAACCTGCAGCGGTTGGTAAATTAATGGTATATATACCGGGCAATGTTACAGAAGTGCCATCAGGTAATGTATACGCTTCACCATCACAAATGGCACCCGTAACTGTAGTAAAATAAGTTGGCCACAGGGATAAGGTAACTGAAATAGTACTATCTGAACCATCCACAGCCGGAATCGTAACTACATATTCACCTGCATCTGCAACAACAGTTCCGTCAGGTAAGGTAAGTGTTTCGCCTGCGCAAATAGTTGTATCAATCAAAGTATAGCACGGAATAATCACTACAGTATCCGTTAATAAATTATCCGGATCGTAGTGACAATAATCCCACATCGTAAAACTATATACACCGGGCGCATCTACAGTAATAGTTGGTCCGGTAGCGCCGGTGCTCCAGGTTGTAGTGCCCCATAAAGTTTCATAAAAAGAGATGTCGAGTGTAATATCATCATCACACAACAATAAAGTATCCGGTAAAAAATTATAGGTAATACCCCCTGTGTAAATCGGATTAGGAGCACCTAATGGCGTATCCAAACAACAATTACCGCCATCACTTACTTGAAACACACCGGGCGGGAAAAAAACATAGTCTGTATAATGGGCATAAAAAATATTACCGGGTCCAAACTCGGCTAAAAAGAATTGCACAATTTGTGGTGATGAATTTCCACCGCCGGAGGCATAATCTGTGCAATCTTCTGCGCCCACCATGCAATTAGCAATGGGCACACCTAAAATTTCATATTCACTTAAATAAGGAGAGATAGCCACATTGCCTGAGGCGCAGGCATAAGTTGTTACAATACCTGCAGGCACACCTGTGATGGCGAGGGGCTCATTAAATCCGGCAAAAAGCACTTCCGTTATATTACCTACATACGTTCCTGTAAAATTTACGGTTACCGGTTCGTAAGTACAAATACCAATTTTCAGATTGGGTATATCAACATCCACCTCAACATTCAGCGTGCCTCCTTCATAATTCGAATAAATCATCACGTTACCTGCAGGATCGCAAATGATCTGAGCAAAAGATGCGCATGCAGTTAACAGCAGAATCGAGAGGAGCGATAAGGTTTTCATGCTGTAATGGTTAACACAAATGTAGTAGGTTTGTTTGAAGAATACAGCCTGTATGTCATCCGCGTTCGATTTGTCAGCACCTGCGTACGACGCCACATTTGCCGAAACGCTTGTTGGAAAAGCGCAACGCGAAATGGTATGGTCGTGCGCACAACCGCTGTTGCCAGCCCCGTCCGGACGCGTATTAGAAATAAATTGCGGAACAGGAATTGATGCTGAATGGCTGGCAAATCAGGGCCATCAGGTATTGGCGACGGATATGTCAACCGGCATGCTGGAGCAAACTCGTCGCAGAAATGCCGGTAAGGAAAATGTTCGCACAGGCATATGGGATGTAACAAAACCAATTCCGGAAGCTATTGGAAAGATGGACCTGATTTGGAGCAATTTCGGAGGTTTGAATTGTTTGAGTCCGGAACAATTGCGCAATAGTCTCGCACAGTTGAACACCTGTTTAGTACCCGGTGGCAAGGTGGTGTTGGTGCTGATGGGTCGCGTTTGCTGGATGGAACGGCTATATTTTCTGTTAAAAGGAAACCTGCGTGCAATGCGCCGGAGAAATTCGATGCAACACATCAGACTCGACAACCACAACACAGTTGACACCTATTATTATGCACCAAATTCATGTAAGGCACTTTGTCCGCCAGATTGGCAACAAATTGCATTAAAACCGGTTGGTATTTGTATTCCACCTTCGTATTTGAATGCATTTTGTGTAAAACATCCATTTATTTTCAGATGTCTTGTTGCATTGGATAAGCTGCTTTCAAACTTGAGTTGGTGTGCCCATGCATCAGATCATTATGTGCTTATTATGCAAAAGCAGGCATAATGCATGAAATGCTGAACAGGCTTGCTGAACATACAGTTGTATTTTGCGGCTGTTGGATATACCTTTGAATCAGGCATGCGCATACTTTTAACACATGGATATTTTCTGGCACTTGACGAGCGCGAGCAGCAGATTATGCGCCCTTACGTACCCTTAGGTCTCTTGTATATATCGGCATGGTTAAACAAACACGATGTTGCACATGATGTACTGGACACCACCTTTATGCAACCGGATGCACAATGGGATTATATAAACACCATTAAACCAGATGTCATTGCCTTGTATGTCAACCTGATGACACGCAAGCATATTGTTTCCATTATGCAACGCATTCGCAGCGATGCAAATTTATCAGAAACACGCATTATACTCGGTGGACCTGAAGTGCGCAATCATGCCGAACAATTTTTACAATTTGGCGCCGATTATTTGGTATTAGGTGAAGGTGAAGAAAGTTTTCTCGAGCTCATTCAGTGTTTGCAAAACAATCTGCCTACCTACCAAATTAAAGGCATTGCACAATTAGATGTATCCGGCAAGGTTTGCATATCCGCAGAACGGGAAAAAATGCGCAACCTCGATGATTTGCCTATGCCCAATCGAGAGGCGGTTGATTTACAGCACTATTTAGATGTATGGAAAAAACATCACGGTAAAAATGCGATATCCGTCAGCACGATGCGTGGATGTCCTTACACCTGCACCTGGTGCAGTCGGGCCGTGTACGGACAAAGCTATCGTCGCCGATCACCGGAAAAAGTTGTAGAAGAATTAGTGCATATTCAAAACACGTATGCGCCGGATACCATCTGGTTTGTTGATGATGTTTTTACAATTAGTCATAAATGGTTAAGCTCTTTTGCTGATGCAATAGAAAAGCAATCCATCAACATGCCCTTTGAATGCATCACGCGTGCCGATCGCATGTCGGAGGAAGTTATACATTTGTTAAAGCGAGCCGGATGTTTCCGTGTTTGGATAGGTGCAGAAAGCGGATCACAACGCATTATTGATGCGATGGATCGCCGCGTAGATGTAACACAGGTGCAGGAAATGATTCGCTTAACTCGTGCACAGGGAATTGAGGCCGGCACATTTATCATGCTCGGCTATCCGGGTGAAGCAGAATCAGATATTCATGCAACCGTACAACATCTGATTGCAGCACAACCAGATTATTTCACCATTACAACTGCCTATCCCATTAAAGGAACCGCATTATACACTACAGTTCAACCCTCTATAACGCAGTCCCCTGATTGGGCAACAGGCAGCGACCGTGAAATACAATTTGCTCGCACCTATCCGGAAACGTATTATCCGCATGCGGTGCGTTATGTAGTGCATGCCGTAGCCTACACGAAAACACATAAATGGATGCACCTGTTAAAAGCTAAAGTGGCCTTATTGGGCATGCAATGGGTACGACTTGTGCATGCCAGATAAAGTCGCGCGCACATAAATACGTGCAACCGTACCTGACGATTGGCAATTGCCCTTGTTGCAGAACTACTTTTTAACATACATATAGCGCATCCTTGCATTAACTTTACAGATATTATAGTGTATTGTTAATTCAAGGCATCATATTATTTAATCCACGCGCTGCATCACACAAACCGCGTATTCCTAATTCAATATTAGCCATAGCCGCTACGATTGAAGGCAGGTTTCCCTATGTGATTGTAGATGGAAATCGGGAAGATGATCCGCAAGCCGTTATCGAAAGCTATCTTGCCAGTGGCATCTATAATTGCTTCGCTTCCACCGTCATGCCCGGGCCACAATTAAAACAGGCCATACCCATTACCCGGTTGGTGCACAACCAATATCCGCATGTAGTAACGATTTGGGGAGGCTATTTTGCCAGCAACCAAAGTACGGTTGTTATGGAAAGTGGAATTGTTGATTACACCATTTACGGACCCGGCGATCGCGCATTTCCTGCATTGTTGGATGCCATACAAAACAAAACTTCGTTGCATACCATTCCGAATTTAATTTGGCGGGAAAATGGCGTGATCACAAAAAATACAAAAGATCATTTATATGATCAGGACACTTTACCTGATTTACCATACGCAACATTAAATCGTTTTTATCCCATTTCCGGCTACTTAGGGAAAACCGTGTTAGGCAAAAAAACAATTGCTTATCACAGCAGCATAGGCTGTCCGTTTTCATGTGCCTTTTGTGGCATCGTGCCCATTTTTGAAGCGCGATGGAAAGGTCAATCTGCCGAAAAAATCGTGCAGCAAATACGGTTATTAAAAAATACGTATGGTGGCGATGCTATTGAATTTCACGACAATAATTTCTTTGTATCGGAAGCACGCACTCTTGAGTTTAGTCGACTCATGCGGCATGAAAATATGCATTGGTGGGGCGAAGGCCGTATTGACACCATAAACAAATATGCCGACAGCACACTTGCAGCCATGCGTGATTCAGGTTGCCGGATGATATTTTTCGGTGCAGAAACCGGTGATGATGCCGTATTGCAATTCATGGATAAAGGCGGAACACAAACAGCAGAGCAGATTAAACAATTTGCAGCACGTTTACGCACATTTGATATTATTCCTGAATACAGTTTTGTTCTGGGCACTCCGGCTGCAACTCAGGCAGAAACCAAGCAACGTATTATTCGCGATATAGCCTTTATCCGCGAAATCAAACGCATTAATCCGGATACAGAAATTATTATTTACGTGTATTCACCTGTGCCCACTGAAGGCAGCGAATTATTCACCTCCGTTCAACAGCAAGGATTTGCTTTTCCGAAAACACTTGATGATTGGATTTCACCCGAATGGGCCGAATTTGATTTGCGCAAAAATCCGTTAACCCCCTGGCTAACACCAGATATGGTAGATCGGATTCGCAATTTTGAAACGGTGCTTAATGGATATTATCCTACAGTGAGTGATGTAAAACTCAGTGCTTTTAAACGCAGTTGTATCCGCGCCGCTTCTGCCTGGCGATACCATGCAAAAGCCTATCATTGGCCTTTGGAAATTAAATTTTTACAAAAATATTGGTTGAAATATCGTCAGCCGGAGATTGAAGGATTCTGATGCGCAAGTTATACAAACTCTATTCTCGAATTTGGCTTCAGCCACGAGTGCGTAAACGCATGCAGCAATCTGCCATGTATACACATGGCGACATACGCTTATTTATTCCGCCGGGCGTTTTTCATCCGGGCTATTTTCATAGCACACAATTTTTGTTAGATTTTACACTTCGGCATCCATTAACGGGAAAGCATATACTTGAGTTGGGCGCAGGAAGCGGACTCATCAGCATTGCCACCGCAAAAAAAGGGGCAGTGGTGACAGCGAGCGACATCAATCAACAAGCACTACAAGCATTGCAGCAAAATGCCGAACACAATCAGGTAAAACTGCAAATTGTATATAGCGATTTATTTGGATCACTGGAGGGTATGCATTTTGATTATATACTGATTAATCCCCCCTTTTACCCGCAAGATGCCAGAAACGATCTGGAGCGCGCCTGGTATGCAGGACTTGATTTTCAATATTTTCAACGCCTTTTTGCCGGCATACACCCGTTTCTACCAGAAAATACAGAAGCCTGGATGATTTTGTCGGAAGATACTTCCACTGTGCATATCGAAGACATCGCACACGCGGCAGGATTGCACATGGAAGTTATTGAAAAAAAACGTATCTTGTGGGAGTGGAATTATATATATAAACTCACAAAAGCGTGAAGAGCCCATTGCATATTATTTACAGTAAACCGGATAGTTTATCCGCAAGGCAGTCGGCAATTATACGCACCCTGCTCTATTTTGATATTTTTAAATATCCGCTCACCCTTCAGGAAATTCTTCGATTTTGCAATACCCGCATACACACTTTATCTGAGTTGCAAACAGATGTAAACTGGCTGGTAGAACACCTGTTCATTTTTCAATTTGGCGATGTCTACAGCACGCAAAACGATAGCGGCATTGCCGTGAGAAGGAAAGCAGGCAACACGATGGCCGACACGGTTATGCCCATTGCTCAAAAACGTGCGCAGTTTATTCAGCGATTTCCATTTGTTAGAAGCGTGCTTATTTCCGGTTCTCTATCCAAGCAGTATTTCGATGAAAATAGCGATGTCGATTTTATGGTTATCACCAAACCGGGTCGATTGTGGGTGTGCCGATTGCTGCTGACGATGTATAAAAAAATATTTCTGCTAAACCGGCGTAAATACTTTTGTATTAATTACTACATCGATTCCGATTCGCTCTATATTCCCGATGAAAATATTTTTGCGGCAACTGAAATCATCACCTTATTACCACAAACCGGTTTTACGTATTATAATGCCTTTATGCAATCGAATACTTGGGTAAATCGCTTTTATCCCAATCACCTGAACCATACTGAACCTGCGATTACTGATAAACCGAAGGTCGTCAAACGATTTGCAGAATGGATATTAAGTGGCAAATCGGGCAACCTCGCAGATATGGCTGCATTCAAACTGACGGCATTTTTCCTGAAAAAAAAGTATCGTCACATTCCCGCGATGCAATACGCTGTCAGCTTCCGTTCTCATAAACATGTATCTAAACACCATCCGCATGGCTTTCAATTTAAAGTAATGGATGCCATGCACCAACAGTGCAAACAATTTGAAACGCAACATCAGATATCTTTGCTGTAATGGCAGGTGTTTTACTCACGAATAATTACTTCCTTCATCTTGACCCTAAACAGGAGCGCAAGATGGAACCCTATCCCCCACTTGCCACTCTTTATGCCGCTGCCGTACTGCGCGAAGCCGGTGTATCCGTGAGCGTACACGATACTGTTTTTGATACAGATACCTCAAATGTTTGTCGCGCTATTGCACAACATGCAGGCGAAACAGTTGTGATATATGACGATGGATTTAATTACTTAACTAAAATGTGCCTGGTCAACATGCGAAACGCCTGTTTCGACATGATACGTACAGCCAAGCAATATAATTGTCGTGTGCTCGTTTCAGGTAGCGATGCAACAGACCACTGTCTTGATTATTTACAAGCCGGTGCCGATTGTATTATTATAGGCGAAGCGGAAATTACTTTACTTGAACTTATCACAGGCAACATCCCGCCAGCATCCATTTTAGGCATTGCCTTTTTGCAGGACGGTAATTTACATTATACAACCAAGCGACCTGTTTTACATGATTTAGATCGTCTGCCATTACCGGCATGGGATTTAATTGACCTCACTCCCTATAGAAATGCCTGGAAAAAAAGCCGTGGCAGGTTTTCCATTAATATTACCACCACTCGTGGATGCCCGTTTAAATGTAATTGGTGTGCCAAACCCATTTATGGAAATCGATATAATTCGCGCTCACCTGAACAGGTGGTGGAGGAAATCAAGTTGCTCGTGCAATCGTATGGCGCTGAACATGTCTGGTTTTGCGATGATATATTCGGATTAAAACCCGGATGGATACAACAATTTTCAATACTGATGCAGCAACAAAGCTTCCGCATTCATTACAAAATACAATGCCGGGCCGATGTGCTGCTCAATGAAGAAAATATTGCTTCTCTCGCCGCTTCAGGTTGTGATGAAATTTGGATCGGTGCCGAAAGCGGTTCTCAAAAAATATTAGATGCCATGGACAAGGGCACTACTATCGATCAGATCATGAACAGTACCGCGCTGATGAAAAAGCATGGCATTAAACCTTGTTTCTTCTTACAATTTGGATATCCGGGTGAAGAAATGGCCGATATTCAAAAAACCATGCAGATGCTTGCCGAATGTATGCCTTTTGATATTGGCATATCCATTTCGTACCCTTTGCCGGGCACTGTGTTTTATGAACGCGTACGGGCAGAACTTTCGGATAAACAAAACTGGAACGACAGCGATGAGTTATTGCTGATGTATCACGGCACCTATACACCGGGATTTTATAAAAACCTGCATCGCTACGCGCATCAATATTTTCGTTTGTTGCAGGGGTGGATGGGCATGAAACAACGATTGGGTTTATCGGGCAATTACTGGCCTATGCCATTGCGCAGAATTATGGCCACTCCCTATCATGCCATCAGTGCAAGTGCGTACAGACTGCGTATGCAACTATCAAAATAAACTAAGAAAATCAGGAAAATATCCTTTAACGGATTAACGTAATATTGCCGGCTTTATTCATGCGTTGGCCGTTGTCGAATTCCACTTCAATCATAAACGCATATACACCGTTATTCGCTAATTGACCTTTAACCGTACCATCCCAACCCTGACTCATATCACCTGCATCCAGGTTTTCGCCTGAGTAAACAATTTCACCCCAACGGTCGAAAATTTGCAAGGAAATAATAGAGGTTAGGTTAAATCCATACACATAAAATAAATCATTGATATTATCACCGTTAGGTGTAAAGGTGTTTGGAATGAATACATCATTTGGTGGAACCGGCAATACGGTAACTGTTACAAAATCAGAAGCAATACATCCATTCTCATCAACAGAGGTCATGATGTAATCAATTGAATATGGCGCCACCACCAGTGTAATCGGACAGGTTACGCATTCAACACCATTATCGGGCGTCCAGGTGTAATCGCCACCTGTTTCGCTATATAAGGTAGTAGCCTCTCCATAATACAATGTAGTATCACCCCAAGCGGTTACGAAATTGTCATCAACAGATGTTGTAACGGTATAACTGCTGTAACAGCCATTTGCGTCCGTGTATTCGTAGGTAAGTGTATAGGGACCGCCAACACCTGCAAGTGCTGTAACAAAATTATCACCACTCATACCGGGACCTGAATAAGTACCACCAGCAGGCGTTGCTTCCATTTCAATACTCACTTGTTCTAAACAGAAAATATCATCAATCACCCAATTGATAACCGGCAGCGGATTTACCGTAAGGTTGGTTGTAATGATGCTATCACAACCTGCAATCGTTGTATATGGGAACACCCAGGTACCACCGGTTGTAGTGGTTGTGCCATCATCCAAAGTATATACTTCACCCACGCATATTTCCGGATTCTGTGTAATCGCATACGTTGGATTAACCGTCAGGTTTGTGGTAATAATACTATCACAACCTCTAATGGTGAGTAAATTCGTTATATAAGTACCGGTTGTATTTACAACAGTACCGTCAGGCAATGTATAAGTGGCATCATCACAAATAATCGGATTTTCGAAAATCGCATATGTTGGATGCACTAACAAGTTTGTATTAATCACACTATCACATCCGGCAGCGGTAGTAAGTGTTACCGGATAAACACCCGGTGCAGTAACAACAGCTCCATCAGGCAGGGTATAAGATTCGTCATCACAAATATGTGCATTCACATTTGTAGTGGTAACCGGTGATACGGTTAGGTTAATCGTATAATTTGAATCGCATCCCCAAACAGAGGTAAAGTTATTGATATATGTACCCGCAGCGGTAACGCTGGTGCCATCAGGTAATGTATAAGATCCTCCTGCGCAAATAGCCGGATTTAATGTGTAATTATAAACAGGGTGCGTTGTAACAGTGGTTTCTATCACACTATCACAACCATATATTGTGTTGAGGTCGCTGGTATACGTACCTGAAGAAAATACTGTAGTACCATCCGGCAACACATAGCTATCTCCCAAACACATATCATGCGTTTCGGTAGAAAAATAAGTAGGATAAATTGTAATCGATGTAGTAGCGACACCATCCGGACAAACAGAACCACTTAGTACCGTATTTGTAATTACGTAAGTTCCAGGAGCAGAGGCATCAAGGTCAATTGTACCGGTAAGTGGATTAATAACCAATCCGGCAGGAGCAGCAGTAAACGTGCCTAACAATGCTCCCAAACCGGCCACCGGTGAAGGATCTGATTCATTATCGCAATAAGGGCTGCCAAAATAACTGAAGTTAGCCGCAGGCGGATCATAAATGGCAACCGTCATGGTAAATTCTGTTGTATCACCATAACATGTAGCTTCCATTAAGGTATTTGTAAATGTATAAATACCGGGATCAGACGCACTCACATCAATAACGCCCGTTAATGGGTCATAAACTAAGCCTGCAGGGTCAGCCGTAAACTCACCGGCAAGTGCGCCGGCTGCATATACAGGAGCAGGATCCGGATCAGTAGAACAAAATTCTGCCGTACCGCCAAAAGGCACACCGCCATAGGTAAAGTCAGCCAATAAATTCGTTGTTAAACTGCCTGCCTTCAGAAACACACCAGAATCCCAAACAAAATCCGACTCATCACCAATGACCAATTTCAGGTGGTACCATTCGCACGGAGTTACAACGGCCTCTGCTGTCATTACAACCGTAAATCCATCATATTCAATATAATATGGATCAGTGGCATAAATACCTGTGCCACCGGTTCCATTAGCAATATAATAAGCCGGATTAGTGGTTGCATTCACATTATCAATCGTTACCGGCAGCGCCGTTCCGGGAATCAGGGCGATATTGGTAGCCACCGGATAACCAGGACCGCTCAACATAAAAATGAAGGCATCATTTATCGAAAATACATATTCCGGATACTCATCAGACCCGAAAACATACTCAAATTTCAAACTATCGCCCGGTGAAAACACATCAAACTCTAACGCACAAGCATCATTTGTTGTACCCACACCCGGATAGGCATTTAAATCCGGATCGCCCGGCCAGCCATTGTTTGTGCCCGTACTACCGCTATTGTTTGGACCCGCAATATTCGATACACGGCCTGTAGTAAGAATTACACCACTGTCGATACCCACGTTACAATCCACGCAATCAAACATGCCGATAGCCAGGTTGTAACAATCTATTACAGCATTATCAATTTCAACGCCCGGACCGGCCAGGTATCCGGCCAGCGAATCAGCGGTATACCCGGTTGTCCAGGTAATCTGAGCCTGAGATGCAGTAATTCCGGCGCAAAACAGCGCTACAGCTACAAATAATCGGTTTAGAGTGCGGGTATAAAATGTGGTCATGCGTTCGTCTTAGAGCATGGTATAGCCAAAATAAAAGATAAATTTACGAGTAAATCGGTAAACTTTCTACAGTCGCATGACAATTCACGTAAAAACGGCTTGTAAGGTTGGGCTTTGGCTGGCAATCCTTACTTTTACGTCCTGTTCAACCAACAGGCAAACGATGAAGCAAGTCATATACACCCCAAATGCCCCGGCGCCTATAGGTCCTTATAGTCAGGCCACTTCTGCCGGCGGATTTGTATTTATCAGCGGGCAAATTGCCATCGACCCGGCTACGGGTAACATGTATACCGGAGGTGATATTGCCACCGAAACCCGTCAGGTAATGGAAAACCTCAAAGCCATTGTTTTGGAGAGCGGACATACCATGCAAGACATCCTTAAATGCACCATTTTTTTGCGCAATATGCAAGATTTTGCCGCCGTTAATGCCGTGTATGGCGAGTATTTTCCCGAATATCCGCCCGCCCGTGAAACCGTGGCAGTTGCCGGACTACCCAAAAATGCAGGTGTAGAAATCAGTGCTATCGTAAGCGCTAAATAAATCGCAAACAACCAGCACGTGTTCATTCGTCTTTCCTTTTTTTTGTAGGAAATGACCATGGTTTTTTCGCGGCATTTTCGCTCGCACCCCCTGTTGTGTAAGTATTCAAAGAGTAGCAGCGGTTGGGCTTTGTCATGCCCCCGAAAATTGGGTAGGCTGCAACAAGAAAATTGACTTACACCTTTCTATGTCTGAACTGTTTTAACACATATCTTTTATCAATTCCATAATTTCACCCAAAACAATGTACATGGATCAGATAGCAGCATATATAGCTCAATTCCCGAAAGACGTGCAGGAGAAACTTAAAAAAATACGCAAAATAATACTCGACACTGCGCCTGACGCTGAAGAAATATTTTCTTATGGAATGCCGGGCTACAAGTTGCACAAAAAACCGCTCGTGTATTTTGCTGCCTTTAAGCAGCATATTGGTTTTTATGCGACGCCGTCAGGGCATGAAGCATTTGCACAAGCACTATCCAGATACAAACAAGGTAAGGGCTCCGTTCAGTTTCCGTTAAACGAGCCCATGCCATATGATCTCATTGCAGATATCGTTGCTTTTCGCGCACAGGAAAATACCGCTAAAGCAAAAAAAGCGATTAAAAAATAATCTCACTGTAATAGTCTTGCATCACTTTATTTTTCACATTTGATTGCGCGCCATGTACCATTTCAGCTATTTTAAGGAACACGACCAACAGGTTATACGCCAATTTCTAACCGATCATCCATTTGCATTTGTTACTGGAAGTTTTACTAATGGCACGCAGGTGGCTACACAAATTCCCATGCTGTTTGAGGAACGCGATGGTGAATTATTTGTACAGGGACATATCATGCGCAACACCGATCATCATAAAGCCCTGAAAGAAAATCCGCATGCGCTGATTGTTTTTACAGGACCAAGCGCCTATGTGAGTGCGTCGTGGTACAGTAATCCGCACATGGGTTCTACGTATAATTATATGAGTGTACATCTCGCAGGAAAAATGCAATTTATGTCGCCCGAAGCGCTGGTTGACTGGATGCGCAGATTTACTTTGCAATACGAACAGGGCAATACCGCATCGCCCACTGTTTATGATAATTTAGGTGATGCCTACACAAATAAAATGATGCCGGGCATAGTGGGTATTGAAATGCGGGTTGAAAAAATGGATACAGTTTTCAAACTCAGTCAAAATCGGGATGAGGAGAGTTATGTAAATATTATTGAACAGTTGAAAAAACGTGGTGGTAATAGTGCCTTAATTGCGGAGGAAATGGAAAAAAGAAAAGGCTCACTTTATTTTGAGGGATAGGCTTTGGGGTTTCTAATTAGCCTTTTTAATGCACGAGGCCGGGAAGGCGGGGAGGCGGGAAGGGTCGGGAAGAAATGCATATTGGCCTTCGGCCAAAACCTACCTGATACCTGATACTTGATACCTGATACCTATTTCCGAGAACGATTAATAATATAAATCCCCGCCAAAATAAATCCCATTCCGGCGAAATGCCAGGATTTTAATTGTTCGCCATCTAAAACACCGGCAATTATGGCAACCACCGGAATCAAATAAGCAACTAAACTGCCGAAAATTGGATCTGTTTTTTGGATGAGCATATAGTAGCCGATTGAGGCCAATACCGTTCCGAAAAAGGATAAAGCCATGATGCTGCCGAAGCTGATATTGAATGTTTCGATTGACGTACGACTAACAAAATCGGTGCTGAATAAATAGGTGATAGCCGGAATTCCAATAAACATAAAACCAACAGCGCCCAATACTAATGGATGTGCTGATTGCAGATATTTTTTTACAATGTTTGCCGACATGGCATAGCTCATGGTAGCAACAAATAATGGAAGCGCATATAAGAGATTACTATTTCCGGTAGATGAAGTATCAAAAGCAACTAATACCAACGCACCGGTTAGTGCCACTACGATACCCCAAAATTTGCGCCATTCAAACTGCAGACTAAAAAGGAACACGCCTAATACAAAAGTAAACACCGGCGTGAGCGAATTTAATACACCGGTTATGCCACTATCAATATGTGTTTGCGCGAATGTGAAACAAAAAGCAGGCAAGCCACTGCCAAAAAATCCGACAGCAAAATAATATTTGATTTCGCTGCGCTTGATATGTTTAAAGTAATAGATGAACAGCGGCAGGGTGAATACAAACGAAAATGAAATACGCAGTGCAGCCACCTGATCCCATGAAAAGGTTTTGAGTCCATATTTCATGAAAATAAACGAAAAACCCCAAATCACACTCAACCCAATGAGCATGAGCCAATTCTTACCGGAGTATTGCATAGATATGATGTAATCAGATGTGTCTATTCAGGCGGAGATGATTAGGCTCACGCTTCTGTTATGGCTTTCCACAACATGTCTTTCAACTTCGTAATATTTTTTCCGGTGTGCGCAGAAATAAATACTACTTGTACTTTTTTAGGTAATTCTTTTTTCAGCATCGCTTCCAACTCGTCGTCGATTAAATCGCTTTTTGTAATGGCGAGTATGCGTTTTTTGGTCACGAGGTCGGGATTATATTTCTTTAATTCCGACAATAACACTTTATACGTATCCGCAATACTTTTTTCTTCACAGCTCACCATAAAAAGTAAAACGGCATTTCTTTCAATATGTCGCAAAAAGCGCAAACCCAATCCTTTTCCTTCGGATGCGCCTTCAATAATACCCGGAATATCGGCCATGATAAAACTGCGATGGTCGCGATACGACACGATGCCCAAATTTGGCTGCAAGGTGGTAAACGGATAATTCGCTATTTCAGGTTTTGCGGCACTTACAACCGACAGGAGGGTCGACTTGCCCGCATTTGGAAGGCCCACCAATCCGACATCAGCCAGTACTTTTAATTCCAATATTTTCCAGGCTTCAATCGCTTCTTCGCCCGGTTGAGCAAATCGAGGTGCTTGTCGGGTAGGTGTTTTGAAGTGATTATTGCCCATGCCGCCTCTTCCGCCCGGTATCCAGATAACTTCCTGGCCATCTTCTACAATTTCCACTTCCACCTCATCCGATTCGAAGTCTTTGGCCACCGTACCGAGGGGCACTTCCAGAATTATATCCTCACCATCGGCGCCTTTGCGGAGTTGGCCGAGGCCGATACCGCCATTTCCGGCCATTACATGCTTGCGGTATTTCAGGTGCAGGAGCGTCCAGAGTTGCGCATTGCCTCTGAGGATGATATGGCCGCCACGACCACCATCGCCGCCATCAGGGCCACCTTTAATGGTATGCTTATCCCGATGAAAGTGCACACTTCCGGCACCACCCTTACCGCTCTTGCAGTGGATTTTGACGTAGTCGACAAAGTTTTTATTTTCCATGAAATGCCCTAACCGTAAGTGTTTTAGCCGTCGCTATGTTTTGATGAAAAAGCATTTACGGCATCCATGAGGGCCTCGGTAATGGCATCTATTGAGCCCACCCCTTCAATTTCTTCCAGTAAATCGCGGTCTTTATAAAAAGAGGCTACCGGTTCTGTTTTGGTGCGATACTCTTGCACCCGCTTGCGAATGGTATCTATATCCGTATCATCTGTGCGACCGCTCGTGAGGCCACGTTTGAGGATGCGTTGTGTGAGCTCTTCTTCATCTACCACGAGGCTCAACACACAGCTTACTGCCGTTCCTTTATCGGTGAGCATATGCTCCAGAGCCTCAGCCTGGGCAGTGGTGCGCGGAAAACCATCGAAAATTATGCCTTTTTTACCCGCCTGGCGCGCCTGATCAACAGCACCGCCCAACATACCGATTACCACCGCATCCGGCACCAATTGTCCGGCATCCATAAACTCTTTAGCCGCAAGCCCAAGGGCTGTTCCGTTGGCAATTTCTGAACGGAGGAGGTCGCCGGTCGAAATATGCAGCAACTGAAAGTGCTCCTTCAAACGCTCTGCCTGCGTGCCCTTTCCGCTGCCGGGAGGGCCAAACAATATTAAATTGATCATGATTTCGAACTTAGAGCGCAAAGATACTGTTGTTATAGGTAATTCAGGCGCTCAAGAACTTTCAGGTTACAATTATGCCGGTTATAGAATCGATAAAAGACATACTTACCAAAAACAAAGCGTATTTATTTTCTAAGTACAGCTTATCCAGCATCGGTGTTTTTGGCACAGTACTGACAGACGACTTTCAGGAAGAACACGCTATAGAGATTATTGTGGATTTCAAGAAACCAATCGGTATTGAAATTGTAGATCTTGAAGATGAGCTCGGCAAATTATTGCAGTATAAGGTTGATCTCGTCACAAAAAACGGGATTGAAAAATCGTACTACAATATGTTTCGCAAAGAGATACAATACATTTGATTGCGGCATTACCGGTGTAGGTTTAATCAACAGGGTTGCAAAAAACAACTGCCTGCCGCTGGCACGTTTCCGTACATTGTAAAACGTATCATCACGTATAACCTGAACATACATTCTCCCTACCCCTTTTTCGCATTGCAGGTAAACGGCTTCATAGTGCCGTAAATGCCACTTATTCAAATCTATTCGTTAACATTGCATGATGAAGGTTTTTTACATCATACTCGGTGTATTTATCACATTTATGGTGATTATGTTTTTACGTGTTGGCGACAAAACTGATTTAACAGAAGTTGTTAGTCATACAGAAAAAATTCAAGTTATATTTTATCAGCCGGATGGCACTGAAAAATTTGTGGATATTACCGATCGTTCGGACATTAAACAGTTTGATGGATTTATAAGCGACGACAACACACCGGTATACACCTGTGGATTTAGCGGTAAAATGGTGTTCTTTTTATATCCAGACATGGCGCCGCCGGGAAAAAATACAATTGTAGTTGAATTTAATCTGGAAGAAGACTGCAGACATGCTGCCTATTATTTTGATGACGCTCTGCAAACAAAAATGCTTACTAAAAAGGGTGTTGATTATTTAAACAGCATCAAACAGTAATATGCCCATTTTAGATCCACGTGAAATCAAGGGTCCGGTATTGCCGGCCTTAATTATGGCGAATATATTTCCGCTGGTTGGTATTATCTATGATGAAATTTCTTTTTTCGCTTTATTCTATTTGTATTGGTGGGAAACTGTAATTGTGAGCATTTTTCGCTGGCTAAAAATGTCGTGGGCTGAGAAGCCTTCCGAACCTGATCCAAATTACACGGTGAATGGTCGCACGTTAACGTATGAGCAGGTGAACAACCGCGGTCGCACGCGCAGGCAATATTTTTTTATACGCAGCGCCATTCTCTTATTTTACCTGATTTTTATTATTGTGTTTGTGGGTGCAGTGAGCACGATGCATGAAGACATCAGTGGATTTGCAAGTGCGATTACGTTTGAAGAGCCTTGGGTTTTTTGGAGTTTCATTGGATTTACCGCCTTACATCTTACCGAATATATCACGTGGATAA
Source organism: Bacteroidota bacterium (assembly GCA_029571985.1). Classification (GTDB taxonomy): domain Bacteria; phylum Bacteroidota; class Bacteroidia; order Chitinophagales; family BACL12; genus UBA7236. The sequence goes on along the minus strand of JAKQVC010000249.1, from coordinate 4,395 downwards.
TGCGTCAGGCATACAAAGAGACCACCTTGCGCGAACTTTCTTCGCCTTTTGATGGCAGGATTATACTGATGCACTTAGTAATTGTATTAGGTACGTTTCTGGCGATGTATACCAGCGAAAACATTTTCCCGAACCATCCGCGGGCAGCAAGTATTGGCTATGGTGTGTTATTTGTAACCATAAAAACCGTTGTTGATATTATTGCTTACAAAAAAAATCAACCGCGTCAGCAGACTTTAGATGCGCTGCTCAGAAGAAAATAAAGTGGTTTATATATTTGCCAGTGTGGCGCACAATAAAGTCCAAAATTTTTCGACAGAAGCAATATGTACTTTTTCATCAGGCGAATGCGGATGTTTAATAGTAGGGCCGAATGAAATCATATCCAATCCGTGATAACGTTCGCCTAAAATGCCGCATTCCAACCCTGCATGTATCGCCATTACTTTAGGTGCAGATGCAAACAGTTTTTGATAATTATCTTTCAACACCTGTAAAATATGCGAATCCGGATTTGGCGCCCAGCCCGGGTATGCGCCGCCGTGTTCAACAACTGCGCCAATTAATGCAAAGGGAGCGGCCACCGTATAGGCAACATCCATTTTTTCGCTTTCTATAGAAGAGCGTTGTAAGCTCTGTGTAATAAACGTGCCGTCTTGCACAATCACCCTTGCAAGCGACGAGCTCGTTTGTACCAATCCGGCTATAGCACTACTCATGGTATATACACCATTATGCGCTGCCTGAATGGCGTAGATTATTTTTTGTGTATCGTCAATTGACAGTACTTGTGCAGGTAAAGCAACCGGCTCAATAGAAATCTGTAAACCACCATCTTGCAACTGGAATTCTAATTGCATATCCGCAGCACGTTGCTTGGCTATTGACACCCATTGTGCATCTGTAACCGTAACTATTGCAAATGATTCGCGTGGAATGGCATTGCGCAAACTACCACCATCTATAGATGCAATTTGCAATCCATAGGTGCGGCAATCGTACATCAGACGATTCATGATTTTATTCGCATTTCCGCGTTCAAGATGAATGTCGACCCCGCTGTGCCCCCCTTTTAATCCACTTACCGCAATTCTAAACGCCTGCGCGTGTGCCGGAGGTGTTTGTTGTTGACAGATGTATTTAGTGTTGGTATCGATACCGCCTGCGCAACCAATTGAAAATTCATCATCATCTTCGGTATCCAGATTTAATAAGATTTTTCCTTGTAATAAACCTTGTTGTAATTCCTTTGCACCGGTCATACCGGTTTCTTCATCAATAGTAAACAAAGCCTCCAAAGCCGGATGCGGAATATCTGTTGACGCCAATAATGCCATAATAGCAGCCATGCCCATGCCATTATCCGCACCCAAGGTAGTTCCTTTAGCCTTTACCCATTCACCGTCGATATAGGACTGAATACCCTGTGTAGCGAAATCAAACGCTGTATCTGCGTTTTTTTGGTGCACCATGTCCAAATGGCTCTGCAGGATAACGGTTGGCCTGTTTTCCATGCCGGTGGTGGCCGGCTTAAAGATAATCACGTTGCCAATAGGGTCTTGAACAGTGCGCAGGTTCAACGATTGACCAAAAGCGACCATATAGGCTGAAATTTTCTCCTCTTTCTTAGAAGGGCGGGGGATTTCGTTGATATCCTCGAAAAAACTCCAAACCGGTGCCGGGGCTAATTGACGAACGGGATTATGCATAACAATAGAATTTTATGTAAATATTCAGGCAAAGTTGGCAAACTTTACCTATATTGTGCTCTTAAAATCTTTTCATAATTTCTAAATTCAATTAACATGAAAATTTTGACACTAAACTTCCGCAAACTGATGGCGACTCTGTTTGTGGCAGGTATGGGGGTTGCGGCAACGAACGCCCAGTCGTATTATGTCCAGAACAGTTGTGACTTTACGCCACTGGGCACAGCCGGAACGGTTGTTTGTCTGGGTGATGATGTAGTAAGTTCAGCTGTACCACTGGGTTTTACGTTTAACTTTTATGGCACTGATTTTACGCAGGGTTATATTAGCTCAAACGGATTTTTCAGCTTTACAGCCGGTATGGGAAGTGGCTGTTGCACAGGTCAGGTATTACCAAGCGGAACATTCCCAAATACAATTTTCCTCGGACAAGAAGACTGGGATCCAAACTCTTGTATAGATGGTGATATTACCTACTATACAACAGGTGCTCCGGGAAGCCAGATTTTTGTATTGAGCTACGTTGACGTACCTCACTATCCTGGTCCAGAAGGTGTTTTCCCAATTACTGTTCAATTACAATTGTATGAAGGCACAAATGAAATTCGCATTGTTACTACACAAATGAACAGCGATGGTGGTCTTCACACAATGGGTTTAAACCATGATGGTACTGAAGCTGATGTAGTTCCTGGTCGTAACAGCACCAGCTGGTCTGCTTTTTCTGAGTGTATTTCTTTCACTGTATTCACACCATTTGCATTAGATGCAGGTGTAATAGATGTAACAGCTCCAACAACAGCTGTTGATTTATTTACTGAATCTATCACCGTTACCGTTAAAAACTACGGTGCAGATGCTATTTCAGGATTCCCTGTAAGCTATAGCGTAGATGGTGGTGCAGCAGTAACTGAAACCTATACAGGTACTATTCCTTCATTAGGTACAGGTAGCTATACTTTTGCTACTACTTATGATTTTTCTGCTGATGGTTGTTATGATATCACTGCCTACACCGGTTTAGTTGGTGATGGTGATGCGGCAAACGACAGCTATACTGAATCTGTTTGTAACCTCGGTCCTATTACTGGAACTGGAGCTGTTTATGTTTATAGCAACACAACCGGTGCTGAACCTTGGGGCACTACTACAAATACAACTGCTATGACATCTGTATTTGGTGCTGAAGGAACAGGTTGGACTCGTGCTTTCTTCGAAACAATCGATCCGGGTGCTACTTTCACTCCAGACAATTGCTTTGTATTCCTGGAAGGTTCAGATGCGCATGCAAATGAATTAGAAACATTCCTGACAGCTAACATTACCTTAATTGAAAACTGGGTTTCTTCAGGTGGTAAATTATTACTGAATGCTGCACCTAACGAAGGTGATGGTATGAGCTTTGGCTTTGGTGGAACTACCTTAACATATGCTTACTTCACTAACAACGCAACTGTTGGCGCTGTAGGTCACCCAATTTTCTCAGGTCCATTTACACCTGTAGGAACTGACTGGACAGGTTCTTCATTCGGACACGCTATTGTGAGCGGAACAGGTCTTACTAATGTAATTGTAGACTTGTTTAATCCAACAGCTGCTGTATTAACAGAAAAATCATGGGGTTCTGGAACAGTTATGTTTGGTGGTATGACTACAAACAACTTCCATTCTCCACTTACAGAAGCTGCTAACTTGCGTGCAAACATTTTAAGTTATTTAAGCTGCTCACCAGTTGCTATTTGCGAAATACCAACCGGATTATTTGCTGATGGTGTTACAACTGATGACGCAACTTTACATTGGGATGCAGTTGACGGTGCTGATCAATATCGCGTAGCACTTCAAAACACTGCTACAGGCTTCTTGAAAACAAGAGGTTTCTCTGAAAACATGGCTGTGTTGACTGATGTTTTAGATCCATTAACTACCTATGCATTCCGTGTTAAAACTGTATGCTATGATGATTTAGGCATTATTTCTGCACCTTCACCATGGTCTTACTTTACTACCCTTGGTCGTATTGGTGAAGATAATGGTGTAGTAAGCATGTTCCCTAACCCAACTTCAGGTGCATTTACTATTAATGTAAGTGGTTATAACAATAACACTTTCAACATGGTAATTACCAGCGCTACAGGTCAGGTTGTTTACACCAAAGTAATTAACGTGAACAGCGATAACTTTGCTGAAACAATTGATTTAAGCTCTGCATCTGCAGGCATGTATCAGGTTTCATTGATGAACGAAACACATCAATTGAATTATCCTGTTGTAGTTATTAAATAAGAAGTTTAATACACAAAAAAAAAGAGAGGCGTAAAGCCTCTCTTTTTTTTTGAGGAATGAGGAATAAGGAATGAGGAATATGGAATATTACTTAATTGCATTCCGCTCTTGCGTATCAGCTGGATTGCTTCGCTACACACCCTTGACGAAGTTGATTTCCTGCATTCGTCTCACAAATTAATAAAGGAATAAGGAATGAGGAATATTACTAAATTCCATTCCGCTCTTGCGTATCAGCTAAATTGTTTCGCCACACACACCCTCGACGAAGTCGATTTCCTGCATTCGTCTCACTACTCACTACCCACTACTCACTACCTTTTGAAAGAGGAATGAGGAATAAGGAATGAGGAATAATGCTTAATTGAATTCTGCTCTTGCGTATCAGCTAGATTGCTTC
>JAKQVC010000241.1 GCA_029571985.1 Bacteroidota bacterium | reverse complement strand
CACCTTACCCAAATAAGTTCCCTGGGTCAGGTAATCACCGTCTTCATAATTAGCCACCGTACCCTGCTTTAAATGGGCATAAATGGTAATACTCATATCATCATGTCGTAAGGCAATGAAATTGCCATAATAACCACCATTATAATCATCACCATCTCCAAGAATGTGCGGTTTAGAGCAATTACGGTCAAAATAGCCATCCTCCCGATAAATCACCTCACCATCTGCAGCAGCAATTACATCTACAGCCTCGTCATCCATCATTTGCCACGTAAACGGGAAAGGAGTAATATCTGCGCCATTGTGTTGATCATAATTTTTTGCTTCGGTGCCTTCAAAACACATCCAGTCGAGCCGCTCCGCTCCATCCTCGTCATAATCTACAGCATCATCTAAATCGGCATAATTGGTAATATAGAAATAGGAGTATACCCCATTCCGATTGCTATAGTTTTCATCCATGCGTAGCGGCCAATTCAGATAAACAGTTCCGCCGGCCATTTTGGCTGCAGGATCTATATTTTTACTGAGTTTAATACTGTCGAGCATTTTGATGTTTTTCATCAGCAACGGCTCTATAAACTGTTTATATTGTGATTCTGTAACACAGGGCACTTCATCAGAATGATTTTCATGTATTTCAACCACTTGAGCTTGCAGCAACCAACTGCTTTGCATGCCGAGCAGGACTAAAATTAGTCTTAGTTTTTTCATGTTATTCAGATTTAATTTATGTAACATTATTTCAAACTATCTACCTCTGCCTGCAATGCCTGATTTTGCTTTTGAATTTCAATTACATAGAGTGTTAATTCTTCAATTTTTTCCATTAAAATTTTCTGCATTTCGCCAACGGGCAATCCGCCTGTTTCAATTTCTTCGGCTGCTGGCACACCTGGCAAATGATTATTCTGGCTGATAAATGACTCCACTTCCGTCAATGGCATTAACGCATAATCATTTCCAAAAACATAATCCGGCCAAGGTGATAATTGAACAAACAACTCCTCAACCACTACCTTACCATCCACTGATAATTTATATCCGGGTTTTGGAGAAGTTGCCGTGCTGCCAATTATAACATTTCCTGAGGCATCAATATACATGCGGTCAGTACCATTTGTGCGAAAAATCAGGTTACCGAAATCATTTTCAGCATTTGTTGCAATCAGAAAATCATCGCTATTTGCGCGGATATAACCAATTTGATCTGGTCCATTTTCTAATTGAATGTATGGATTCGTTCCTTCAACGGTTACTACTTCATCTGTTCCTGTAACAGCTAACGGACTTGTACTACCGCTAACACCTATACCCAGATTTCCCTGAAAATAACCGGAGCCACCAACTGAAAATTTTGCACTAACAACAGTAGGATCAAATGCAACACCTACCCTACCAGATTCATCCACAATAAAATCAGTAGCAAAATCAGTTCCAATAATTCTGAATCCATTGTCAGTACCATTACCTTTAATACCTACAAGAGCAGAAGGACTAGACCAATTAAATCCGGATTTACCTCCACCATCGGGAACAATAAGGCCATAATTATTTGTTGCACCTGAAGCTTTTGCATATACAGCAATATTGGTGGTTCCTGATCCTGAAGATTTTGCGACCACTCCATAATCTAAAGCAGCTGTTCCGGTATTACTTGCATAAACGGCAGCTGAATTATCAACGCTGGAAGCATTACCCCACACACCTACATGTGAAACAGGTGCATCGAGGAAAACCAATCCGGTTGTATTATACCCTAAATTAGCGTAAGCGTGTGTAGTAGGAGTAACGCCAGAAAATGTTTGGTCAACTCCTCTTAATGCAATGTCCTCAGTTGAAAACGCGCTCTCACGATTGTAAAATGCTGCGGTTGCAAATGATAACAGTCCATCATTATATCCAACTGAAATTTTATCTCCATCATCATAAATGGCACCATTTATTAAAGATGTACCATCCCATCTAGGCACCAGATTTAATGTAGTAACACCAACCTGGGGATCTGTTTCTGCACCGGCACCAACGGTTGCAGGAATCCACGCAGTACCATTCCACTGCATGACCTGACCTGAAACGGCACCCATAGAACTTAAATCAACTGCGGCAATTGTTCCATTTGCGATATCTGTTGAAGATATGGATGCATCAGCAACCTCGGTACTACCAACAACACCCGTTCCTAATTGCAGGTTGCTGTAAACACCTGAAACATCTCCTGTGTGTATGGTAGACGTGAGTATATCGTCAGCCGCATTCGCATCACCTGTGTTGGAAATTACTGTGCCCGTAATGTCAATTCCTGTTCCGGCAGCATAAGTGCCACCTGCGCCACCGGCAGTGGTTTGGGTGGTTCCATCCATAAACTTGATGGAATTCACATATAATTCGTTCCAGTTTCTGACAGATGAACCTAGATCAAGCGTGTTATTTGCATTTGGCAATAATGCCGAATTAATACTGGTAGACGCTGCCAGATTCGACAAACTGGTATTTGCCCCTTTTGAAACAACGCTCGTCCAGGAACTACCATTAAAATAATAAAAGCCAGGCTGTGAATTTGTTTGATAAATCAGCAATCCTGTTGCCGGTGAAACGATGGCATCACGTTGTGTTTTAGTCATTCGAGGTGCAAGAAACCCCTGAGTGGTTGATTGCATCTCAAGTTGTGCACTGGGCACAGGTGCAATCGTTCCAATACCTGCACTGCCTGTTGCAGGGAATGAGTTAGTTTGTGCTTGTGCTGCTTGCGGAATAAGGGCTGAAGCCAGCACGCAGTATAAAACAAGGTTTTTCATCATAAAGTGTTTTGAGTGAATTAATGCTCAAAAATCTGATGAAAGCCCAACCCATGAAATACCGCAATAGGGTGAGTTAATTTACAAGTCGTTCGCGCAATGCTTTACTAACGGCCTCTGTGTTTGAGTTCACGTGTAGTTTAGTGTAGATGTTTTTCATATGTGTGCGAACAGTTTCATAAGACACCCCGCTAACCTCTGCAATCATCTTAAAGCTTAAACCCTGCACCATATGCCCGAGAATTTCCTTTTCACGAGGCGTTAATAGATATTCAGCAGACTTAACCGGCGTTATTTTCTGCTGAAATAAGGTGAGTACTTTTCGCGCAATGCTGCCTGTCATGGGTGAGCCGCCATTGTAAACATCACGTATTGCTTCGATATAACCTGCGGGCGATGTTGACTTCAAAATATAGCCTGAAGCGCCAGCACAAACAGCCTGAAAAATATGATCATCATCATGAAAAATAGTTTGCATGAGCACTTGAATTTCAGGAAAATGCTGTTTAATCAGGCGAACACCTTCAATCCCATTTATCCCGGGCATTTCAATATCCATGAGCACAACATCCGGCTTTTCGCGGTTGAGTACAAATTCCAAATCATTACAATCGGGGTGTTGTCCACTGCAGGTTAATCCTGGTGATCCATGAATCAAATAGTACAAACTTTCCCGCAAATGTTTGTTGTCTTCGAAAATGCTTACATGAATAGGATCCATATAGAGGTAAAATTACGTTGTTTAACTATCCTTCAACTGCCACAATCAGGTGACTGGTATAACAATCTCCACTTTTGTGCCTGCACCGGGACTTGTATTCAGGGTAAACTTGCCTTTTAATCGATTTGTTCTTGCTGCCATATTATTAAGTCCGTTTCCGCGAACACGGGCTGGATCAAATCCTTTGCCCGCATCTTCAACCACGAGCATAATCTGACGTGCTTCGCGGGTAAGCTTTACAATCAACTTTGTAGTCTCACTGTATTTTGCTGCATTGTTTACGGCTTCTTTGAATATTAAATACACATCACGTCTGATATCCATTGGCAGGGATTCGGTCGGATTGGAGGCAAAAAGACCTAATTCCAATTGAATTTCATTTGCCAGGCAGATGGACTGGGCATAGTCCTGCATTCGACCCGCCAAATCGGAAAATTTATCTGCACCGGGTTTAACCATCCAGACGATATCACTCATATTCGCGATTGACTCTCCGGCGTTTTCACTGATTTTATCTAAAAACATAAGTGTATTTGGCTGCAAATCAGTCAAATCGCGCTTAATAATTTCACTATACATTTTAATACTACTCAAGGTAGCGCCAACATCATCATGCAAATCGGAAGCAATTTTATTGCGAAACTGCACATCTTTAAGTTGCTGCTTAAGACGATACCGGTTTAACAGCACCACGCTCGCAAAAATGATAAAGATGATGCCAATGGTAAGTAATATAATGGTTAACTGATTTTGTCTTAATTCCTGACTTTTCAGATCAGCATCAGCGGCCATAAGCTTAATTTGCTGTTCCTTTTGTTCTGCTTCAAATTCCTCCTGAAGCCGCATGAGCACCTCATTTGATTTGCGTGCCTCGAGTGTATCATTTGCCACATTATATTCCTGCAAATACAAGTAAGCTTTATCAAAATTTCCTTTTGCCGAATAGAGCAGCGACAAGGTTTCTGTGATATTACTTAATTCTTCATAGTATTCCCGACTTCGGGCAACTTCTATGATGTCAAGTAAAAGCGTTTCTGCTTTATCGAACTGTTTACGAAGCAGGTAAATTTCTGCAATCGAGTGTTTATTAAAGATCTCTTGTTCTACATCACCCAGTTCTACCGACAAATCGACAGCAGCATTATATGCCTGCTCTGCTTGTTCCAACTTATGCTCTGATTGATACAAGGACCCCAAATTGCTGTATGAAATGATGAGCTTTTCATTATCCTGGACTTCAATAAACATAGTTTTTGCTTTCTCGAGCAAAATATGTGCAGAGTCCATTTTGCCCATATTTTTTAATACGATTCCCTGATTCAGATAAGATGTGGCAGCCATACTCACATTACCTAAAGATTCGAAAACAGGTAAACACTTTTGGTAATATACGTAGGCACCATGCCAGCGCTTCTGATAATAGTAAATATTACCTATGGTCATATCAACCCTGGCAATGCGATCCGGATCGTTAGATTCCAATGCATAAGGCTTGGCCTTCAAAGCTGCCTCCATGGCCAATTCCAGCTTGCCGGTATAAATATGTACGGACGCAATATTGATATAGATGAGGGCATTTCGTTTTGGCTCACCCACCCGTTTACTATACACGAGAGCGGTATCGTATACTAAAATAGCAGTGTCATAGCTGCCCAAATTATTAAACCCATTGCCAATATTCAGGTAACAACCGGCAACACCTTTATCCCAACCAATTTTCTTACCGAGCGCCACGCCTTTCCAGCCATAATCAATGCCTTCTCTTGGCTTTATACTGATTAAAGTACCAGCTAAGGCTCTATAGGCTATAACAGTATTTGTATCTTCCTTTCCTAAACTTACTACCTGACGTAAAGAATCTAAATTAACAGATTGGCCAAAGGAAGGATTAAGGCCAAAAAGAAATAGCACGCATAAGAGTCCGGGTTGTATAAACTTCATTCTATC
>JAKQVC010000238.1 GCA_029571985.1 Bacteroidota bacterium | reverse complement strand
TTAATAAAGATTAATAAGCCGCTACAGTTCCTAACAGGCCGGTATGTTCCATATGCTTGTCATGGTTTTTGCCCCCTCCTTCTGGAACATTAAGTGCATAATGGAAAAATCCTGATCACCTAGTCCAACAATAATGGCGGGATAGATTTGTAATCAAAAGAAAGTTCTAGCGTGCGCCGGACCGGCAAAAACCACGCCATCCCCTCCGAAGGGTCGGGGCACGCAAACGTAACATACCGCCAGAACGTTAGGCCCAAGTTAGGGCATTCTCAAATCAAAACTGAAAGTCATGAAGAAACTGCTCATCCTTGCATTAGTACCATGGTTATTTGCTTGTAACCCGGATAAAAATAATGAAGTAATAATCGGAAATTATACTGATAACCTACATGTTGTCAAAATTGTACCCAATATTGTAATTCCAATTTCAATAAATGAAAAGGATTCACTGGATCTAAATGCTGATAATAGTTATGACGTATTCTTCATGAAATCACAAACACCATTGATGACTGGTTATACTTCTGCGACTTTCCTCGGCATAACAAATGGAACCCAAATTGCTTTATCTGGGATCAATAACTATCCAGATTCATTGAATGTTGGAACACTGATAGATGACAACCTGATGTGGACCACCTCATCATCCAACAACCTTGTTCTAGCAAGTTACGCCCAACGCTCAACATCGTATCCTATTGGCAATTACCACTTCGCTATAAACAAATATCTTGGATTTAAAATTGGGAACAGATATGGTTGGATTAAACTAGATAATGATATCGGAGGCAACTTAACAATTAAGGAGTTTGTGATATCTGAATAAACCTGGGCCTAACAGGTCGGTATATGCAATTGGCTTCTGCACCGCGAGAATCTTCAGGTCAAAATGAAAGAGCTTCAATGGCGGTGCAGGCCGCCCCGGCTCCCGCCGGGGGCTCCCTCCTGGTGTCACGGTTTTTGCCAACGCGAGAATAAACAAATAACATCATAGCCCTGCATCGCACCACGAGTGCAAAAACACGCGCCACCGCGACTCTGCGCCAACGCCACATACCGCCGAACGTTGTGCCTAATGCGGAAACATACCGATGATTTAAAAACATACTCATGCCAACCATAGCTGAGAAGATACTTTTAATCCTACTGTCAATTTACATGCTTATAGAGGGTTTTCTTTCTTTGAAGAGCGCAATTAATAATGGACGTGTTGT
>JAKQVC010000214.1 GCA_029571985.1 Bacteroidota bacterium | reverse complement strand
TAAATACTGACCTAAAAAATAACATAGGTCTGTTCGCCAGTGAGGTCGAAATACAGATTGTCCTGGTTTAGCAGGAAATACACGTTCAATGGGTATAAAAGCAAGTGCAAGAAATACTAAACTCAATCCTGTATAGCCAATGAAATGTAAATATTGCATATACAGCCGATATTTTATTTATGCAGTGAATCTGTTTTTGGCGGCGCGTTTATTTGTTGATTGGATTGTTGATATATTTCCACCATTTTAACTTCTTTTTCTACATCGCTCAAATTCGTGTCTGCGAGCAGGGTCAGCATTTTTGGGTCGGCGCGCAAGGTCGACATTTGTGGGGCGGGAAAGAGTGTTTTGGATGACATCATAATATAAAACTGTTCGCTATCCATATGCACTTGCACGGCCTCATTTGCCGGAGGTGTATCTGTAGGATGAAAAAGCTCATTTGCCAGCAGACTTTTCGACGGAATAGGATTACCTCCCGATTTTTTTGTTTTTTGCGGATCAAACACACCCATACTATAGGCTACATATGTAGAAATCATGCCTATAAAAAAAATGATGGTTAGCGCTTTAGTAGTGAGGGTTGTTTTCATGCGCCTCTGTTTTATTTAGGCCTGGTCCATGTTTCTGTTCTAAATAACGGACCAACATAGCCTCTTATTTTCAACTCTTTTTCATCGAGCCACATTTCGCATTTATATGTTTTGCCGTTTTTAGGGTCGTATATCGTTCCGCCTTTCCACATCCCTTCCTCGAAAGTGAAGTTTTTCAGTATGACTAAGCCCATAATGGGTGTAGCGCGCTTGGTTTCATCCGGATTTTCATCATCAACCTTTGGTGTGCCATCATCTTCGTTCGGATTGCGCAACCAGGTGATTTTACCATAGTATTTGCCATCTTTTTTATAAATCTCCACCTTGGCATCCTTATCTCCATTTATCCATCCACCCAAAATATTATCCTGCCAATTCGTTTGTGCCTGTGCAGAAACCATACACAGCGCCAGTGTCAATGTTATCAGATATCGCATGTTCTCTTGAATTTCAGCTAAATATACAACTCCTCCTAACAAGAAAAAAGTATGCCAATTCCTTTCGAATCGGCTGTATGTCAGTCGCAACAACACATCCGGAGGCAGGAAACCGGTGCTAACGGGTCTAGATTACTTAACCCTGGTCCATTTTTCGGTATGGTAAATGACTCCCCAGTAACCGCGTAGCACCAAAACATCTTTACCCTCCAGCCAGACATCACAATCATATACATTCCCAGAGCGGGGATTATAGATATAGCCGTTCTGCCAATAACCATCTTTATAGGTAAAGTCCCATAAAACAGTGAGTCCGATTAACGGTCTGTTGCGCTTTGAGGCATCCGGGTTATTGGTGTCGAGCTTGGGTTTGCCGGTTTTCGGGTCGTTTTGCTCAAATAACCAGGTTATTTTTCCGTAAAATTTTCCATTCTTCTCATAAATCTCCGCCTTACACCGCTTGTCTTCACTCAACCACACGCCTTTAATCGACTTGTCGTATGACTGACTCAGCCCTGTGTTGACGAATACAATCAACCAAATACCTATGCCTAAGAGTTTATGCATGCCTGAACCCTTTCAAATTTACGACTAAATGGGGGTAATTGTTCCGTTTAGCGGTTAAAACAGCCCAATTTATCGGTAAAACCGCATTTCCTGCAGGTAATCAAATACGTTTTCAGGCACGAGATAGCGGATTGATTTACCCTCCCTGATGTATTGCCTGATCAGTGTGGAACTGATATCCAGCAATGGCAGCTCAAACAGACGCACATCGCCTTTTACCTCTGCGGGTAGTTGCTCAATGCCGCGACGCATATATACATATATGGGGTACCGTTCCATAATAACCTCTGCCTGCTTCCATTTGTGCAGCGAAGGCAGATTATCGCTTCCCATCAGCAACACAAAGGTGTGTTCCGGATATTTTTCCCCGAGATAGGTGAGCGTATGTATGGTGTAACTCGGCTGTGGCAAGTGAAATTCAATATTGGATGCCTGTAACTTGTAGTTGTTTTCTACCGCCAGGTTCACCATGTATAAGCGGTGTTTTTCGTCGAGCAGACTGCTTTTATCCTTAAAAGGATTCTGTGGACTCACAATAAACCAAACCTGCTGCAGGTCTGTGTTTTCGGCAAAATAGCTGGCTATAATCAGGTGACCGGTATGCACCGGGTTAAATGAACCAAAAAACAAGCCTATCCGCATGCAGTAAAGATAAGTCAGGAAAAGCTCATTCCTCTAAAAAGTAGTGAGTAGTGAGACGTGAGTAGTGAGACAATGCAAATCGACTTCGTCGAGGGGGTGGGGCGAAGCAATCTAGCCGATACGCAAGAGCGGCATGCAATTATTCCTTATTCATTATTCCTTATTCCTCTAAAAAGGTAGTGAGTAGTGAGACGAATGCAGGAAATCGACTTCGTCGAAGGGGGGGTGTGGCGTACAACCTGGCTGATACGCAAGAGCGGCATGCAATTATTCCTTATTCCTCATTCCTCATTCCTTATTCCTTATTCCTTATTCCTTATTCCTTCATTAAATGGTGAGACGAATGCAAATCGACCTCGTCCTGGGATACATGGAATACAATGATATTAATTGACACCACGAAAGCCACTCACTTTTCACCCCTCACCCCTGTGGATTCACAGTGAATGAAGTGTGCAAACGTATGGATAACTGGTGTGTAATTAACCGTCACAAATTTCCACCGGGGTTTTCTGTGGAATACATGCCCTCGTACAAACACCTTATATACGTGCATGAAATGTTGACGGCGAAAAAGTTATTCTGTTAATTTTGTACACACATTGTGCGCAGAAACGTGGATTTGCCCATTTATGGTGAACCTCAGCTGTTAACAACCTGTTGGTACAACCATATAAAGTATGGATAACCTAAATAGCAATAATGTGGATGAACAGTTTTCCACGTTTACACACGTACGATGATGATTCTTTATGTACTTATAAAAATATATTCATGATAATAGTAGAAGGGAAAGCTGTGGATATCGCAAAACTCGACAGAACCGGATTTTTGGATGTTGAGGTGGATCCGCAATTAGATTTGTTTGCCGAAATCGCCCGTTTAAAGCGCGAAAAGAATGCGGTAATCCTCGCTCACTATTATCAGGAGGCAGATATTCAGGATATTGCCGATTATATTGGTGATAGTCTCGGTTTAGCTCAACAAGCCGAAAAAACACAGGCGGATATCATTGTATTTGCAGGGGTGCATTTTATGGCTGAAACAGCCAAAATTCTGAATCCGGGTAAAAAAGTAGTTATGCCGGATGCAAAAGCAGGCTGTTCCCTGGCCGACTCTTGTCCACCGGTATTATTCAAAAAGTTTATTGAAGCCCATCCTGGACATACGGTGATCAGCTATATTAATTGCACAGCGGAGATAAAAGCACTGAGCGATATTATCTGCACCTCCAGTAACGCTGTTAAAATCGTTGAGAGCCTTCCGGCTGATCAGCCTATCATCTTTGCCCCGGATAAGAATTTGGGCCGTTACATTGAAAAGAAAACGGGTAGAAAGATGGTTTTATGGGATGGGTCCTGCATGGTGCACGAAATTTTCTCTCTGGAACGTATTACCAAACTCAAACACCAGCATCCGGATGCAAAAATTATCGCACATCCCGAATGTGAAGAGCCTGTTCTGGCTATCGCCGATTTTATCGGTTCTACAACCGGATTGTTGAAATATGCCACAAACGACTCAGCTCAAGCCTTTATCGTGGTAACTGAAACGGGTATTATCCACCAGATGCAAAAATCTGCCCCGCACAAAACATTTATACCTGCACCTCCGGATAATATGTGCGCCTGCAATGATTGTCCGCACATGAAACGCAACACCCTCGAAAAAATCTATCTGAACCTGCGCTACGAACTCCCGGAAATCAACATCCCGGAACCTACAATATCCAAAGCAAGGCAAAGCATCCAACGCATGCTCGAAATTTCAGCAAAAGCGGGATTGTGAATGGTGGAAAAGGAATGAGGAATAAGGAATAACTAATAAGGAATTTCTTACCGCCTTCCAGTCTTCCAGGCCTCTGCATTTTGAATTTTAAAAAAAAATTATTTCTTCCGAAACTCCTCTATTAACCCATTTACTCTCGCCAGAGTATTGTAGTTGATTTGGTAGTAAACAAATTTCCCTTCCCTTTGTGTGCGCACGAGATTAGCACTGCGGAGTATGTGTAACTGCTGGGAAGCAATACTTTGATCCAGATTTAATCCGGTATATAATTTGTGTACACTCACCGAACGATGTTTGTCGATAAATGAAATAATCTTTAAACGCAACGGATGCGTAATCGCCCGCATAATCAGCAGCGATTCGCGCAATTCCATAGATTGCACATTATCGAATATTACATTATCCTTTGGCATCTTCTTTTGCTAATTCTTTGATTAATGAACCGATGTTTTCTAATCTGTCTTTATTCAAGGAATAATACACGCATTTTCCAATACGCTTAGTGGTTACGATATTACTGCGCCGCAAAATGGCGAGATGTTGTGAGGCAATAGATTGTTCTAACCGCATCTTCAAATACATTTCTGTAACTGTTAAACGCGGATGTTCCGTCAACAAATGAATCATCTGCTGACGTATCTTATGATTAACCGAACGAATGACTAATAATGTCTTTCGCAGATTATTGTAATCCAATCTGATTTCATCACCGGAGTCGGTGAGTAATTTACTAATATGAATAGCGGGCATGTTAGTTAGTTTTAGTCACGATACCCACTCAACCTTCGATATCAAAACTATAAATTCAGGCGTAAATAAACAAATACTTTGGTCACTTATCTGCGTGTTTTTTTGCAGGGGTGTAAAATTCCTTGAGGTATTCTGGTTCGAAATAAGGTAAATCAGCAAAAATACCCATCGAAAATTGCTGAAATGCTAATGAATGAAGATGTTCAGAAGATGGATTGTAAGCGGTAAATGCTTCAGCATGTGCGGGTAGATAGGATAAACTTTTTGTTAACCCACTGCCAAAACAAATAGTTTGCCTGTTTTCCGGTAAAAAAGTAAATGCCGGAGCAGCGATCACATAGGCATGCGGTGCAACAAGGGTTTCATGTGTTGCAGTTCCAACCATGGTATACACTTCCATCCTGCGGGCATCCAGTAAAGGGCAAAAAACCACATCTCTGTCTGCATACATAGATTTAACGCCGTCTATCATAGCTTCCAGCGTAGATATGGTTATTAAGGGAATGTTTAACGCGTGACATATTCCCTTCGCGATACTGGTGCCAATGCGTAATCCGGTGTATGAACCCGGACCGGCACTAATCGCTACTGCCTGTATGTGCTGCAGGGATATTTGCGCAATGTCACAAACCTGCTGAATATATTGCGCAATTCCGCGAATATGATCTTGCTGAACATCAGATGTGTATGCCGATATCGTTTTACCCGCATACGCTATACTGACGCTGCATACCGGACTGGATGTTTCTATGTGTAATATATAAGCCAATCAGAATTGAACAGGCAGTTCCAGTAAAGTTTCGTTACGCATAATGGTTACCGATGTTGACTGACCTTTACTGAATTTTGAAAGTGATGTCATGTAGGCCATCATATCTGTCACATCAAAGGCTCCGAGTTTAACAATGATATCTCCCGCCTGAATGCCTGCTTTTTGTGCGGGCTTACCATCACTTACACCATCAACACGCATACCTTTACCCGTGTAAGCATAGTCGGGCACAATACCCAATGTTACAGTAAATCGCGGTGTATTTTCATTGTTGCTGTCCTTGGTTTTGGTAAAATTAATTTTACCGTTGTCATCTAAAGCGCCAATCAGATCTACACTATACGTATATACTAATTCCATGCCCGGATAATTAATCAACGATTCATCATCACTTGGCTTATGGTAATCAGCATGTGAGCCGGTGAAAAAATGTAAAACCGGAATATCACTTAAATAAAATGAGGTTTGATCACTTGGCCCTATTCCACTTTCGGTTGTGGTGATGTGTAAGGGTTGTTCAGCTATTTGCTGGATTATACTCCAATCAGTACTGGTTCCCGCACCATTAATAATTAGTGCATGCGTTGTATCCATGCGACCCACCATATCATAATTCAGCATGTAGTTAAAGGTGTATTGCTGCATTAAAGGTGAATGCACAAATGCTTTACTGCCAAACAATCCCATTTCTTCACCACTGAAAGCAATACACATATAATTGTTATGCGTGAGCGTATCTCTGCTGAGTGTTTTTGCTAATTCAAGTAACATGGCAATACCACTGGCGTTATCGTCGGCCCCGTTATGTATAGCTGCTTCTCCCCGATATAATGAACCTTCAATTTCACCATGACCTAAGTGATCATAATGTGCTCCGATTACAATTGTCGTGGGCGCATGATTATCAATATATCCTATTACGTTATGACCGATGCGCACTTCTTCCTGTAAATCTGTACTTAAGGTAAGCGGTCCTGTGTACATCGATAATTTGTCAGCGGTTTCAGCATCAATAATAAATACCGGGATAGATTCTGCTGTTACATTGCGACGATAATCTGCCGCGGGTAATGTATAATTTTCATCGGTATTATACAGGATAACCCCAATAGCACCTTTTGCTGCAGCTGTCTGAATTTTTTTGCGCTCGTCGTTATATTCAATATACTTACTATGTGGATGTGTACCATCAGGAGATGATGTTTGCATCAACACAATTTTTCCTGTTACATCTATGTTTTCATAATCGTCGTAAGATAATGCCGGTGCTGAAATACCATAGCCAACCTTTTGTATCGTGCCGGTAACGGTTCCATTTGCAGACATGGGATGCGGATACAGGCGATCATCCATTGGATACAATCCTTTCGCCATAATAAAATTATTTTTCCCCGGCTTTTTTCCTGCACGGGCTTCAAAGGATTGCAAATAGGTGTTATCATCTCCCGCAGGCAATAATCCATATTGGGAAAATGCTGCCATTATATATCCCGCCGCGAGTTGTTCTCCTTGTGAGCCGGTTGCACGACCTTCCAGTTTATCATCACTCAGGAAACGTATATGTTCCTGCATGGAAGTAATCAGGGGCGTTTGCGCGGATGCGGATAGGGATGCGGTTGCAATTAAAAAGTATACTAATCGTTTCATTTGATGTGTCAGAATTGCAGGCAATTTTTGTAATTATTGACCTTGAAGGAGTTTGTTGTAAGTTGATGTGTTTTGTAAAATCTCAATAGCTTGTTTTAAATCCGGGTCATAACCGAAACTCACTTCTATACGGCCTTTTTCATTGTAATAATGTGAGGCAATTTCCATTTCTAACTCTGCACGAATTTCTTCTTTGTATTTATACAAATCGTTTTTCTTATCGTTCGAAATGGTTTCCCGTAAATGGTCAATATCATGCTTAATGGTAGAAAAATACGCATCGTCTTTAGCATTGGCTTCCAGTGCTTCTAAGGTGCGTTCTGTATTGGTTGTGTAGTTATACTCTTTATCGGCAAGCCAATTTACGAATGCATCATATTCGGCATCTGTCAGTTTGAAATTTTTTGCATCACCAATTTCCGGGTGTTCATGCTGATACTTTACAGCGTATAAAAAAATAAGACTCTTGGTAATCAGACTGGCCGTAATATCTTTATACTCTTCAGGTGTTACCAGCATATCCGGATCAATGCCACCGCCGTCGTAAACAGTGCGGCCGTTTTTCGTTTGAAAAGCTGTTTTGAGAGAATCCGGCACTTTACCTACGCTGCCATCCGGATTTCTGTGACTGTAATCTAAAGCCTGAATACATCTGCCACTTGGGATATAATATTTGGCAGTAGTTAATTTCAGTTTTGTATTAAATGAAATATCTCTGGTAGTTTGCACCAATCCTTTTCCATAGCTTTTTTGTCCTACAATTACACCGCGGTCTAAATCCTGCACAGCTCCGGCAACAATTTCGGAAGCGGATGCAGATGAATTGTTGGTGAGCACCACTAATTGAATTTCGGCATCAACCGGATTGTTTAATGTTTTAAATGTTTTATCCCACTCTTTCACTTTACCCAGGGTGCTGCATATTTCCTGATTTTTCTCAATAAATACGTTGGATACATTTACTGCCTCACGCAATAATCCTCCGGGGTTGCCCCTCAGGTCGAGAATGAGTCCGCGCATATTCGGGTTTTGTGCGCGCAAATCTTTCAGTGCATTGCCAACATGTAAGCCGGCGTCTTCTGTAAATTGAGCGAGAATGATATATCCAATTCCATCTTCTACAAACCCGTAATAAGGTACATTTTTAACATCTATATCTTCCCGCATAATGCTGAAGCTCAACTCTTCATCGGTATAGGGGCGTTTTATTTTAACCTGAACGGAAGTGCCGGGAGAACCTCTTAATAATTCACTGATGGATTCATTATTTTCTTCTGTTAATTTTTTTCCGTCAATTTCAATCAGCACATCGCCAGGTTTCAATCCTGCTTTTTCGGCAGCAAAACCCGGGTATAATTCTACCACGGTTGCCTGTTTATGAATAGGTCGTATGCTGGCGCCAATGCCTCCGTAATTTCCGGTAATCTGAAATTTATATCCCTCTAATTCTGCTTCTGAAATGTAATTGGTATAAGGATCTAAACTTTCCAGCATCGCATCAATACCGGTACGCATGAGTTTATTTGGGTCTACTTCATCTACATAAAATGTATTTAATTCTTTATAGACAGAAGTAAAGATGTCGATGTTTTTACCTACTTCAAATAAATCAGCACCGGCAACAGCAGAGGTGCCGATAAAAATAGTAGCCACCCCAATAAGGGTTACCATGAATTTATTCCGGATGATTCGACGCATAATATCTACAGTAAATCAGGGTTGAATAATGAAGTATTTGTTATTTAAGTGGATCATAACCGTGTCCGCCCCAGGGGTGACAACGAGATAAACGTTTTATGCCCAACCAGGTGCCTTTCAGCGGACCATATTTTTTAACAGCTTCGAGCATATATTGACTGCAGGTTGGCGTATATCGACAACTGTTTGGCAGCAGTGGCGAAATTAACCATTGATACACCTTTACCGGAATAATAATGATATAAGAAAATAGATTCACGTATGCGGGTGTTGCTGCTGGTTAACCTTTTTTTGTATGTGTTCTGCTAACGTGCCTAAAGCTACTTGTATTTTATGTTCAACCTCGTTAAAAGTTGTTAGCGTTTTACCGATATACACAAACGCAACGGCGTATTGTGCTTCCTGTTTATCTAATACGTTGTAGAGGATATTTTTGTTCCGCCTGAAGGCTTCCCGCATTAATCGTTTTGCTCTGTTGCGGTCGCTCGCATGCGGATATTTACGCGCAGATACGGAAAATAAAAATTGGGCAGGAACTGGCTCCTCTAGCTGGATTGGTAAATAGATTACCTGTATCGGGTGATGTAAAAAACGAAGCCCCGCTGAAAACAGCGAGGCAATAGTTTGTTCCCGGCACAGTCGCTCTGACTTATGCAAAGTGGCACCCGGCTTTGGGGCGCGGATGACACGCGGGGTATTATTGGTTGATCGTTCTTTCGTCAGAAACAGTCAGTTTTTTGCGGCCTTTACGGCGGCGACGGGCCAATACTTTACGGCCATCCTTGGTTTTCATGCGCTCACGAAAACCATGCTTATTTTTTCTTTTCCTTTTTGAAGGCTGAAACGTCCTTTTCATCACACATTAATTTGGGACTGCAAAGATAAGCCTTCCCGCCGAAATTCACAATCTGTCAACAAATTTATCTGAACGGATTATTACAGATTCTTTGGACAAGAAACAGTGAAAATTCCATGTCACAAAATGCGCGAAATTGTGCTATTTTTTTGTAGACGGGAAAACAGGTTTGAATTGGCTGAAACCCTTATATGCATTATGTGAAACCATAATGCATATAAGAAATTCATAATATGTTATCGAACGAGGGTGAAGTTACCGGTTGCGGCATATTCCTGTCCGTCGCCAAATTTTGCACTCACCTGCCAAATGTAGGTGCCGATTTCCTGCTCGTTCCCTTCTACCATTCCATCCCAGCCGATACCCGGACTAAATACTTCGGAAGTATACATGACTTCGCCCCAGCGGTTATAAATGGTGAGGTGATAGTCTGATACGTTGTATCCATTGCCAAAGAAAATATCATTTACATTGTCGCCATTCGGGCTAAATGCAGTAGGGAAGAAAATTTCAGGCACTACGTCCACAATAATCGTAATCGAATCAGTGGCCACACAACCCATATCGTTTGTTACAGTTACGTAGTAAGTGGTTGTTGTAAATGGCGTGTCAACCACCACAGTGCTTGGGTCAATTAAAGCAATATCCGGATCCCAGCTTGTGCTTACGATATCGGGCAGACTGGTTGTAAGGGTAATAATTACCGGTTGACCACCTAGAATGCTCATATCAGAAGCGGTTAAATCTGCAGTAAACAGGATAGGTTCTGTAATCGTGAAATCAACGGTGGTTTCGCATCCGCTTGCATCTGTCACAGTTACGGTGTAATCACCCGCCGGAAGGTTATCAAACTCATTAATGAGTGTTGAAGTGCCGCCGTCTAAACTATAAGAATATGGAACGGTGCCGCCATCTACATCAATTTCAGCATAACCTTCTTCATAATCGAAACATGGATTGTCTTCAATATTGATAGCATCGGCTGTTAGTGTTTCGGGTTCTTCTACGGTAAAGGTGTAGGTGCGGTGACAACCACCGGCTTCGGTAACGGTTACTGTGTAGGTGCCGCCATCCAGATCACCAATTTCTGTTACACCTGTTGCACCGGTACTCCATTCGTAGGTATAGGGTTCTAAACCACCGGAAATATCAACTTCAATTGAGCCATCGCCTGCGCCACCGCAACTTACATCTACAATCAGGCTGTCAACCGTTAATTCAGCGCCTACTTCTACAGTTACGTCATCTGTATAAGAGGTTCCGTCACACAAAGTTTGCACCAGTGTATAAGTAGTAGTGTACTCAGGCGCAACATCCACTTCCGGACCTGTGCCAATTAAAACGCCGTCTTCATCATACCAGGCTATATCACTGGTATACCAACGCCATGATTCATCATGCGCTTCCCATGCAGTTGCATTTCTATCCGTAACCGTATAAGCCAGTGTGCCGTTTTCATTATGCATCCCCTGGGTGGCGATACCTAAATCCCAATCGGGACAAATCATCACATCTGTAAAGTGATTATCAACCCAGTTGGTGGTTTCGTATAATACAATCTGGAATGTGCCTAACTCATCTGTGCAACTAAACAATGGCACTTCCTCCCAGGTAATAGCAATTTTTCTGTTTGGTGCTACACCAATAGTTTCATAGTGAATACAGTCGGTACACAAACCCGTATGCCAGTCTGTCCACGGAGCCATAATCGCAGCCTTTGGCACGTCGCCCGCCGCATCTGGAATTGGACCGTCAGGCGTCCAGTTAGAAGCCCATGCACCGCCGGGTGTCACAAAGCTGATCCATCCATTGGAACACAAATAGAATTGATCGTAGTAGGTGCCGAAAAAGCAAAAATCAAATCCAATATCATAAGGCCCGATATAGGTATCGTCTACCATCGTAATGGTAACCCCGCCAATCGGTTCGGGCGCAAAAGGAATTTCTTCATAGGTGTAGCAGTTCGCACAGATATCAACCAATTCAGAGCCGAGCGTTACCGGGTCGCCCGGACAAATGCTCGTATCCGGAAAGGCAATAATCTGAGCGCGAACGGTTAATGTGCTAACAAGGAGGAGTAAAGTAGTGTATACAGATCGCATCACAATAGAGTTAAGGAGCTATAAATTTACAGACTTACAGGTAATATTTCATAGTAGTGTCCAGTCTCTGGTAAAATCCATGTCAAAATGTGGAATTGTCATAAATGTTAAACCTGAATAAAGTGCAACATTTGCACCCGCAGTCCCGTTTTATATATAATTAAAAGTGGTCGATTATGACGATGCTCGAATATTTCAAAATGATCCTTGAAAAAGTAAGTTTCGATAAATCACTTTTCAGAGCCGAATACTACAAAGCCATCAAAAAACTACTCGGCGAAGAATTAAGTGAGTTGCAAAACTGGTGTTTGCAAAAATTTGGCATCGGCTATTGTAAAGAGGCTATTCCGGATTTATTTTAACGCATCTGCCCAAATTATGCGTTTATTTGCCTTATAGGAAACGCACATTGTTTTTTAACCACTGTGTCGCGGAATTCTTTTTCGTTGAAAATAGCCCCATTTCCGGAGGTCGAATTTTTACACCCAAATGCTTTTTTGGGGGTTGGGAGAATGTCGGTGTTTTGCCCTTACAGTTGTCGTTCCAGTACGCTTTTGTGGTAAATGATTTTACGAATGCTGCGCACAACTGTTTATTTTTCGAGCACCCACTCAATTTCATTTTCCCAATTGGCGCGCAAATTTTGATCCGTTTTATAATAGAGCGTGCGTTCGGGTTGTTTACGTTCAGATAAATTTCCTGTCGTGAATGTTTGATTATTATCTGTATCTATCACCGCCTGAATGCGATAAATACCAGGTAATAAATATTTTTGTTTTAAGCTTACTGGTGTATTGCTAGAATCTGCAACCGGAATGTTCCACGTTTCTACAATAGTGCCATCGAATTTTGTTAAAGCAATATGTAAAGGCGCGTCGGTTTTGTTTGTTAATAAAATGGTCAATGTAGAATAGGCATCTTCTTTTCTGATGTTCAAGGAAAGGGTATCTGCCGGATTCGATAATCCAAATATATCTGTAAAGCCGGATTCCGGAATATAAATTTGATACTGTTTATCTGTTGCAAACGGATATTGCAGGTAAACATAACGCGGATCTAGAGTATCCGTAACTACTTCCATGTTTCCTATTAATATGGAGTCCTGATAAATGGCTACGGGTTTACGTATCTGCGCAATGGGATTATAAAACTGTAAGCGAATAGCTTTCCCCGGATCCCAGTCGGCAGGCGCTTTCGACGATTTGCTGAGGGTACTCACATTATGCGTGAACGTGTTTTTCTGACGTGAAAACACGGTGTCTTTCGGCAAGGTTTTAATGGCAACCGTTCTGTTGATGCTCGTTGTATCAAATGCTATATGTAATTGATGCGAGTCGAGCGCATAATTTGTTTTCCAGAAATACAGCGTATCACCACTTATATTTTTATAGAGATATTCGGCGGAGGTGTCTGTACCGGTGTAAGCAATATCCGGTGTTGTTACCGGTGCAGTAAATGTGATGCGTGTTAATCCGTATCGGGTTGATTTTATATCTTGTAATTGCGGACGAAGTTTGTTTTCTGAAAACAGATTCAACCGGAGTCCGGAAATATTTTGTTGCAGCTGAATCAGTGAATCCGAAAAGGCAATGCGCTCATTCGGTAAATCGTAGAAATAATTAAAATTCATGTCTTCTAATGCGAAGACTGAATATGTACCTTGTCGCATATTTTTAATGGACCAGTTGCCATTTTTATCTGTGCGTGCAAAATAATACGGTCGTGTAGTTGTAAATGCTGTATCGATAGCATCCTGATAAACTACGACATAAATTTTTTCTAATGGTTTTGTGGTAACGGCATCCGTTACGGTTCCGCTTATTTGCAGAGAATCTACCGTTGCGCCGGTTGAAAAAACATATGTAAAATTATCTAATATGTTTCCTTCGGTTAAATCTTTAATTGCTTGACCGAAATTGATGGTATATGTTGTGTTGACTTTTAATGTATCGCTTATAGAAATAATTAATGTTTTTCCTTTCAGTTTAAATGCCGGTTGATTGTTGAGTGGAGGTGAAATCAGTACCTGATTAAACACATCATTTAATTGAATATACTCATCAAACTGAATGCGAATTTCTTTGCTTTCGAAACCGGTTGCGGCGCTATCCGGAACATAGGAAATGACAGTTGGAGGCATCACATCTTTTTCGCCGCCGGAGGGTGTTACCACATTAGCGCAGCCCCAGCCTAAAAGCAGCATGCTATATAATATATAGGTGTAAGGGGTTGCAAGACGAAAGGGCAGGGGCTTCAACATAGTCATTCTTCCCAAAAAACAGGGCTTCAAAATTCCATATATATTGGTAATTATTATAGGATAGAACGCTTTGTTTTTACATTTCGGTATCCGCATGTTCAGCGACCGATATGTACCATAAGCACCGCAATGTCGGATGGAGAAACGCCGCTGATTCTGCTTGCTTGTCCGAGGGTGCGCGGTTTTACGCGGTTAAGTTTTTCTCGGGCTTCGGAGCTTATGGAGTGCATGGTGGTATAGTCGATGCTTTCATGGATCAGGATATGTTCCAGGCGTTGCATCTTATCTACCAGTTCTTTTTCCTTTTGGATATAGCCCTCATATTTGATGGTAATTTCAGCCTGTTCGCGGAATTCGGGTTCATACTGCAGGAGCACACGGTCGATATCCGGATGGAGACCTATCAGATCGCTGAGTTCGATATGGGGTCTGCTCAGCAGCAGGGCGAGTTTGGCTCTCTGGCGGATAGGAGCGCTTTGTTTGTTTTCTAAGGCGGCATTAACCATATCAGGGTCAACGCCCGTTTCGCGCAGGAATTTGATCAGGTGTTCAGCTGCAGCTTCCTTTTGACGCACGCGTTCCAGTCGCGCATCAGAGGCTAAACCAATGGCATGTGCACGCGGGGTGAGGCGGATATCAGCATTGTCCTGACGCAGCAACACGCGGTATTCGGCCCTTGAAGTAAACATGCGGTAAGGTTCTTCTGTGCCCTTGTTAATCAGGTCATCCACCAATACACCGATATACCCTTCCGAGCGGTCGATAATAAATGGAGCCTCCTCACGAACAGCGAGATGGGCGTTGATACCGGCCATCAGTCCCTGACAAGCAGCTTCTTCATATCCTGTAGTGCCGTTTATTTGTCCGGCAAAGAACAGGTTTTTTACCAGTCGCGTCTCGAGCGTATGGTTGAGCTGCACCGGTGGGAAGTAATCATATTCAATGGCATATCCCGGGCGGAACATTTTCACGTTTTCAAAGCCCTGAATAGCTTTAAGCGCTTTATATTGCACATCCTCCGGCAAGCTGGTAGAGAACCCGTTAATATATACTTCAACGGTATCCCATCCCTCAGGCTCCACAAATATCTGATGGCGTTCGCGCGAGGCGAATCTTTCTATTTTATCTTCTATACTCGGACAATACCGTGGTCCGGGCCCTTTAATCCTGCCTGAAAACATAGGCGACTGCTCGAAACCCGTTCTCAGGATATCGTGCACTTTGTCGGATGTATAGGTAATATGACAGGCGCGCTGTTTGCTGAGGGGTTTTGTATCTGTAAAGGAAAACTTTTGCGGATTGGTATCACCGGGTTGTTCCTCCATCAGGTCGTAGTTCAGGCTTCTTCCATCCACCCTGGGCGGCGTTCCGGTTTTCATTCGACCGGCTTCAAAGCCCAGTTCTATAAGTTGTTCGGTAATACCTGTAGCCGCTTTTTCCGCCGCGCGACCACCACCGAATTGTTTTTCACCTATATGAATAAGTCCGTTCAGGAAGGTGCCGTTGGTAAGCACCACTGCTTTCGAATGGATTTCTATCCCCATCCCGGTGCGCACCCCACAAACCCGTCCATCCTTAACCAGGAGTCCGCTCACCATATCCTGCCAGAAGTCGACATTCGGTGTCCGCTCCAGCATAAGCCGCCACTCATTGGCAAACATCATCCTATCGCTCTGCGCCCTCGGGCACCACATTGCGGGACCTTTAGAGCTGTTCAGCATCCGAAACTGAATAGCAGTTTTATCCGTCACAATTCCCGAATACCCCCCTAAAGCATCAATCTCCCGCACAATCTGCCCCTTAGCCACCCCACCCATAGCAGGGTTGCAGCTCATCTGGGCAATAGTTTGCATATTCATCGTCACCAACAACACACTCGACCCCATATTGGCCGCAGCTGCCGCCGCCTCACATCCGGCATGACCGGCACCTACTACTATGACATCGTATTCTTTGAACATGAGGTGCAAAGTTACGAAATGTGTTCAGGTGTTGAGGTGTTCATGTGTTCAGGTGTTCTTGTGGTCATGGGATGTTTCACGTGGAACAATGCAGGGTGCGGACGTTCGGACGTGGAATGCAATTGCGAGCACATTTCGGGACTAAGATTCTGATTCAACCAAATAATCTTATAAGCACGCAACTGTATCGCCCTCTCCATGACGGTAGGAGTGGAGAGGGAGGGGTGAGGCAAGGAAAGTCGGATGCAAATGAAAATCTCATGTTTCACGTGGAACAATTCAAGGTGTCGACGTGAAATGCAAGTGTGGGAGTGAGAGGGTGTGCATGTGTGCGGGAACATTTCGAAACTCATTTTCTGATGCAGCCGAATGAGCCTTTAGAAACTTAGCAGTATCGCCCTCTCTATAACGACAGGAAGCTTGCCGCTCCGACGTAGGAGGTGTGGGGAGAGGGAGGGGTGAGGAAAGAAAGGCCGAATGGAAACAAAATGTTCATGTTTCACGTGGAACCATTCAGGGTGTCGACGTGCCGACGTGAAATACAAGTGTGGGAGTGAGAGAGTGTGCAAGTGTGCAGATATTTTTGGGATTAAGAGTTTGATTCAACCTTAAAGTGTGATTGTTACAAAACTGTATCGCCCTCTCTATGACGACAGGAAGCTTGCCGCTCCGACGTAGGAGATGTGGGGAGAGGGAGGGGTGAGGCAAGGAAAGTCGGATGCAAATAAAAATCACATGTTTCACGTGGAACAATTCAGGGTTTCGACGTGTCGACGTGCCGACGTGTCGACGTGAAATGCATGTGTGGGAGTGGGGGAGTGTGCAAGTATGCCTGCATATTTCGAAACTAATTTTGTGATTCAACCGAATGAGACTTTAGAAACATAACTGTATCGCCCTCTCCATGACGTAAGGAGGCTTGCCGCTCCGACGTAGGAGGTGTGGGGAGAGGGAGGGGTGAGGCAAGGAAGAATTTGAATAGAAGAAAAAATATACTCTCAACACAAATTAATCCCCCCTCTTCCATTCATGGAGAGGGGGCCAGGGGGTGAGGTTCACATACAGCTCTTCAATATAACCCAATTATCTCCCGCAGATTTCCGCAGAGGTGCGCAGATGGAGTTTTGAGGAGTATTGGCTTTTATGTTTTTAATAGTGGTTTTTATGCCCCGCCGTGTGGCGGGCAGGCGGAAAGGCTGAAAGACAGGAAGAGTGCAGAAAGAAGTTGAATAGAAGAAAAAAATATAATCCCAACATAAATTAATCCCCCCTCTACCATTCATGGAGAGGGGGCAAGGGGGTGAGGTTCACATACAGCCCTTCAATAAAACCCATTTGTCTCCCGCAGATTTCCGCAGAGGTGCGCAGATGGAGTTTTGGATAGGCATTTGCTTATATAATGTTTTTTATGCCCCGCCGTGTGGCGAGCAGCCGGGAAGACCGGGAGACGGTAAGTTGGTGTCACGTGGAACATGGAGATGTGGACGCAATAACGCTAATCCTACCACCAACACACTGTATTCCCCTCCCACCCTCTTACCGCCTTACAGTCTTCCCGGCTATAAACAGCCTAATCAACCGAAACCCGCCCATCCAAAACACATAAACAGTTGATTGTCAACTAGTTACATAATTTTCAACCCCATCAAAAAGGATTTGGATTAGCGCCGCATTTTTACTATTTTAGCCAACACACACCGCAACACGATTTGAGTGGTTGCTTTCGGGTGCGTTTTGCGCTCGTTTTGCCGAAAGGTATTGGACCCTGGTTGTCCGCACATGTTTCCCCGATTTTTTCATCTGTAAATTGACATGCGACATGCCATTAACATTTAAACAAAACGAACAGCATCTTACCCTAGGGGTGGAAATGGAATTGCAGGTGCTCGATGCAGAGCGATTGACATTGATTCCGCGTAGCAGTGAAATTATGCACGCTATACAATCGCCCAAACTGGCGAAGGAAATGTTTCGCAGCACTCTGGAAATTGTAACAGGAATTTGTAACAACGTACATGAAGCAAATGCCGATTTATCTGCTTCACTCATTGATGTAAAAGCCTATGCCGAAAAAAATAATATTGCATTTGCCGGCACGGGCACACATCCGTTAGCGATATATCAGGATAGAATTACCAGCGCAGGAAAACGCTATCAGGATTTAATGGATCGCAATCAGTGGTTAATTCGCAGAATGGCGGTTTATGGTTTGCATGTGCATATTGGTATGCATGATGCAGATGCATGCATGCGGTATAATCATTTCTTTTTGCGCTTTGTGCCGCATTTAATTGCGTTGAGTGCATCATCACCATTTTGGCAAAAACAGGATACCGGATTAGCTGCGGCGCGACCTACCATGTATGAAGCACATCCCACCAGTGGTATTCCATATCTCGCCACCGATTGGAATGATTTTGAACGCGTATATGATGCGATGGTGCAAACAGGTTCTATTGAAAGTATGAAAGATATCTGGTGGGATATACGTCCGAGTCCGAATTACGGCACACTCGAATTACGGATGTGTGATGGTCCGGCTACTATGCTTGAATTAAATGCGATAGTTGCATTTATTCATTTATTGGCACATTGGTTTAACGATCATGGCGCAGCGTATTTTGCGCAACATAAACCGGTACCGGAAAGATGGATTTTACGAGAAAATAAATGGCGCGCGATTCGCTATGGAACGGATGCGATTATTATTGATCCGGATACGATGCAAACGGAAAAACTCAATTTGGTTGTGTTAAACTGGATTGAAAAACTGGCACCGTATATTCAGCAATTGCAATATGAAAAACAGATGCAAACACTACGCAATATATTACAATATGGAAACAGCTCGCAGCGACAAAAAAGAATTTTCGCTGAAACGGGTTCGCTGCAGCATGTGGTAGAGCTTAATGTGCAGGAGTGGCAAACGGATCAGGCTTTGTGGGGTTCGAATTAATCACATTTTTTCGAGGCCGGGAAGGCGGGAAGTCGGTAAGATTTTTTTCTTACTAAAAAGTATTTCCCCCTCTTCCATTCATGGAGAGGGGGCCAGGGGGTGAGGTTCAACGCAAGCACTTGCATATCACCCAAATTTTTTCCCGCAGATTCTCGCAGATGTACGCAGATTTAATACATCTGTTTTTTGAAAAGGCATTATCGATTTAATCAGAGTTTGTTCGAGGCCGGGAAGACTGGAAGACGGTAAGAGGGCGGGAAGTTTTTTGTTGTCCAAAAAATAAAAAGGCCAAAGGCCGCCTGCATTGTCTCACTACTCACTACCCACTACTCACTACCCGCCTATTAGAACCCCTCATATTGTGCAGAAAGAAAAAGCCCTTTTCAAACCCTCACCATCATTTTCAATGCCACTTCCTCCATCTCCCGCATTTCTTTTGCTTCTGAAGAGGATTTATCATTGTATCCCAATAAATGCAAAACACCATGTGCCATGACACGGTGTAGTTCATCTTCGAAATCAACTTTATAGGTGGCGGCATTTTCCTTTACGCGATCGACGCTGATAAAAATATCGCCGCTGATGTAATGGCCTTCGTTGTAGTTGAAGGTGATGATATCTGTTAGGGTGTCGTGCTGGAGATATTGTTGATTCATTTCCAGCAAATAGGCGTCTGAACAAAAAATAAATGTGAGGTTGCCTGGAAATTTATGTTTCATACCCATCACATGCTCGAGCCAGATGGTGATGCGGTCTTTTTCTTTTAATCTGAATTTTGTTTCTGTGGAGGTGTATTGGATGCCTTGCATAGAATGTGTTCAGGTGTTCATGTGCTCAAGCCCAAAATACAGGAGCCGGTAAGACTGGGAGGCGGTAAGAAATTCTTTATTAGTTATTCCTCATTCCTTATTCCTTATTCCTCTTTCACCACTTGAATTGTATTTCGACGCTCGACCCGTCATTTGAAAAAATTACCATATCGCTTAATTGTTTCATGAGGAACACGCCGCGACCGCCGATTTCTTCAATGTGTTCTGGGCTGGTGGGGTCGGGGAGGTTGTTGTAGTCGAAGCCCTTGCCCTGATCGCGCACGCAGCAGCAGAGTGAGTGATGCTCAGCGCGGATGACGATGGTGACTTCTTTGTGTGGATCGGCTTGGTTACCGTGCCAGATGGCGTTGTTAACTGCTTCCGTTAAACACACCAACATATTCCCATACAGCTCGTCAGCAATATGCAAACGCTGGCGAAGCTCTTCCACGAAGGGCTCGATGAGGGTAATATTGGCGGGTTGGGATTTTAAGCAGAGCTGTTCAGATACTACTTGTGCCGACATGCCGGTTGCGGTTTTTAATAGGTGATGGACCGCAAATATTCTTCTACGAGATTTTTGTAAAAAGGTTTTAGTTCGGGCGAAACAGTTTTGTATAAATCGAGCTCAGCAGCCCGTTTTTTCAGGTATTCCTGGATTTCAGGCGGAATTGGCCGGCTGATTTCCTGGGCGGTATTGCTCTGGCGCTCGTTGTCCTGCTTGCGCTGACGCTCGCTGTCCTCGGCCTCCAGCATGCGTGTAAGGATCTCCTCCTGACGCTGAATGGTTTCTAAGGTGATACGCTTATTTACGATATCCTCCTCGGTCTGGTCCATCTGGTCGGCAATTTTCTGGAGCTCTTTGGCCAGTTTGCCATCTTCCGTGTTGCCACCGCCGAGTTCATCGGCCAGCTGTTGCAGCGCCTGACGCAAAGCGGCTTGTTTTTGGGCCATTTCGGCTAATTCTTTGCTCATGCCCTGTTGACCGCCAGGTTTTTCTCCCTTTTCCATCTGACCTTTCATCTTCTGGAGTTGTTCGTTGAGCTGTTTTTGCATTTCGCTCATGCTCGGCAGCTGGGAATCGCTGTTGCCTCCGGGTTTTTGACACATCTGACTGCCCGGCATGCTCTTGGCCATTTGTTCCTGCATTTGTTGCATCACCTCATCGAGCATCAGGGCGAGGTTGTTATAGCCCGTCATCACCTGTTGTTGATAGAGATTGCTTTCTTTCACGTCGCGGTCGCTCATTTCCACGATACTTTTATCGAGGTTTTGATTAACCGATTCTACTTCGCGTGTTATAAAAGTGCTGATTTGTAAAACGCGTTTTGCGAGGGCGTTCAAACTATCTTCCACCATCGTAAAATCTTCCCGGATTTTTTGTTGACGCGCCATCAAATCCACAAATTTTGGATTGGATGATTTCATGGTTTTTACTTCTTCCATTAAATCTTCCTGTTCCACGCTCAACATCACCAGGTTGTCAATTAAATGGCGTAAGGCATTCATATCTTCCTGCTGCTGCTCCATGCTGCTTTGTTGCATGGCACTTTGCATTTCCTTTGCCATCTCCTGCATTTTTTGTGCTGCAGATTTTTGATTTTGACTGGCCTGTTTTTTATTATTTTTTTGCATCTGCTCACCAGCCTGTTGCATCTGCTGATCAGTTTGTTTTTCTAATTCTTCTGTATTGCCCAAATCTTTTTGTTGCTCGAGTTGTTCATTCATTTCACGCATTTCCTGCATGTCTTTTTGAATGTCGTCGAACTTTTTATTTAACTCGTTTTGTTCCTGATTATTTTTTTGCATGTCGGAGTTTTTCTGTTCTGTTTGTTCCGACAATTTTTGTTGTTCTTCTGATAATTGATTCAGCTTGTCGATGGTCTCGTTCATTTTTTGTTCGAGCTCCAATTGCTTGAATAATTCGAGCATGCGATCCAATTCCTGTTCGAGCTGCTCGTTATTCATTTGCATTTGTTCCATCTCCTCCATGCCCTTCTCGCGGTTCATTTCCTCCATGAGCTTTTGGATTTCGTCCATCAGCTTTTGCATCTCTTCCGGCAGCACCTCTTCAAACATTTCCTGCAGCATTTCCTGCTTTTCTAAAAGCTGTGGATCCGGCTCCAGGTAATCCTTCTGGAGTTCCAGGTTCTTTTGGAATTCCTGTTGTAGTTCTTTTACCTGTTGTTGAATATTCTGATTTTTCTGGAGCAGATTTTCAACTTGTTTTTTATCCTCCCAGTTTAATTCTTTCTTTTCGATGAATTTTTCTTCCAGCTTATCGGTCTGCTTTTGCACATCTTTCAGATCATCTAAAATATCATCGAGCTCTTTCTTGATATTTTCATTGTTTTCATCTTTAATATCCTGCAACTCTTCCAGCGACGGCACCACATATTGCATGGTAGCTGTGCGTGTTGATTTAGAGCCATGCACACCATCATTATCCCACACTTCAAAATAATACGTTACGCGATCGCCCGGCAATAAATTTTTTGCACGGAGGTCGAAGGCGTGAGTAAACTTGTCGTTTTTATTTTGTGAGGTCGAGAGCGCTGTTTCATTTTCTTCACGTGTGAAGAAATTTTCATCGTTATCGCGCCCTTCGATGGTATAATGAAATTTCAGATTGCGGATACCGTAGTCGTCGGAAATTTCGCCAAGGAAGTATAAGTATTTATCATCCGTGCTGTCAATATATTGCTCAGCAGAAATTTGTGGATGTGCATCCGGAATTACGGTAATCGTATAGCTGATGGTATCGCTGGCATACACCCGCTCATTTGCGATGCCGATTTTGTATAATTCAGATTGCATGGCGCGACGCTCAGCAGTATAGCGATCGTTACCATCGCGTTTCGCCTGTGATTTTTGATCGGCAAAAAACAATTCGATGCGGTCGGTATTTTCTGTATTAAAAATCCAGTTTAATTGTGTCCCTTCCGGCACCAGTAAATCGCCTGAATTATCCAGTTTTGTATCTTTTAGTCCGGTGTAATCCGGATAATTTATCTGCACATCGAAATTCAGCAGAGTTGGTTTCGGCACCACTTTTAAATCGTAGTCGCGACTACCGAATCCGTTTGCTACAAAATGGAAGCGTGTATCTGCAGCTACCTTATTAAACACGTATGAATAGCTGTCGGGACCATCCTTTTGCATGGTATAAGTGCCT
>JAKQVC010000206.1 GCA_029571985.1 Bacteroidota bacterium | reverse complement strand
GGTTGTGCGCCCTTGACTGTTTCCTTTGAAGATAACTCTGTAGGTGCAACTGCCTGGTCATGGTCATTTCCGGGAGGAACGCCATCCACCAGCACCTTGCAAAACCCTACAATCGTGTATAACACCCCAGGAGTTTATGATGTGACCCTTACGGCCATCAACGACATCGGCGAAAATGAGGTTACCACAACCGCCTTTGTTACAGCCGAACTCTGTAATGCCATTCAGGAAGTATCCAGCGAAGGCATCACCGTTTTCCCGAATCCGGCTGTAGATCAGGTACGCATCGATATCAATCACCCTGCGGCTACAAACCTCATGATATATGATGTTACAGGTCGTTTGATGATTGACAAATCCTTGAACGGAAGCCAATCTGTCGTAATTCCGGTTCTGGATTTACCAGCAGGCGTTTACCGAATCCAGGTGTCAGATGAGGCTGATGTATTAGGCGCAACCGATATGATTAAAGTGCAATAACAACGCTATTATATGCTAGAAAGCCGCTCTTTAAGGGCGGCTTTTTTTGTGCCTGCCTTTGTCAGGGGTGCCCCTGTAGCAATAAGTTTAGGTAAAAGCCTTGAAAATTAGGCAATTGTAGCTACCAATCTTCGGGTGATACCCCTATATTTGCACCCGCCTTTATTGGAAAGGTGTGTCTGCTGAAGGGCAGGTACTAACAAAAACAACAACCAAAATTTTTATGCAGGGAAAAGGTTTAGTTAAGTTCTTTCTCGCGGCCATGTTTGTGGTATGCCTTTACCAGCTATCATTTACTTGGGTAGCGAGTCGCGAATCAAAAAAAGCGGAAGCATATGCAAATGCTGCTGTTCCCGCCGGTGCAACAGGTGAAGAGCGCAAAATCGCTTACGCCGATGCAAAGAGTCAGTATTATGCAGATAATGCCGACAAGGTGGTATACAACATCGGTATCGCAAAATACACGTTCGATGAAGTTAAACGCCGTTCTATAAGCCTCGGTCTCGACCTTCAGGGTGGTATGAGCGTTGTGTTGGAAGTTTCTAAATACGATTTATTGAAACAATTAGCTTCTGATCCAAAAAATCCGAAATTAGTTGCTGCTCTCGATAAAGCACGTGCTCAGGAAGCATCCGGCGAAGGTGATTTAATCGAATTGTTTGCTGATAATTACATCAGTGCCAATCCCGGTGCTCAATTGGTGACTTTATTCAGCAATGGAGAAAATGTGGATGAATTACCGCGCAATGCATCTAATGATGCCGTTATCAGCTGGCTGAAAAAATCAGCTGACGAAGGCGTTGAATCTACTTATACCAAATTAAAAGAGCGTATCGATAAATTCGGTGTAACCCAACCGTATGTAACCCTGCAGCAAAGCACCGGTCGCATCATGGTTGAATTACCTGGTGTAGATAATCCGAAACGCGCCCGCGAATTACTCCAGTCAACCGCTAACCTCCAATTCTGGAGCGTTATCCCTGGTCAAACCGCTGCGCAATTTATTAACTCAGCTAATAATGCATTAATTAGCCTCGAGGAAAATGAAGTTGTAGTACAAGATACCTTGAACAACCAACAAGACACGGTAACTGTCGTTAAGGATTCTTTAGAACTAGCAATGGACACCTTATTAGGTGAATCAGACACTACTGAAGAAGCTGACGAAGCCCAAAATGCAGGTCCATTGGTTGATTTATTAATTCAATCTTCTGACCCTGCCGCCTTCGGAATGGTTGCAGAAAATGATACAGCTAAATTAATGCGTTACCTCCGCTCAGATGAAGTTATAGCGGAATTTCCTGCAGGCACCAGATTTATGCTGGGTGCAAACCCAGTAGATAATACGCGTAATTATCACGTGTATGCTATTGCAGGAAACGAAGATGATGATGAACCATTATTAGATGGTAGCGTAGTAAAAAATGCTGCTCAGGACCGCGACCAGGTGCAAAACATCGTGGTGTCCTTAACCATGAATGCGGAAGGTGCGCGTCAATGGAGAGATATTACTACTGCTTATAAAGGTAAATTTATTGCCATCTCTCTGGATAATAAAGTGTATTCAGCTCCGGTGGTAAATGATGTTATTCCAAACGGCCGCTCATCAATCAGCGGTAACTTTACACAACAGGAAGCTATCGACTTGTCAAATATTCTTGAAGTCGGAAAATTACCTGTGCCTTCGCGTATTGCGCAGGAAGAAAGCGTTGGACCTTCATTAGGTGCTGAATCTATTCGCGTTGGTCTTTGGTCAATGATTCTTGGTCTGGCATTCGTGGTGCTTTTCATGGTGATTTATTACTCAACATCGGGTATGATTGCCGATATCGCACTGTTTGCTAACCTCTTCTTTATTTTCGGCGCTTTAGCCTCTATCGGAGCAACTTTAACCTTACCAGGTATCGCCGGTTTGGTGTTAACGATGGGTATGGCTGTCGATGCCAACGTAATCATTTTCGAACGTATACGTGAAGAATTAGCTAAGGGCAAAAGCATGGTGAAAGCGGTAGCTGATGGATACTCCAACTCCTACTCTGCTATCATCGATGGTAACATTACGACCCTGATCATCGCCATCATCCTGGCCAACTTCGGAACCGGCCCTGTTAAAGGTTTCGCAGTGGTACTGATGATTGGTATCATATCTTCTATGTTCTGCGCCATCTTTATTTCACGCCTCATCATTGATGCACGTGTGAAAAAAGATCAACCGGTTAAATTCTATTCTAATTTGTCAAAAAACATTTTCAGAAATGTGAAATGGGATTTAATGGGTAATCGCAGAAAAGGTTACATTTTTTCAGCTGCATT
This sequence comes from Bacteroidota bacterium, assembly GCA_029571985.1. Classification (GTDB taxonomy): domain Bacteria; phylum Bacteroidota; class Bacteroidia; order Chitinophagales; family BACL12; genus UBA7236. The sequence goes on along the minus strand of JAKQVC010000206.1, from coordinate 5,941 downwards.
AACCATCGTGGGCTTAGTGGTGATGTTTACCAGCGGCTTTAACCTGGGTATAGATTTTAAAGGTGGTAGAACCTATACCGTTCGTTTCGAACAATCTATCGACCCGGATAAAGTTCGTCAAGAACTCGCCGATTTCGATAAAGGTGTTCAGGTGAAAACTTTCAGTAGTGATGATAAACTTAAAATCACTACCGGATATATGATTGACTCGCCGGATCCAAATGCTGACTCAATCGTAACAGCTGAATTGTATAAACAATTAAGTGGTTTATATACCAATGTAGATTACCCAACATGGGATGCTGATTTTAAAGAAAGTCAGATGAAAGTGGAACCTACCATCGCTTCTGATATCCAGACATCAGCGTTACGCGCTATTATCATAGCCCTCATTGCTATCTTCATTTACATTGTATTGCGATTCCGCAGATGGCAGTTTGGTGTCGGTGCAATTACCTCACTCGTGCACGATGCATTTATGGTATTGGCGCTGTATTCCATTTTGAAAAACATCATGCCATTCTCGCTTGAAATCAACGAAACCTTTATTGCGGCAATACTTACTGTGATTGGTTACTCCATCAACGATACCGTGGTGGTATTCGACCGTATCCGTGAGTATCTGCGCGAAAGTAAAGCGGGCACACCTAAAGAAATATTTAATGCGGCTATCAATGAAACCTTGTCTCGAACATTAATCACGTCAGGAACTACGATTTTGTCTATTATCGTGTTAATGTTCTTCGGCAATGAAAATATTCAGGGTTTTGCATTCGCATTATTTGTTGGTATCGGGTTCGGTACCTACTCATCCATCTTTATTGCGTCCGCCATTGCTTTAGATATGTATAAAAAAGAAGATCATAGTAAGTCTGCTGAAGACGTTATGAAGTAATACGGAAACATACGCACAACCGGAAAACCCCTGTCACCCACAGGGGTTTTTCATTTTAGTAAAAAGTAAGGTCGGCCCAAAATCGACAACCTTACTTATTCGCTGATTTAGGAATACTTTTTGCTTACATACCTATTATACCCCATCTTTACGTTATGATTGGAACTATGCGCTTTATCATTTTGATGTGTATCATCAGCTTCGCCACCTATGCATCCGCTCAACCGGTTACCGAGCAAAATGCTTCCAATAAGGCCATGAAATACCTCGATGAAGGTGTTCAGCGTGCTATGATGAAATATTTCGACAAGGCGCTTATCAGCTTCGAAAATGCCATTAAGGAAGAACCCAACTTCGTTACAGCCTGGCAATATCTTGGCGATACGCATCGCAATATGAAGAATGATTCCATGGCCGCAGAATGCTACCTGAAGGTAATTGAACTTGACCCGGCAGGCGACCCGTTTCTTTATATGAAAATTGCAGAGGCGGAAGGCAATATGGGCAGATACGAGGAGGCTTTAGAACATATCGTCATTTTCCTGGAAAACCCGAGTATAAAAGGGGACATCCGCACAAAAGCGATTAAACAACGCAAGAATTTTGAATTTGCAAAAGATGCTGTTGCACATCCGGTAGATTTTAATCCGCAAAACATGGGTGAAGAGGTAAACTCTGCCTTCCCGGAATATTTTCCAAGCCTGTCTGTTGATGGATCAGTATTAGTGATGACTCGTCGTATTGACGATATCATCAGCATGGGCCCCGGCGATCAACGCCCGATTGAAAATGAAGATTTCTATATCACCTATTATCAGAATGGCAGCTGGACGCCCGCTGAAAGTATGGGCGAACCCGTGAATACAAAATTGAATGAAGGCGCACAAAGCATTTCTGCAGATGGACGCTATTTATTTTATACCGCCTGTGATAATCTGGAAACTGGTTTCGGAAGCTGCGATTTATACTACTCTATCCGCATCGGTAAGCAATGGTCAGCACCTGAAAATTGCGGCACAATCATCAACACCGCCGATTGGGAATCACAACCTTCTGTGTCAGCTGATGGACGTGAATTGTTTTTCAGCTCCGCACGTCCCGGTACCTTAGGTAGCTATGATCTCTGGATGGCAACCATCAATGAAAAAGGATATTGGAATGAACCGGTAAATCTCGGTGCAACCATAAATACACCCTATTCAGAACAGTGTCCGTTTATCCACCCTGACGGCAAAACCTTATACTTTTCCTCCGAAGGACATCCGGGTATGGGCTCCGCTGATATTTTCTATTCTACACGAAATGAAAATGGCGAATGGTCTAAACCGGTAAATCTGGGATATCCAATCAATACTAAAAATCGCGAAATTAGTCTGTCAGTTTCCTCTGATGGTAAAACAGCATACTTTTCCAGCGACCGCGGCAAAGAAAAGGATGACCTGGATATTTTTTCATTTGAACTTCCGGAAGCTGTGCGCGCAGAAGAAGTAACCTGGGTAAAAGCAATCGTTACAGATGCCAGAACGCGTCAGCCTTTGCGCGCATCGGTGCAATTACTCAATATCGGTTCAGGACAAACGGTGGCCACTTCTTATTCCGATCCGCAATCAGGCGAATTTCTGGTGGTGTTACCGCGTGGTAATGAATATGGCTTATTCGTTCAAAAAGACGGATACCTGTTTTATTCTGAAAATTTTCAACTACAACAGGACATGCCTGATGCACCTTATATTATTAATGTTGAGTTACAACCGATTTCTACCGGCGAAATTCTCACACTCAAAAATATATTTTTCGAAACGGCATCTGCCGACTTATTACCTCCATCCGTACCGGAGTTAACGAAAGTGCTGGATATCATGAAAAAGAATCCGAATATGCGCATTCGTATCAATGGACATACAGATAATGTGGGTACTGAAGCTGATAACCTGAAACTATCAGAAAATCGCGCCAACAGCGTGCGAAATTACCTGATTGAACAAGGTATTGATGGCACCAGAATAACCACAAAAGGCTTCGGCGAATCTAAACCCATCGATGTAAATACGACAGAATCCGGGCGCGCGAATAACCGAAGAACAGAAATTGAAATCCTGGGCTTGTAAGGATATAACCGGCCGCCTGATTGCGTTTGCTCTGTACAGTCAAACCAAAAGCGAAAACATTTCTTAACAGTTCAACCGAAACATTTTGCGGGGTCTATTCGTTTATTTCTGCATAAAACAAACGATATGCCGCTCGATATCACTACCCGGATCCCGGTGGTTGACGGTGAAAATATCACACGCCGGGAATTTGAAGAACAATTCCTAAAGCCGCAAAAACCCGTAATTCTCCGGGGCTTGTGGAAACGCTATCCTGCATACACGAAATGGAATTATGCCTTTTTCAAACAAGCCATGGGCGATGTTGAAGTCGGACTCTTTAGCACGAAACAAGCCGACCCCGGTAAAACGCTGACTACCCCAACCACTAAAATGAAATTCAGCGATTACCTTGCGCTGATTGAAAAAGAACCCACCGACCTGCGACTGTTTCTGTTCCCGGTATTTAAACATAAACCGGAACTGTTGCACGACTTTGGTTATCCGGACATTTGCTCGGGATATATCAAACTGCCTTTTATGTTTTTTGGACCAAAAGGCAGCATCACCCGCATGCATCAGGACATTGATATGAGCAATGTTTTCCTCACACAGTTTGAAGGGAAAAAACGTGTGGTATTATTCGCTCCTGATCAATCCGATTTGTTATATAAATTGCCTTTTAATGTGCATTCAACCGTGGATATTGATCATCCGGATTACGAACAGTATCCGGGATTAAACTATGTAGTTGGAATGGAAGGCATACTCGAATATGGCGACACCCTATTTATGCCGAGTGGTTATTGGCACCATATAGAATACGTTGAAGGCGGATTTGGATTAAGTGTGCGCACCGTTGCACCAACCTGGAGTCAGAAATTGCGCGGAGCCTATTACCTCACGGTACAAAAAACAATTGACCAGACCATGCGCCGCATCTTGGGCGATAAATGGTTTAAATGGAAAAAACACGTAGCTGAAAATCGGGCTAACCGTGCCATTGAATTAATTGAACGTGAACAGGACCACAATCAGCACCATACACCTGCGCTGTACTGAACGGTATTGCGTATACTTGCATACATGTGCCTGATTACTTTCGCGTTTCAACACCTGGACAAATATCCGCTACTCGTAATTGCTAACCGCGATGAGTTCTACGCGCGCCCTACCGCACCCTTGCATTGGTGGGAGGATGACCAGACAGGTATTATTGGCGGACGCGATTTGCAGGATGGTGGCACATGGATGGGCATGTCGGCAAACGGACGTTTTGCTGCGCTCACAAATTATCGGTCGCCAGAACATATGCAGGTCGGAAAACCTTCCAGAGGCGAGCTGGTTACGATGTGTCTTCGGGAAGAGATGCCACTTGAAGAGATGCGTCGATTCCTGGTGACCCGCGGCGATAAATACAATGGCTTTAACCTGATTTACGGGTCAACGGAAGAATTATATTATTACAACAACGTTCAAAACAAACACCAGCAGGTATATCCGGGCATTTACGGCCTGAGCAATGCCTTCCTCAATACGCCGTGGCCCAAAGTGCAAAAGGCAACAACGGCCTTCGAAAATTTAAGCAGTCAGCCCGATGCTGAAAACCTGCTCATCCAAATGATGCAAAACGACGAAACTGCCGCTGATAGCGAACTCCCGCATACAGGAGTACCTCCCGAATGGGAGAAAAAACTGTCGGCAATGTTTATAACTTCAGCCGAATATGGCACACGGTTAACTACATTTGTAAGCATTGACCGCAACGGAAATGTGGTTTATCGCGAGAAAGGATACCAACCTGTATCCGATCATCGCATCACCTTCAACCTAATTGCTTAAGACACGACTAACCACATGTCTCTATCTGTTCATTTGCGCACCCGGTCTCTTTTGTTGATGATAGCTGTTGTGTTCGTAAGCAGCCATATCCAAGCCCAACAATATTATCTGCGCAATTACACCCTGAACGATGGTCTCGCCGGCATTTCAGTTAAATGTATGGTACAAGACTCCCGGGGTTATGTGTGGATTGGTACGCAAGATGGTGGATTATCCAGATTCGACGGAAAAACATTTGTTAACTACACCAAACATGACGGTATCGGCGATAATACCATTAATTGCTTGTATGAAGATGAAAAGGGAAATATCTGGATTGGCACCAACAAGAATGGTGTAGTTCGTTTTAATGGTTTTGAATTTCAACAATATGAAGCAGATGATATCAGCTCAGTAGATAAAATATTTAGTGATAGTTCAGGCACGATATTTATATATGCGTTTCCGCGATTATTCAAAGTACAAGGCGATAGTATCATACCGGCAAGCGGCAAACGCAATGAAGATGGCATGCAAAGTTTTTTACGTGCCGGCGGTCAAAAAGCAGTACAATCCATTATTGATCAACGTGGAAATAAATGGTTAGCTACACATAGCGGCATTTCTCTTATTCGTGCCAATTACGTAGGCACCGATGCACAATATGATCATATTGAACATATTATATTAAATCCGGAAAATCCCGAAGAACCTGCGTCTTGTCTGATGCAAGACCGCGAAGGCAATATTTGGATAGGCACACCGCTGAGTGGTGTATATTTATTTTATGATGGCGCATTTACGAATTTCAACAATGTAAACACATTGCGTGAAACCTATATAACATCCATTGGTAGCACCGCACAAACAATTTTAGCAGGTACACCTACAGGAATTCGACAATATACCTTCAACGAAATTTCCGGCATGTACGAAGAAATACCTGTATTGGTAAAAGGGTTTACTTCAACCAGCCGCATCAATGCCCTATCTGTAATATCACCTGAAGAGTGGATTGCCGCAGATGAAAACAATAATATCATCTGGTATGGAAAAAAAACAAAGGTGTTTCGTATTGATGATATCCCTGACTATGCACAAATCACCGACCTCGCTGTAGACATTTCTGGTAACCTAT
>JAKQVC010000197.1 GCA_029571985.1 Bacteroidota bacterium | reverse complement strand
CTGCACAATGACACCCTTTTGCAAAGGAACCAGTGAAAAATTGCGCACTGCTTCCATATCATCATCTAACACCTGCAAATTAATCAGTGTATCCATGCGCAAATATCCATTTGCTGAAATGATAAGTTGATAATCACCACGTTCCGGTAAAATAATTGCATATTGACCAGCTGCATTGCTGCTGCTTTGCGCTTCCATTTTCGATTTTCCGACCAGTGTATACGTAATACCTGCAACCACCGGCTCTCCGGAAACATTATCCGTTATTTTTCCCTTCAGCCACATCACATTTTCCGGTTGCAGGGTAGGGGGCATTGGAATACGAAAGATATCTAAATTAGTTAGTGCCGATTTACTTGAAGCATAATAACCAAATTCACCTCTCGCATCTGTCGAAAAATACACATCCCATTCTTCGGTATTTACTTCTTTACCGAGGTTAACCGGTGCGCTCCAATTTGTCCATGATTCATCCAGTCGTTTCGACATATAAATATCCTGATTACCATAACCCGGAAATCCATTTGAAGAAAAATATAGGGTTAATCCATCAGCCGCTAAAAAGGGAGTCATTTCATTGCCGGCAGTATTAATCACATTGCCAAGATGTTTTGGTGCACTAAATTCGCCTGAAGCATTTCTGAAACTCACGTAAATATCTAATAATCCGTTTCCGGCGGGTGTTTCTACCGACATAAGCAGAATATTGCCACCCGCTGATAAGGTGAATTCATTGTAGGGATTTACATTTATAAACTGATTAATAACAACAGGCGCAGGTGTCGACCAGGTATTTCCTGTTTTATACGTTAAGGATACTCCACCGGATGCATTGCCGTTATACGCATTACCCACTAACGCAGTAGTGCCGTCTGGAGAAATAGAACACAAGAAATTATGTTGATCATTATTTAGTGGTAATCCGATATTTTGTGCATTTGTCCATTTACCATTCACAAAAGTGCTCATCCAAATATCATCACTCTTCGCCTCACCGGTATTATCAGGATGTAATTTGCGGTCAAAATATAAGGTTTTCCCATCAGGTGAAACGATAGGATACACATCATCAACAGTAGAATTAACACCATCGGGTAAGCGTTCGGCCAGTCCTGGAAAGGCAATGTCAGATAATGGAATAACGGGTAACTTCGGATGTGCATCTGCACTGATGCCAATTGCATCAATCTGATAAGTATTTATTTGAGGTGCTTTAAAAAATTCAATATACACCGCATCAATCATCGCTGTATTTGCACCTATATCCAATGTAAACATCCTGCCGCCTGCAATACCTTCCGGGGCTGTTGCAGAATACACCTGAATATCTTGTTTCTGCCATTCGTGAATGTAAATGGATTTAATATTTCCGGCTGCGTGATTCTCAACAATACAGATTGTTTTGGCGATAATCGGCTTTGCATATCCGACACGGATAAATTCGGTGGTACGCATATCACTGAATTCAGGCGACCATGCGCAGGTAGAGTAGATGGGGTTAGGATATTTATTCGGTTGATAGAGCGCCTGTTGAGCACTAAATAATTTAGTACTTTTTTGAGAAGAAAATGAAAGCACGGTATCTGCCC
>JAKQVC010000195.1 GCA_029571985.1 Bacteroidota bacterium | reverse complement strand
CGGTAAACAATTTGCTAAACTAGCCGAGAAAGCAGAAATCAGTGATAAGACTTTTCAGGAAATAATGGCATTTATGATTTCAAAATCAGATTTAGTAGAAAAAAAGGTAGCTGCTTCTTTTCTAAATGATACCACTAAAAGAAATTATTTCCAATCTTTTCAAGGCCGCTTAAAACAACTGACTAAAGCATGAAATATGATGCACCTAAAGAATTTAAAATTTTATCTATAATACTAACAAGTAATGGCGGTAACAGCACCTACCCCAAAATGGCGGTTCAGCGCTCCGCAGACACATCTGTGAATAATGAAAGTCTGGTTCTCCGAATGAACATTTGTGGTAAAAAGCCCGCCCATCGCAAATCTGCAAAACGTTATCACCCAATCAGTTCCATGTTTCTAAAAACTTAAAGATGACCGAAAAAACATCACTCACGCCCGGCCTTAGCGAGAGAGAAAAAAATTACCGTTACGGTATGATTAAAGGCAGAATTGCAGAGACACTTATTCAGGAGCTGTTTTTGAGCCTTGGCTATAATGTGTTTCGCTTTGGGATGGAGAACACTATTCCGGGAATTATGGAATTACTCAAAGGGGTGCGCTCGGATGTAGCGCAGGAGATTCGCAGAATGCCTGACTTCGTTATGCAAAACCCCAAAACCAAAGATGTGTACTTCATAGAAGTGAAATTCAGGGCTAACGGTATTTTTCAATTAAAAGACCTCCCCAAAAATTATCCATATGAAAATGCTTACATCATATTGGTATCTAAAAAACACATTAAATGCATCACGGTAAAAGAATTACTGGCCGGCAAAGAAATCACCCCAACTTCCCGCAACTACTTAGGCAATCGAAAAGAATTTGATCTCGACAAAGAAGTCATCATCGACTACTGCAATTTCGCTATTCAATTTTTTGAACGCGTATAATGCATTTTTAAGTGAAATGTATGCTTATGTGAGTGACGATGGCAATGCATTTCATGAACTGATTGCAATATAGCGAGTGGCATTGCCGGGCAAGCAAATTTTCTGCAATTTGATTTATTGCTTAATATGCTCGACATGCGTAAACTGATTGTGTCCCGAGTAATTTTTGAAAAGGCTTAATTATTTCCTTCATCATATTAAATGATGAAATACCTGAAATAAGCAATGTGCTAAATCATTTTACATGGTGTACTTAGGTTTAATGGAGGCTAACAAATTAAATCCGTGTGAAGTCGGTACCAAACAAATCCTTACCCCCATTTTGGTCAGAACCGTTTATGTGGATTAGAACAAAAACAATTTCTTTACTTTGAACAAAGAATCCTAAAATCATACCATGCAGCCTCTCCATATCAACAACAAACACTTTCATATTATAGGCCTGCATATAGGTAATATGAAAGTCGTTTTTACATGTTGGTGCGTCCTCAGTCTATTTGTGTGCGCTGCACAGCATGCACAATATGTAAATGTTTTTATTGGAACCGACGGCACGGGGCATACTTTCCCTGGTCCCTCTATGCCTTTTGGTATGGTGCAGCCCGGTCCGGATAATCGCGATCACGGTTGGGCATATACCAGTTCCTATCAATACACGGATACAATGTTACTGGGGTTTTCTCAAACACGCTTAAGCGGCACCGGCGTTAATGAATTAGGCGATGTTTTGTTACTGCCAATTAACCCTGAAAAGGCATCTCAAAAAAACGGCTACATTAAGTCGAGCGAAACAGGTCGTGTTGGATATTACAGTGTAATTAAAAATGATAGCGTTCAGGTTGAGCTAACTTGCTCCGAACGAGTGGCGTTTCACCAATATACCTTTCCCGAATCCCATGCACAGGTTTTGGTAAATTTGCAACACGGATTACACTTTGTTTTTGATGAACACAATCAAACCGGATTGGTAATCGAAAGCAATATCGTTATTGAGAATGACAGTACTATTTCAGGTTATTGTCAAACGCAAAATTGGGTGAACAGAAAATATTACTTTACCCTCATCTTCAACCAACCATTTACTTCATCGGAGCAGTTAGCCGGAGATGAAAAAGATAGAGCGCCAAAATATCTGCTTGATTTTAATTTATCACCAAAACATATTTTGCAAGTTAAAATTGCCCTCTCAACAGTATCTGTAGAGGGTGCTAAGTTGAATATGCAAACTGAAATACCACATTGGGATTTTCAGCGAGTATATCAAAACAACCTAAATAGTTGGGAGCACTACTTAAACAAAATGAATATCGAAGCCCCTACCCGTCAAAAGGAAATATTTTATACTTCACTCTATCATTTGCTTTTGCAACCATCCAATATTGCAGATGTAAACGGAAAATATCGTGGCGCCGACGACCGCATTTCTGATGCTATCAATAATGAATATTACAGCACGTTATCTATATGGGATATATACAGAGGTGCTTTCCCCCTGCTGCAAATTGTTGCGCCTGAAAAAATTGATGGCATTATCCGTTCCCTATTATTGCATCACGAAATTCAAGGCTTTTTACCTATTTGGACAGCTTGGGGTCAGGATAATTTTTGTATGATTGGCAATCATAGTATTCCAATGATTCTATCAGCCTATACAAACGGTTTCAGAGGGTTCGATGCGGAAGAAGCTTTACAGGCGATGGTGGAGACATCAACCAGATCGCATATAAATTCAGATTGGGAACTATATCAGCAGTATGGCTACTATCCTTTTGATAAACTGGATAATGAATCTGTATCCAGAACATTGGAAAGTGGATATGACGATTGGTGTGTTGCCACTTTCGCCAACTTACTTAATCAAAAAGATATTGCAGACACATTTACAAAACGGTCGTTATACTACCGAAACTTATATGATGCAAAATCAGGATTCTTCAGAGGCAGGGATACGCAAGGCAACTGGAGAGAACCTTTTAATCCACTAACTGCTACCTCGCCACTGAACAATCCCGGTGATTATACCGAAGCTAATGCCTGGCAATATTTTTGGACGCCCGCGCAGTATGATATCAATGGATTAATGCAACTGATTGGCGGGAAACAGGCATTTTCCAATACCCTGGATGCCTTTTTTACAACACAGGCGGAAAACCCAAATAAATACCTCGGACAGGAAGCCATGATCGGACAATATGCTCATGGAAATGAGCCAAGCCATCATATTATGTATGTATATGCTTACAGCAACTCCGCTAAAACAGGTCAAAAATACATCCATCAGGTGGTAAATGAATTTCACAATAATACACCCAATGGTATGATTGGCAACGATGATTGTGGTCAGATGAGTGCCTGGTATATCTTATCTACCTTGGGCTTTTATCCGGTGAATCCTGCAAGTGGCGAATTTGTTTTCGGTAGTCCGCAGGTCAAAAAAGCAACTATTTATCTTCCAAACAATAAGACATTTACCATAGAAACTACGCACTTTTCAGAAAAAGCAATTTATAATGAGCAACGCTATTTAAACGGTAGCTTACTCACTCAGCCATTTATCACCTATCCATCCATCATGAATGGTGGTGTATTATCCTTTGATATGCTTACACAATGAAAAATATAATACTTTTCGCACTTATCATTTTCAGCATGAATATTCAAGCACAACAACAGTCTGCGCAACTCACACCATTGCCTTTTGGAAGCATTAAACCCGAAGGTTGGTTAAAAGCACAAATGCAAGCAGACCTGGAAGGTTTTGTTGGCAACCTGGACAGCATTGTTCCGGATTTAATGTATGACCCGATTTATGGGGAAGGCAGAATACACAAAAACACAGGTGTTAAAGAGTTAGGTAATAACAAGGAAGGAGATGCAGCCGGTGACGAACAATATAAATGGTGGAACAGCGAAACGCAATCAAACTGGTGGGACGGATATATCCGAAATGTTTTAATGCTGGGAGACACAACAGGGTTTGAGCGGGTTAACCAATATGTAACGCGTATGCTGGCAACACAGGATTCCGATGGATATTTAGGCATTTATGATAAAGAATTGCGCTATCACTTTGAATCAGAAAATGGTGAATTATGGGCTAAAGCTACACTGTATCGGGGATTGCTGGCTTATTATGAGTATACAGGAGATGAAAAAGTGTTTGTAGCCGTACAAAGAGCAGTAGAGAATGTGATGGAAAACTATCCGATAAATGCCTCAAGTCCTTTCAATACAGGAAATGCATTTAACGGAGGCGTTTCACATGGGTTAATGTTCACTGACATTTTGGAAAGATTGTATTATCTCACCCAAAATCAAATATATCGGGATTATGCGGTATTTCTGTATCTGGATTTTTGTAACACCTATCAATCAGAAGCAGATGCTCAACTCAAAAATATTCAGAATCCGGATTACAAATTAAAGTCGCATGGCGTGCACACCTATGAACATATCCGACCATTAATTATAGCCGCATATTCAGGAGTAAATAGCGAACTATCCAACGCTTTACCCGTGTATATGCAGAGAATTGCAAACGCAACCACAATAAGCGGAGGCGCTATTGGCGATGAATGGATTGCAGAGCGCAATGCAGACGCAACACATACCGGTTACGAATACTGCTCCTTGCAGGAGTTATTAGACAGCTATTGTTTTTTACTGCAAAAAACCGGCAAGGCAGAGCTGGGCGACATCATTGAAGATATTTTTTTCAATGCTGCCCAAGGTTCACGTCATCCTGAACACAGTTGTATTGCATATTTAAAAACAGATAACTCATTTGAAATGTCGGGCACGAAAAATGGGTTACCGGAGCCGGACCGAAAACAAACCAGGTATAAATATTCACCTGCACATCAGGATGTTGCCGTTTGTTGCAGTCCAAATGCAGGCCGAATATCGCCCTACTTCATTCAAAATGCCTGGATGAAAGAAAATGACAGCACATTGGTAGCAGTTTTGTTAGTAGCTAACAAGATTAAAACAACCCTATCTGACAACACCATTGAAATCGAAAACAAAACCGATTATCCTTATGCCGATGCCTTTACATTTTCCATTACACAATCAAAACAGGCTCAATATACTTTAAAGTTCCGGATACCTGCCTGGGTTACGCATATTCATACGCAGGAAAATTACACGATAAGCAATGGTTATATGGTAATTACAAGAGTTTTTAATACGGTTGACGTTATTCGTTTTTCTTTTGAAACTGAAATACAAGTACATCAAGATGCAACTGGCGGACACTATTTTACCAGAGGAGCCCTTTTGTATGCCGCTCCAATTCCGTCGGTGGAGATTCAAGGTAAAACATATTGGAAAAACTTTACAGATTACATGTACATGCCTGTATCCGCTTCCAGATACACGTATCAAACAGATAACTTAATGACCTATTCCAAAGGCACGATTACCGCAACATTAATCAATTCAACCACAGGCAAGCCTGAAAAAGTTGACCTGATTCCTATTGGCAAAACGGTTTTACGACAAGCTACATTTTAATTTCAGAATACACGCATCATATGCAATATATATTTCATTTAAGGCAATCTCCATGTATGTGAATATTCATCATCCTCATGTTCAGAACTCATACAGATTGGCACGATCAGGAAACCAGAAATTCATTAAAACAGGCTAAGTTTGCGCTTATCAGCCAACTGCGCATGTTGAGTAATAATGGAAAACGCCTATTTGTAAAACCCAAAAACGATTATCAGATAATGCCAAATACCCGACTCCTCATTATACTGATGTGCGCATGCATTATGCTCACCGCTGCGACTCCTGAACCTGCAAGCACTCAGGAATCCTACCCGCATTTCACGCTTTCAATTGAACAGGACGGCAAACAAATACCAATTACGCACAATACCGTTACTTTAAACAAAAGTGCTTTTGATATTGTACTTACACTTTCAGATACCATGGGTGTGCTGGTGAATGCATCCTTCAACAAAAAAACATTTAAACGCGCAGCTGATAACCAACCCCAAAATAAATTACCAGGTTTCAATGAAACCGGACTAGCGGATGGATTACAAAATCCCGATAATATAGTATACGTTGCTATTGAGGCGCCAAATTATTGGTTTTATGAAAATGACTCTATTCACCGCTTCAACTCTGTCGAATGGAAAAACAATCTGCTTATTTGCAAACGGACTATTGCACATATACATGACGTTAACACACAATCAGATATGAACATAACGGATGTAAAGCAGCCACTTTATCTGGTATTTATGCACCTAAATTATGATGGAGGATTTTCGAATCCTGTTGAAGTTCAACGCGCTTATGTCAAAATAAATTGGCGTAAATAAGGGCATTAATCGTGTATAAACATTAAACGCATATGGTAAGGTCGAATTAATCCTAAGCCCTCTGCCAAATAGCTTACTGTAAAGCAAAACCCTCGTTCATATCAGTATTTTCCTGACCTATAGCTCCATATATTGCAGTTTATCTGTATTTTTAATGAGGTTTACATACTCACGCCTTCAAACTCAAGTATTTTCAATCATTAAAGTGCACACACCCTAAACCTATAATATGTCAACAGACCGCCAATACCCGATCGGAAAATATATCCGTCCAACACAGTTTGATGCAGCCGCTTTACAGCAACATATTCAAACTATTTCAGATTTTCCCGCTGATATTCAAAAATTGGCAGATGCCTTAACACCCATGCAATTAAATATGTCGTATCGGCCGGGTGGGTGGACTTCCCGTCAGGTGATTCATCATTGTGCGGATAGCCATATGAATAGTTTTATCCGGTTTAAACTCGCCTTAACAGAAGATAATCCTGCAATTAAACCGTACATGGAAGCTGCATGGGCTGAAATGGCAGATTATCAGCAGGCGTCCATAACGGAGAGTCTGCAAATCATTCATGGACTACATGCGCGATGGACCATTTTATTACGCAATATGCAGGAAGCGGATTTTCATAAAACAGTTTTCCATCCACAACAAGACAGAACTATTCCTTTATATGCGTTAACTGCTTTATATGCCTGGCATTGTAAACATCATTTGGCGCATATTAATTTAGTCCTCAATAGTTAATTTTAACCGGATGTATGCCGTCAATTTGTATGCACGAAATGACTATTAGACCACTATTGCTGCTCATTTGCATAACAATATTCTCCGGTTGTGGTGGTCAGCAAGTCAAATCTTCAACGCACAAAGCTGACTCCATTATCGCTACAGCTGTAATCAGAAGCATTCCACCTGTGGCTGTTAATCCGGATTATGACACCACATTAATCAGTCAATATATCAGGAGTATCTTCGAGGATTCTAAAGGCAATATGTGGTTTGGCACTTTGGGTGAAGGTGTTGCAAGATACCGCAATGACACACTTCAATATTATGCAGATCCTGAAGGGTTTATCTCAAAATCAGTGCATGCCATCACCGAAGATAAAAATGGAAATATCTGGATTGGCACCGACATGGGGGTTTATACATATGACGGAAACATTTTCAAAAATTACAACCAAACACATGGTTTAGCCGAAATCGAAATCAGCAGAAGTAGCATTCTGGTGGACAGAAAAGGCACAATTTGGTTAGGCACAAAAAATGGCATTTACATATATAATCCGGAAGCAGATAAAAAAGGCAATATATGTTTCAGCTTATTTTCATTACTTCCTGCTATTAAGGTTGCTGATATTTTTGAGGATAATGCAGGAAATATTTGGTTTGCTTCGGCAGATTCCGGTATCTATTCATTTGATGGTAATACCGTTATACATTTTAATCAACTTCCCGGATTAGGCAGAAATTATGCAGGCGGCATTGCACAAGATCCTTCAGGCAATATGTGGTTTCTTATGCAAGATGGTATCTGCAAATTTGATGGCACCACTTTTACATCCATTACACAAAAAGACGGATTGGCAGGAAGTGATTTTTGGGGCATATTAATTGAGGCCTCCGGCATCATCTGGATTACAGCCAGAGGTAGCACAACAAGATATAATCCCGCATTGCCATCCTCTGACCCTAAAGCCTTCACCATATTCACACCTGGGGATGGATTGAACTGTTGCGTTCAAAGTATGTTTCATGACCGATCAGGTCGCACATGGTTAGGTGCCGGTTCAGGTGTATTTCGTTTTGATGACAATCAATTCATCAAGATTAAACAGCAAGGACCTTGGTAATTACTTCATATCCGAATGCCCCTGCAGGTATCGGGTTAGCGGCACTACAATATTCCAGGGCATGTATTTAGAACCCATTTGCAGCATTAAAACAGAAAAACTTGGAATGGCCATGCGTTTCCCTTTCAATAATGCTTTATATCCATAACGCGCAACAGGTTCAGCTTTAGCTACAGGTAGTATTTTGAGTAAACGCGATTCATGCATTTCCGCGCGATCCTGAAAACCGGTATGTGTTGGTCCCGGCGTTAAACAGGTTACATGCACACCATAAGGTTTCAATTCATTATATAATGCCGAACTGAAATAATACACAAATGCTTTTGATGCATAATACAAGGCCATGGTTGGGCCGGGTTGATAGGCTGCATTAGAGGCTACCTGTAAAATATATCCCTTTCGGCGTTCTACCATGCCCGGAACAAATAATTTGGTGAGGCGAGTTAGGGCCATCATGTTTACCTGCAAAAGCTCTTCTTCTTTTTTCCAATCTGTTTCTGCAAACAGACCATATACCGAAAATCCGGCATTGTTAAACAACATATCTACCTGCAATCCCATCGATTGCACATCCGCAAATAATTTATCGGGAGCAGCAGGATCACTTAAATCGGCAGGCATTACGTATACTTTCACAGCATATTTCGATTCTAACTCTGTTTTAAGTGCCTCCATTTTCCCGACCGAGCGCGCCACTAAAATTAAATCTCCGCCTTTTTCGGCATGGATTTTTGCGAATTCAAGTCCTAAGCCTGAGGAGGCTCCAGTAATTAATGCCAGCATAAATTTGTTTAATAATCCCCGTAAAAGTAAAGTATGTTACAAAGCAAAAGACGATGCTGTAAGCAAATAATTGTATACAGCATCGTCTTTACTGGATTTCTGATCAGGCCGTTACAACTGCACGGTTTTCCATTTTCCTCTTCTGAAAATGAAGACATAAATAATCGCCATGACTGCTTCAGAAATAGGCACAGCGGCATAGACACCAGCAGAGCCCAAATCGAGCTGTAGTGCCATAAACCAGGCTAATGGAATCTGTAAAATCCAGAAACCAAATATATTGATGAGTGTGGGCGTTCGCGTATCGCCGGCGCCGTTGATGGCATTGGCCAATACCATTTCATATCCGTAAGCAATATAGCCTAAACATACAATGCGCAGGCATAAAACACCCTGCTCGATAACGACTGCATTATCGGTAAACAGGCGCATGAAAAACTCCGGAAATCCGACAAAAATCACCGTGACGATGAACATGAATATCATGTTAAAATAACTGGTTCGCCAAACTCCTTTTTCTGCGCGATCAGGTTGTTGAGCACCGAGGTTTTGGCCCACAATTGTAGCAGCGGCATTTGAAATACCCCAGGCCGGTAAAATGGAAAATATAAGAATACGAATAGCTGTTGTATATCCGGCGAGCACCTCCTCACCAAACCCCGACATAATGCGCATTAAAAAAATCCAGCTTGCGGATGCGATGATAAATTGTCCGGCACTACCGCTACTTAATACCGCAATTTTTTGCACAATGGATAAGCGCAGTTTGAAAATTTTTCCTTTCAAATGCACCATCGCCGAGCCTTTTGTGAGGTGATACAATTGATACAGCACCCCACAAGATCTGCCGATGGTGGTAGCCACAGCAGCGCCAGTTACGCCTAATTCCGGAAAAAACCCATAACCGAAAATAAAAAACGGGTCCAGTACGATATTGATAGAATTGGCAATTATTAAACTGCGCATAGCCAAACCCGCATCTCCGGCACCACGAAAAATACCGTTGTTTAAAAACAATAAAACAATGGCAAAATTTCCGGTTAACATCCACCGCGTATATCCTGTTCCCTGTTCGATGATTTTATCGCTTGCCCCCATTGCCCGCAATAATTCATCGGGAATAAAAATGCCTATCAGAGAAATTAAAGCAGCAAGTCCTATGCCGAGATAAATCGCCTGCATAGCAGCTGTGGCAGCACCTTCAGTATTCTGTTCACCAATGCGCCGCGCAACTAATGCAGTTGCACCCATACTTAATCCAAAGCCTATGGAATACACAATGGTGAGTGTGCTTTCTGTTAAGCCAACAACCGCCACGGCATCAACGCCCACTTTACTCACAAAATAAATATCAACTATAGCAAACAAACTTTCCATGAACATTTCAAAAATCATGGGCACCGCTAAAAGAAAAATGACCTTATCCATTTTTCCCTGGGTGGTATCTATATTCTCGCCTTTAAGCGCTTGTGATAATAACTTAAAAAAATTACGTATACGTTTCATTCTGTTGAATGGATTAAAATATTAAACAATACAAACTAAAAAATACCTGCTGTTCTCCCACTGAAGAGCAGTAAAAAAAGTAAAAAGAAATGGATGCTAAACGTTCTGTTAAAGTGGAAGCATCCTGATTAGAGGATCATATGCGCTGAATGTGGTGTAAAGATAGGGAATGTGTTTGGGTGTTCGTGTGTTCAAGTGTTCAAGTTTTCAAGTGTTCAGGTTGTGCGGACGTGCAGACCTGCGGACGTGCGGACGTGTCGACGTGTCGACGTGTCGACGTGTCGACGTGTCGACGTGTTTATTTACTGGGCAGCAAATTTGGGGGAGATTGGGGAAGTTGGTTCAATTCTTTTAGAATAAAGCCATCAACTTTGTTGATGACTTTGAGTTGGGGTGGTTGGGCCCTGTGCGAGTGAGTTGGCAGGCGGGGAACCTGCGGACTCTTGGTCGTATTTATTAAAATAAAAAAAGTCATCAACAATGTTGATGGCTTTGTGTCGGGGCGGCTGGATTCCCTGCCCGAATGCCCTGGGCAGGCGGGGAACCTGCGGATTCATGGTCTTATTTATTATAATAAAAAAAGTCATCAACAATGTTGATGACTTTAAGTCGGGGCGGCTGGATTCGAACCAGCGGCCTCCTGGTCCCAAACCAGGCATTCTAACCGGGCTGAACTACGCCCCGAACGGTTACAATATTTAAGCGGTGAAGGAGAGATTCGAACTCTCGGTACGGTTTAACCCGTACGGCGGTTTAGCAAACCACTGGTTTAAGCCACTCACCCACCTCACCAAAACCTATTTTACAGAACACTTTCCCTTGTTAAAAGGGGCTAAATCTTCATTTAGCACCTAAAGACCCTCAACAGGGAGGGCAAAGGTAAGAAGGAAACTGCTTTTTGTCAAGCAATTTCGACAGAAGAGATAAAAAAAGTCCCGACGCAATGGCCGGGACTTCCGAATTATATGCATCTGTCGCTTAAGAGATGCTCATTTGAATCTTTTTCTGCAAGTCGTCTACGCTTTCTCTGAATTTAGTGTCGGTATCCATCAGATTCTGGATAGCCTGACAGCTATGGATAACGGTAGAATGGTCGCGGCCGCCGAAGTGTTTACCAATAGCCTTGAGGGAATGTTTGGTAAAGTTTTTCGACAAATACATGCTCAATTGACGGGCCTGCACAACCTGACGTTTACGTGTTTTTTCCTTCAGCTTTTCAACCGGCACTTCAAAATAATCGCAAACGGCCTTTTGGATAAAGTCGATAGACACCTCGCGCGACATATTCTTCACGAAGTTCTTCACGATTTTTTTAGCGAGGTCGAGGTCGATCTGTTTCTTATTGAGCGACGCTTGTGCGAGCAGGCTCACTAAGGCGCCTTCTAATTCACGAACGTTATTGGTAATATTATAGGCAACAAACTCAACCACATCTTTTGGCAACTCGATACCATCAGCATACATTTTCTTTTCGAGAATGGCTACACGGGTTTCGAAATCAGGCGCCTGCAGGTCGGCACTTAATCCCCATTTAAAACGAGACAACAAACGTTCTTCTACACCTTCCAGATCACGTGGAGGGCGATCGGAGGTTAAGACAATTTGTTTGCTCTCCTGATGGAGATGATTGAAGATATGGAAAAATATATCCTGTGTTTTTGCTTTATTGGCAAAGAAATGAATATCATCAATGATGAGCACATCTATCAACTGATAGAAGTGTACGAAATCATTTACTGAATTATTTTTCAATGATTCAATAAACTGATTTGTAAAACGCTCAGCATTGGTATATAAAACTGTTTTATTCGGGAAATTTTGTTTGACCTCATTTCCGATAGATTGCGCAAGATGGCTTTTACCTAAACCGGTTGCACCATAAATAACTAATGGATTGAAGGCCGTGCCTCCGGGTTTTTGGGCAACTGCGTAACCTGCACTTCTGCACAATCTGTTGCAATCACCTTCAATAAAGTTATCGAAGTTGTAATTTGCATTTAAACCCGACTCAATGTTTACCTTCTTGAGGCCGGGAATTACAAATGGATTTTTAATGCTTGTTCCCATAACGAGTGGTGCCGCAATTTCGGGGTTCTTATTTGCCCCTGTGTTATAATTCGGATAGTCGATCGTAAATGGCGAATTGTTTCCTGAACTGTTTTCAACTACAATGCGATATTCAAGGCGGGCGTTTACCCCCAATTCACGTTTGATCGTCTTCCTTAATAAAGTTACGTAATGTTCCTCTAACCATTCATAAAAAAATTGGCTGGGCACCTGAATCGTGAGCACATCGTCTTCCAACTTCACCGGCTCGATTGGTTCGAACCAGGTTTTGAAACTCTGAAGATTCACATTGTCCTTAATAATTTTAAGACAACTGGCCCACACAGATTGATAATCTTTGCTACTCATCTCAGAATTCAGAAATTTTTATCTATTTATTAACAGCGAGGTAACGAAGGTGTGAAAAAATATTTTCATAAAAAAATTTTTATTCGCTTGTTTTTTTGGATACGATAACAGGTTGTCCAGAATGCCATTTTTTGACCCTGTTCTTCTCAAAAAAAACATCTATCCGCCCCAACCACACTCCTGCCCATCCAACCTGATTAATATATACATCCTGGTCGGCAAGATTTTTGTATTTTACCGGTTCATTTAAAAAGGTGTGGGTATGCCCGCCCAATATTAAATCTATACCACTGGTTTTTTGCGCCAGCACAATATCCGACACCTTGCTATCGGCATATTGATATCCGAGATGCGATAAACAAATCACATAGTCACAACCCTCTGTATGCCGCAGTGTATCTGCTGTTTGCTGCGCGATGCTTATCGGATCCAGGTATTGTGTTTTACCATATAAACTTTCAGGCACTAAACCTTTTAACTCAATTCCAATTCCAAAAACACCAACCTTTATCTCCTGCTTTTGAAAGGTAGTATAACGTAACACCTTGTCTTGCAACACAGTATCACTAAAATCATAATTGGCAACTAAAATGGGAAACCGGGCATGCGGCAATTGCAACGCAAAACCATCCAACCCCGCATCAAAATCATGGTTGCCCATGGTGGCCGCATCGTACTGCATTTGGCTCATGAGCTTCATTTCTAATTCACCATGGTAAAAATTAAAATAGGGTGTTCCCTGAAAAATATCACCGGCATCTAATAATAATACGTTAGATTCCTTTTTTCTGATATCGGCAATTAAGGCTGCCTTAGCTGCCATGCCTCCCATCCCCGGAAATTTTTTATCATCATCCGGAAAAGGGTCTATCCGGCTATGTACATCGTTTGAATGCAGTATCACCAATTTTTGTGTACCCTTACCGGCAAATGCCTCCTTCGGAAAAGCACCCAATCCCGCAAGTGCCGTACCGGCTACTACCTGTTTGATGAATTTCCTTCTAGTCGGCATACACAATCCTCCCCTCCTTGGCAGCTGATGCCTGTTTACCGTTAGCTGATAATTCCTGCAAATGTGTGAGCATCATATCGCGAATGGTTACGCCTAACACCTGAATATTTTCCGGCTTAATAAACGGCATTTTATCGCCGCCATTTGCCATATAATCATTCATGACTACGTGGTATGTTTTTGTGTTGTCGACCGGTGCGCCCTGAATAAATAATTCAGCAACCTTGCTTTCGCGCACTACAATCTTAATACCGGAAGAAACCGGCCATCCTCCCTCATCAACTATTTTTTGGGCAAGGGCCCAAACTCCGGCGCCGTCCATTTTAACGACTGCTCCAAAATTTTCAAACGGGAGCAATTCATAAATTTTTCCTTTGGTAACCGGACCTTTATTTAAAAATTCCTGACGGATACCGCCATAATTATATACGCCAAAATCAATGGTGGGTTGATATACTTTTTGCGACTGCGCAACTACCACATCGCAGATAAAATTTCCGAGTGTTGATTCGGGTTTTTCGCGACGCATATCGACCGCAATTTCTCCAACTACTGCGTTCATTTCTGCATCGAGTGTACTTTTATAGGGTGTAATTAACGCCTGGGCTGCTGAGTCGGGTGCAATACCGGTTACCCTGAGTTGCTGGGCTGAGTAGGTATCATCTGAATAGATAAAGGAGCAGGCCTGTACAAACAAAATCAACCCTGCTAACAGGGTCTTTTGTATAGCCTTTAGGCATGCAGCAGACGGGCGATATTGAAAAATTCGCAGTGGCACAGTGGTTGTTTCCGCGCAGAAAGGCTGCGCACCTGCAGTTAAGGGAAAAAAGTAAACCTCATCATTTACCGTACAACAACATTACCTCTTTTTTCAGTTGCACGAGCACGCGCTGGGTGGCGATCTCTTCTTCTGTTTCTGCTAATTCGGCAATGATTTTCTTGTGCAACTCCACACCGGGCAGTTCAGGTAGCAGCGACATGGAGTTTCGGTTAATGATGCTAATGGTTTCCTCTTTAGCGGCACGTATCATATTCCAGGCCTCAACGGAAACATACACCTGCTGACTGAGGTTGTGTTCGTATTCCTGCCGAATGTTGTTAATCAGGGCGGTTCTAAACGCCGAAACATTCATTTCCTGACGTCTCACGCGTGGCAGCATGTTATTCAGGGAAATACGCTCAACAAACAGGGTGAGTCGCTCATAAGCCTGCAAACGAATCGGAAGTGCTTCACGCAGATTGGCCTGCCGGTATTCTAACAGACGCATTTTCTGTTCACGATCCAGAAATGCCCGTAATACCATATAAGTGGTGCCAAACACCACTAAAGAAGGAATCACATAACCTAAAATCTCCCAAAACAATTCCATGCTCGCTTTTTGAGGGGTTGCAAAAATAAAATTAAGAAATCACTGTGCAATACTTGTGCACATATTTTTTTTTGAGTTGGCAATTTACATCTAAAATCGGGTATTTATCCTGCCAATCTGACTTAAAACGCCCTTTAACATCCCTCAGGTATGTTTTGTCAAACAAAATACCCTATAAAACAAAAAAGGATGCCCGGTTGGGCATCCTTTATAAGACAATGCTATACAAAATCCATTATTCTGAAATAATCAGTCGCTCAGTATACACTGCGCCATCCAATTGAACCACAAGCAGATAAGCTCCTGCTACAGGCGCCATTTCTACGCTGGTTTGGAGTTTTCCGCCCACAACTTCAGCATCGAATGCTACTACTGTCTGACCTGCAAGGTTCATCACCATTACATGTGCAGTTGTTGCATTTGACTCGTTGATGCTAAATTGAATGTCGAAAGCACCTTTACTTGGGTTAGGCATAATGTTCAGGTTAGCTGAAACCTCAGTGTTGCCCAAACGGCAGCTGCTGAATACAGTTGAAATAGCTGACATCGTGCTGCAACCTGTTGCATTGGTTACCTGTACCTGATAGTTACCTGTTGCTGTTGCATAATATAGGATATTGGTAGCTCCGCTAATTGGAGAACCATCCAAATACCACTGATAAGTTACACCAGCAATATTGTTAGCACGCAAACGCACATTTGGTCTGCCACACAGATCCAGTCCGTCGAGCGGGTTGATAGTTGCAGCAGGATATGCAACAACTGTAACGGTAATTGGAGAAGAAGAAGAGAAGCAGGTTGGTTTGGTAACCACACAACGATAATTACCTGTTTCTGTAGCTACATAGGATGCACTGGTAGCGCCGGCAATATTATTACCGTTCTTTTTCCACTGATAGATCAAACCGGTACCCCCAGTGGTGCTGGTCAGTGTTACGCTTCCGCCTGTGCAGATTGTTGTAGCACCTTCAGCAACAATAGTAGCAGTCAAATCAATATAACCGTCGCAATCATCATCAATACCAT
>JAKQVC010000187.1 GCA_029571985.1 Bacteroidota bacterium | reverse complement strand
CCTTCCATATCAGCACGGCTCAACTGAATATCAAATTGACCGTTGTTCGGATTTGGAAATATCTGGCAGGCTACATCGTCAGATTCACCCATGCGCGGCAATACAGATAAATGTATACGATTAGAGGTAAGCACGCAGGCTTCATATGTAATCACGCAACGATAATTACCAAAAATACTGGCCACGTAGGTATTCGATGTGGCTCCTGCTATATTGGCATTATTTCTGGTCCACTGGTAGGTAGCGCCCGGATAAACAGGTGCCGTAAGTGTAGCCGGATTTAATAAATTCACTGCCAAAGCCGTAGCTGTAATTGTAGTGCGCACATCACAATCCTGAATTGATGAAACAAAATAGGCGTCCAAATCACTGGTTACTGTATCTGCTTCGAAAATCAGATTGCCAACCATATGGCCTGCTACTGAAATAAAGCTGCCATTTGTAGAAATACCACGCACCCATGTTTTATCAAACACACCGCTATTACCGGTGTATTGTGTCATCCAGCGCATGTCGCCATTTTTATTGATTTTCACTAAATAACCAGAACAGTAATGCACTGAAGGATACACCGCAGATGTCATGGATTCACCATCCATATTAAATGTTCCGCCAAAGCCTCCACCAATGTAGGCATTACCTGTGCGGTCAACCGAAAAAGCAGCTTCCATATCATTTGGAAATAATGCAGAATACAATACATCCGCATCAAATTGCTCGATATACTGGTAGGTTCCAGCTGAATTTAATTTCGCGACAAACCCATTGTATTTTCCGACAACTGCCGATAATGTTGTAGCATCAAAAGTGGCATCATCCGTAAATGAACCATACATATACACGTTGTTGCTATTATCTGTAGCAATGGCCTCCACTCTTTCAAATCCAATACCTGAAATTTCTTTCCCCCAAATATCCCCGAAATTGGCATCCATTTTCCAGAGAAAGCCTTGATCTGCGCCGCTCGGATTGGTTAAGCATGGACTGAATAACGGACTAATATCCTCCATACAAGTTGAGCTATGCGTGCCGGCAAAATATACATTACCTAAACGGTCGGTTGCAAGCAATTTTCCATAGAATAAATATCGTTCGATATCTGAACGAACAACATCCGGATTTCCGGTTGCCGTATTGATTTTAGCTAACAATGTATTTTGCGCACCAAACCCAACGGCTCCAATGGATGGTCCACCTTCAAATTGCATATCGCCGATAAATCC
>JAKQVC010000180.1 GCA_029571985.1 Bacteroidota bacterium | reverse complement strand
TACTGAAAGTACACACGATAAGTGCGGAAAAGAGGAGGTGCTTCATACTACTAATGTAGGTAAAATAATTGTTAACTCACAAACCCGATGGGTAATCCGCTACATTCCTGGAAAGCGAAACCCGTTCAGGTAAACGTTTTCGATTGAAGTGTGTGGATAAGGAACCGGCCCGTAAATTCCTAAAACGGCCAGTATCCGGCCATCGGTCCAGCCTTTTACCGACCAGCTGTCGCCAAATTCATCCTTCCAGTAATCTAAAACACCCAGGGCCTGATCATACCCGGGGAGGGTGTGGCCTCTGCCATAACCAACCGACTCGGTAATGCTAAAACTGGATTTGAGGTGATCAAGATAATTTACCAAAACCGTTTCACGGGCAAGCCCTGAGTCAGGAATGGGGTTTTTGATGTCAACCAAAATGATAAAGAAGTGGAAGCTGTCAAGATCGATTTCACCACTATATATCAAACTACTGTCTTCAGAATAAGTTGAATCCGTAATCATATAGCCTGGTGCAACAATACTGCAACCGGAGCTACCAATGTAAAATTTCGCAAAATCTACTTGTGCCAAAGTAAAAAAAGGCATGACACATATAAAGCACATTAAAATTAAAGCATTCCTCATGCATTAAAGTTAAATAAAAACTGCCATTCGATTGAATGGCAGTTACATTACGCAGTTACATTACATAATACTATGCATTTATTGTTTGATTACTTTTTGTGTTATTATCCTTGCGTTAGGATCTATACAAGTTATGAAATAAATACCTGCTGGTAAATTTCCAATGTCAATTGTAGGTTCGTTATCTGTGATTACAGAATTGATTACAGTGTTTCCACTTTGGTCTGTAATCATTAAGGTCATTGGAAAATCTGCGTCTTCACTGATTTGAATATGCAGGTAGCTTGATACCGGGTTTGGATATATCAGGGCAGTCCAGGTGGTTGATGGGGTGCTTTCTCCTATGGAAATTTTAAATGGTGCTGTAAAGATATCAACGCGTTTTGTTGTCACCGGTGATGGATAACCATATGCAAAATTTCCACCTACAAAGTATGCGATATTGGTATAGGTCAATGCAGAAATACTGGTTCTGGGTTGTGACAATAATTCAGATGACCATGTATTGGTTGTTGGATCGAATATTTGAACAGCATCGCTGTAAGTATTAGTGCCCGGAATAGTTCCTCCAGCCAAAATCAGTCTACCATCAACTTGTGAAAGGGAGGCATTTAAAAGACTAGCAGGCATTGTGATACTTGACCAAGTGCCACTGAGGGCATTATATCTATAAATAGTGCCTGGTATTCCTTGTAAGCCTGCAATAAAAAATACTTCATTTCCAATCGTGATACTACGCATACCATAATCAGCCGCAGGTAAGCTGGTAACACTCCAGGTATTTGTAGTGGTATTATAAATATCCACATTCGTTACCGCGCCAGCAGGTCCGAAACCTCCGGCAAAAATGAGTTTATCCCCGACAACTGCAGCCGTAATATTATCCCGTTTTTTAGAAAGGGTGGTTTTTGTCCAGACACCTGTAGTAATATCATAAATGTCAACATTATTGGCTGGTACTACATTGTACATCATATCCCAATACCAACCGCCTGCAAAAACGATCTTATTGCCCGCAGCTGCGGATGCAATATTGCTTCTTGCTTTACTGAGTTTTGCAGATGTGCGCATGCCGGTTGCAAGATCAAAAATATCCACCTTGTTATACATATTTACCGGACCGGCAATATCGGTACGTCCGGTACCACCGGCAAACACAGCTTTACCACCAAGTGTTGCGGCACCACCTACCTCCCGTGCGGTTGCTAAATTCCATGTAGACCATGCATTGGTAACCGAATTGTACACATTTACGTTTTTCGTGTATTGAGGATCGGCAAAATAACCATATTTGCCGCCTGCAAAAAGCACTTTTCCGTTTCCACTCACAACCTGAATCATATTGCGACCGATGGTGAAATTTCCATACGTATGCAAACCGGTTACAGCATCAAATACATTCCACTCCGTACCGTTGCTGAATACCAGTTTTGATCCGGAAGCTCCGGCATACCCAAATACACCGGCAGAATGGGTAGAATCAGTATCCCATTGAGCTTGCATGAGGGCAGAATACCCTAAAAGCAGACTTAGAATAGCTATTTTCGTTTTCATTGTCAAATTTTTAAATGTAAATTATTAGCTACCTAAAGTTAGTCTGCAAAACACCGCACTTTGTATGACAATTGATACAAGCGGAGGTGATTTAGGTTACCCTATTTGCCACCATTGATAAATAATTGGTCCAGATTACCAATTAATTCTAAATCAGAAAAAACTTGTTCTTTTCTAACAAAATACCAATTTGGCGTAGTATCCCATTCAGATGGGTTATAGGTGT
>JAKQVC010000229.1 GCA_029571985.1 Bacteroidota bacterium | reverse complement strand
AGAAAAAGAAATACTTACTTCATTAAGTCAAGGCAACAGTTATAAGATTATCGCCTTGCAATCTGAAATCAGCTTAGATACCGTGCGCACTCACATCAAAAAGATTTACGAGAAACTTCAGGTGCATTCGCAGACGGAAGCGGTGAGTAAAGCCATTCACGAGAAATTGGTATAACTATGAGCTCAATTACACCTACCATTCAATCCGAACGCATAGTCGTGCTCGATATACTTCGAGGAATTGCTATTCTCGGCATCCTGTTAATGAACATGCCAAGTTTTTCGTTGCCAGGAGTAGTTGGGCATGATCCTTCCACCCTGAACGAGTCTGGAATCAATTATTATATCTGGTATGTGGTCAACTGGGCTTTCGATGGCACGCAACGCGCGTTATTCTCCATACTATTTGGTGCCGGCATCCTTTTATTTGTTGGCCGCAAAGAAAATGAAATGGATGGGTTGAAACCCGCGGATTATTTTTTCAGGCGCCAAATTTGGTTGATTGTGCTATCGCTCTTTGATGTGTATATCTTACTATGGAATGGGGATATCCTGTTTGACTATGCATGTTATGGAATGCTCTTATTTACATTCCGAAAATTGGCTCCAAAAACACTCCTTATTGCTGCAGGTATTTGCTTTGTACTGATTTTAGCGCGCGACAACCGCGACCTGTACGAACAGAAAAAGATGATTACCCGGGGCGAAATTGCTGCTGCAATTGATACTACTAAAACCAACCTCACACCAAAACAAAAAGATGAACTCGGGGCCATGACAGCTTTCAGGGAAAGGTTTACAAAAGAAAGCAAGCTGAAGAGGATGGAGACATCCATTGAAAAAGTGAGCGGTTCCTATGAATCGGTATATGATTACAGAACATCGATGTATGTGGACAACCTGATCGAGTACACTTATTTTCAATGTTGGGATGTACTGATGTTTATGTTATTTGGAATGGCCTTGTTCAAAATGGGAATTCTAACAGGTAACGCCTCTATAAAAATTTATTTCTGGATGACTGTTATCGGCTTAGGGGCCGGGCTAACGCTATCGTATTTCCAGGTACAAACTCAGGTAGAAATTGGCTTTAACTGGTTCGATTACATGAAAGAAGTTCCCTTTCAATACTACCAGATAACCAGGGCCCTTCGTACCGTTGGCATTTTCGGAGTGATTATGCTACTCTATAAATCCGGTTGGTTTACCTGGTTCTTTTCGATGTTGCGTTCTGTAGGTCAAATGGCATTAACCAATTACCTGACACAATCTTTAATCTGCAGTATCATTTTCAATGGATTTGCCTTTGGTCTCTTCGGCAAATTGCAACGGTATGAAATCTATTTAGTGGTTTTAGGAATCTGGCTCTTTCAGATTGCCTTTTGCAACGTATGGATGCGTTACTTTTTATTTGGTCCATTCGAATGGGTATGGCGCAGTCTAACTTATTGGAAGAAACAGGCATTTGTTAAGGGGTTATAAACAATCCATAATTTCTACACTATGTCACATCATCATGTGATTTCTAAAATCTCATATTTGAAGATATTTAACAAATGAAATTAGTTTTCCTTATTGTTCTTTTGGTCCTGACCCGTTTGGTCAGCGAAGCCCAGGTTCCCGGATTAGAATGGGCAAGAAACGCGGGTGGGTCCGGTTACTACGCGCAGGGTAATTCAGTTGCCACCGATCTGAACGGAAATGTATACACTACGGGAACATTCGGGGGCACGATCGACTTTGATCCAGGACCCGGAACGCATGTTGTAACTTCGATTACTGAACAAGATGCCTTTATTTTAAAACTTGATGCCAACGGTAATTTTGTTTGGGTACAGCAAATGGGTTTGTCTGGAAGTTCGGTAATCGTTGATGACTCAGGCAATGTTTATATAACAGGCCACTTCAACGCGGACGGAAACTTTGGTGCAATTCCGCTTATCAACAATGGGCACACTGATATTTTTGTTTGCAAGTTAGATGAAGATGGAGCCTTTATATGGGCGAAAGGCATAGGAGGAACTGAATATGACTATGGAAATTCTATTGCCCTCGATGGATCGGGTAACTTATACATAACCGGCACGTATCAAATGACTGTTGATTTTGATCCCGGAACAGGAAGCACGACACTTTCTTCAGTCAATGACACCGATGACATTTTTGTTTCCAAATTCGATAATGATGGAAATTTTATCTGGGCAAGAAGTATGGGGGGAACAGACTATGAGAGCGCAACTTCCATTACTACGCATGCGGGCAATGTATTAATTACGGGTTCATTCTATCAAACCAATACAAACGATGCGGATTTTGACCCTGGTGCTGGTACCTTTTATCTAACCTCTAATGGCGAAAGTGATATTTTTATTTGCAACCTATCCACTACAGGTGATTTTGTTTGGGCAAAAAAAATAGGTTCCTTAGGCTGGGACAATGGGCAATCCATAGCAACAGATGCAGGAGGAAATATCTATACTACTGGTTCATTTTATCAGGGCACCGTTGACTTTGACCCAGGACCTGGCCTTGCTGAGCTTACAGCATCGGGCAATCCAGAAGATATTTACATTCTTAAACTTGATGCGTCAGGTAACTATGACTGGGCAAAAAATTTTGCCGGAACTGATGTTGATTCAAACGGAATTGGATACTCGATCACGATAAACAATACTGGCGATGTTTATACTGCTGGTTATTTTGCAGGAACTGTAGATTTTGATCCAGATCCATCTACTGAGTTCTTCCTCTCATCCGATGGACATATCTTCGTTTCTAAACTTGATGCATCTGGTAATTTTAAATGGGCAGCAAAAATGGGCGGCCAGGAATATAATCAAGTAAGCTCTATCACTACGGACAACCTTGGATATATTTATACCACAGGATATTTTGGAGGCCAAGCTGTTGATTTTAGTCCGGGGAATTGCATATTCACGCTTGATGCAGTGGGGGACCAGGATTTTTTTGTTCAAAAAATTGGAATAATTCCATCAGGTTGCTTTGAAATAACCCTTCAACCGCAATCTATAACTACGTGTGTCGGAACAACCATAACCTTTAATGTTGCTGCCTCAGGCACTACGAACATTAAATACCAATGGCAGATTTATAATGATGGCGTTCCTGATTTTTTAGACCTTTCGGATGGTGGGGATTACAACGGAACCATGACTGCTGCTTTCACTATTAGCAATGTAAGCATTTCAGATGGAGATGTATTTCGTTGCAAGATTTCCGGTGATGGCTATGCAGATATCTTTTCAAATGAAGTAACCCTCACTGTTGTAGGTCCTCCTGCTGGTATCAACGTGTCACGATGTGGTCCTGGCCCTGTGACACTGCTCGCGACTGGCGCAATCAATGGTCAGTACCGGTGGTATACCGCTGCTACAGGAGGAACTGTCATCGCGGGTGCAGTCAACAGTAATTATACAACACCTTCACTTGCAGCAAGCACGACCTATTTTGTCTCTATTGATCGTGGTTCCTGCGAAACAAGTCGCACAGCCGTACTGGCATCCATTAATTCATGCGCTCCCATTCCAGAATTAGTATGGGCTCAAGGTTTTGGTGGGGCTGGTTACAGTCTTTCAATGGTCGTTGATGCTACTGGCAATGTCTTTACTACAGGTTATTTCAGAGGCACTTTAGATTTTGATCCGGGGCCAGGCGTTGCTTCTTTATCGTCTGCAGGAGGAAACGAAGTCTATATTTCTAAACTGGATGCGGCCGGCAATTTAGTATGGGCAAAAAGCGTAGGTGGAACCAGTGATGATCAGGGTAATGCTATCAGTGTAGATGCAACAGGAAATGTTTATGTAGTTGGTAATTTTCGTGGCACAGCTGATTTTGATCCGGGGGCAACATCATTTCCATTAACCTCAGCAGGTGGGAATGACGTGTTTATTTTAAAACTGACTGGTGATGGAGATTTTGTTTGGGCTAACCGGGTAGGCGGAACGCCCTCTGCTTCCGGAAGTGATAGCGGTGGTTCTTTAGCATTAACTACTTCCGGAGATCTATTCGTGTACGGATATTTTTATGGCACTGTAGACTTTGATCCCGGAGCAGGATCATTTCCATTGACCTCCGCTGGTAGCGGGGACCTTTTTATTCTTCGGCTTACTTCCAATGGAGCATTTGTATCCGCCTTAAAAATTGGCGGCTCGAGTTTCGATGTCAATGGAGATATGTTTCTTGATCCGTTAGGAAATATTTTTCTAAGCGGATTTTTCTATACAACAACTGATTTCAATCCGGGAGCCGGAGTATTTAATCTAACTTCAAATGGAGCAGGAGACGCGTTTGTTTGTAAACTGGATCCAACCGGAAATTTTCTGTGGGCAAAGAGCATGGGCTCGGTGGGAGATGATAGCTCCACCTCAGTACGCACCGATGCAACTGGTGATGTTATTGTTACTGGGTACTTTGAGGGTACTGCTGACCTTGATCCAGGCCCATCGCAATCAAATTTTACTTCAGCGGGGATGAAAGATCCGTTTATAATCAAACTTACTTCAGCAGGAGATTTTGTATGGGCAAAAACAATCGGTGGAACTGATGATGATGTAGCCCAGGAAATTACTACGGATGCTTCAAATAATATCTACATCGGAGGTGCTTTCAATAAAACAGTTGATTTCGATCCAGGACCAGCTACATTCAATATTACATCCATTGCCTTTCAGGATATCTTTTCTCTCAAAGTAAATCCGAATGGTGATTTTATTTGGGTTATCGGAATGGGAGGCATCAGCAATGATTTTCCTACTGGATTAAAACTAGATGCTTCGGAAAATATCTATATAACAGGCGCTTTCAGAGGTACTGTAGATTTTGACCCGGGGCCAAATACAGTAACCCTCACGGGAGGCACAACTGACTGGACTACCTTTGTTCAAAAGTTAGTTGCCCCTACACCTTTAATTACCATCAGCACTCAACCCTCGGACGTAATTGCATGCAACGGAGATACCAAGACGTTTTCTGTAAATGCCACAGGAACAACCAATATCAAGTATCAATGGCAGTTCTCACTGGATGGCATTATTCCCTTTACTGATATTGCAAATGGTAGTGGCTATTCCAACGTCACCACGAATGTGCTTTCAATAAATACAACCGGTAATTTTGGAGCAGGCCGTTATCGTTGCCGGATTAATGGCGACTTTGCTGCGGAAGTAATCTCTAATGATGAAGGCCTTTTTATCAGTGCAACTCCCAGTTCACCTTTAACTACAGGAAATTCTGCTTGCAGTTTCGGTAGTTTAACTCTTACAGCTACTGGTGGTGCAAACGGACAGTATCGATGGTATACAGTAGCAACGGGAGGCTCGGCTATTACGGGCGAGGTAAATAGTACCTATATTACTCCTATACTTGTTTCCACAACAACGTACTATGTGTCACTCTTTAATGGATCGTGCGAAAGCACTCGTACCCCTGTAATTGCCACAATTGTCGTCCCGCCTGTCAAGCCTGCAATCGCAAGCAACATTGCACCCGTTGGAAATGCGCTTACAATTTGCAGCACCACAGTTCTTACACTCTCCGCACCAAATGGTTTTGCTTCGTATAGTTGGTCGACTGGTGCAGCTACATCACAAATCACAATAACTGCAACCGGAACTTATTCAGTAATAGTAACCGATGCTTCGGGATGTGCCAGTCCGGCTTCGGATGCAATTATCGTTACAGTTGTTTCTGCCCCGTGTAGTAATCAGGCACCCGTGATTGCGACAAGCACCACGTCAACTATAATTGGTGGCCAGGCAACCATCAATCTGTTAGACCTTATTACAGATGCGGATGACAATTTAGTTCTTACGTCATTAGTTATTCTTCAGTCGCCAAGCAGTGGAGCCATAGCAACTATCACCAATGGCATTCTTGACATTGATTACAAAGGAATTAACTTCTCAGGGCGTGATCAACTGAC
The DNA here is from genome assembly GCA_029571985.1 of Bacteroidota bacterium. Classification (GTDB taxonomy): domain Bacteria; phylum Bacteroidota; class Bacteroidia; order Chitinophagales; family BACL12; genus UBA7236. The sequence goes on along the minus strand of JAKQVC010000229.1, from coordinate 9,907 downwards.
TATTCAGGTGTGCGATGTATTTGGCGAGTGCACGCAACAAATTCTGGAAATTGATGTGATCGGAGATATAGAAGTTTACAATGGCATCTCGCCTAACAATGATAACCAGAATGAAATTTTCCTGATTCGCAATATTGATTTGCTACCCGATACGCGGAATAACAGAGTCACCATCTACAATCGATGGGGCAGTAAGGTTTTTGAAGTCTCTGATTACAACAATACAACCAATGTGTTTAAAGGCCTGAGTGAAAATGGAAGCGAACTTCCATCAGGTACTTACTTCTATAAGATTGAGTTTGAAAACGGTCGGATGGCAGAAACAGGATACCTTTCTATTAAAAGATAAGGCTGAACTGAAGTTAATAAATTAATCAGTTTACAATTTAATACCTCAACATTAACTATGAAGCAGATTACTATATGTTGAATTTAAGCTAACCAAGGCCGAAAAAATCTGAACTCGATGAATTAAGTTGAAAGTCATTAATTTTGTTGACTTTCAAATACATCAGTAATGGGTTCAACAGTACGTACATATCTACTGGTTGTCATTTTAATGCTTGCATGCATCAGCCTGCATGGACAAATTACAAGCACATTTAATTCAAATGCTGAGGGTTGGACGACTCCCAACGATGCAGATGCAACAATTACCTATGCGGCTGCAGGAGGAAATCCTGGAGGTCTTGTCGCTGGTTCCCCTTTTGTAATTGTGCTGGGCGCAGGCAACTTGTACGTGCCATTTAATTTTGTAGCACCCGGCACCTACCTCGGCAATCGCTCCTCGTATTACAATGGTACGTTGCGATACGATATACAGCAAAGTACTACCGGGGTTCCCAACCAATATGCAGAAGTTACTATCGCCAATAGTTTAGGGATTACCTTATATTATTTTCCCGCAACCCCCAATCAACCAGCGGCCGCACCAGCCTGGACAACCTTTTCTGTAACACTTAATAATGCGCTCGGTTATTGGAAGACAACGAATAGTGCAACCGGGGCGGCCGCAACTGAAGCTCAAGTTCTGAATGTACTAACCGATCTTTCAAGTCTGCAGATTCGCGGTTTGTATCGCGATGCCAATACTACAAACCGGTTAGACAATGTTTCGATGCGGCCACCGATCGTTATTACAACGCAACCCACATCCTCTACAATTTGCAATGGCATAACCACTACGTTAACCACAGTTGCCACAGGTAATCCCACCATCACGTATCAATGGCAGCGGGAAACAACGCCTGCAGTATGGACGAACGTAACTAACACGGGCGGCTACAGCGGGGTTACTACCGCAACACTAAGTGTAAATACTACCGGAAATTTCGGTGCCGGTAATTATCGGTGTCAGGTTTCGGGACTCGCAGTGGAAGATGCCTTCACTTCCACCGCAATCATCACCATAATTCCATTGCCTGCAGCGCCCACTACAACCGGAAGTTCATCATGTACAGCAGCAAATATTACACTAACAGCTGCTGGCGGAGTAGCTGGGCAATACCGATGGTATACGGTACCGTCAGGTGGCATTGCTATTGCCGGACAAACCAATAGCACTTACACTACACCATTACTTGCTGTAACTACTACCTACTACGTTGCTATTAATAATGGTACATGTGAAAGTGCACGCACCGCAGTCATTGCTACCATCAATACGCCACCTGCTGCACCAACAACAACAGGGAGTTCATCATGCACAGCAGCTAGTCTTACACTCACTGCAGCTGGCGGAGCAGCCGGGCAATATCGATGGTATACAGTACCAACAGGCGGCATAGCAATAGCCGGACAAACCAATAATACGTATGCAACACCTTTACTTGCTATCACTACAACCTATTATGCAGCTATTAACAATGGAACCTGTGAGAGCACACGTACTGCAGTTATTGCAACCATCAATACGCCACCTGCTGCACCAACTACAACGGGAAATGCAGCCTGTGGGGCCTCTACTCTTTCGCTTTCAGCATCTGGTGGGGCAGCAGGACAATACAGATGGTATACGGTATCGACTGGTGGAACAGCCATAGCTGGACAAACCAATAGTACTTACAACACTCCGTTGATTGCGATAACCACTACCTATTACGTAGCTATTAATAATGGAATCTGTGAGAGTACACGCACCGCAGTTATTGCGACCATCAATACGCCACCTGCTGCACCCACTACAACAGGGAGTTCATCGTGCACAGCAGCAAGTCTTACAATCACGGCAGCTGGTGGAGCAGCCGGACAATATCGATGGTACACTGTTCCCACGGGAGGAACTGCCCTGCCCGGGCAAACCAATAGCTCTTATACAACGCCTATACTTTCTTCTACTACCACATACTATGTTGCTATTAATGATGGAACGTGCGAAAGTACTAGAACACCGGTTGTAGCAAATGTTTCAGAGCCAGGCTGTGGCAATACTCCACCTAGCATTCAATCTGTTCCGATTACTACTCAGATAAATGGAAAAATAGCCTTAAACCTGGTAGCACTTATTGCAGATAGCGATAACAATATTGACTTTTCATCCTTAGTCATTGTCTCACCTCCTTCCAGTGGCGCCTCTGCTTCCATTGATAATAACTTCAATTTAATTATTGACTATACCGGAATCTCATTTTCCGGAACTGAAAATATAACGATACGCGTCTGTGATGTTTTTTCAGCATGTGTGGACCAAACTTTTTCGATTGACGTGATTGGTGATATCGAGATATTCACAGGCATGTCACCCAACAATGATGGCAAGAATGATATATTTTTAATCCAATATATTGAATTGTTACCCGAAACTCAGAAAAACAAAGTCACCATCTTCAATCGGTGGGGTAGTAAAGTTTTTGAAGTTAGTAACTACAACAATACAACCAATGTATTCAATGGACTTAGTGAAAATGGAAGCGAACTTCCATCAGGAACGTACTTCTATAAGATTGAATTTGAGAGTGGCCGAAAATCAGAAACAGGGTATCTGACTTTGAAAAAATAACAATTAGGTCACTAAACTGAAGTATTTTTTTGTGCAAATATTTTTTTAGATTTGATTACTCTAGCCCTCTGGAGTACCTCCTACTTAATAATTCTTCGTTTTTCTCACTGTTTTATTGGACTTGACTAGTTGAACTGATGAAAAGCAATGTTTTAATAATTTTTATCCTCACTTGTGTGAGCCTGGAATTAGCGGCCCAGGTGTTACCACCTCCGCCCACTATCACCTCTCAACCTACTTCACCCGTTAGCTATTGTTTTGGAGCAACACCCATTATTTCATTTTCTGCTTCAGGGATCGGAAACTCGTATCGATGGTATATTACCGGTCCCATAGGATGTGAGTTTTGCAGTACTGCTCTTAACAATAACCTTACTTATGCAGGAGTAACTTCAACTACCCTACTTATCAGAACTGCAACTTTAACACCAGGAACCTATCGTTATTATTGTGATGTAACAAATGCAGGGGGATACACCTACACCAATACGGTTGATTTCACAATCTTATCAACTGTACTACCTCCAACTCCTACAACAACTAGTGCTGCACGATGTGGAAATGGATTTCTGACACTAAGTGCATCGGGAGGTACAGCTGGACAATACCGATGGTATACAGTAGCTTCGGGTGGCACTGCGATTGCTGGACAGACTAACAATATCTTTACAACGCCTTCGCTAACAGTAACTACTAATTATTATGTAGCGCTCAACAATGGAACATGTGAAGGACCTCGAACGATTGTCACCGCGACTATCAATCCAATTCCGGCAGCACCGACAACTACAGGCGCCAGTAATTGCGGAAGCGGAGCTGTCACTCTCAATGCTGCCGGTGGAACTGCCGGACAATACCGATGGTACACCGTTGCAACGGGTGGCACGGCCTTAGCTGGACAAACCAATGCAACTTATACAACACCAGTACTTACCGGTACAACAAATTATTATGTTGCTATTAACAATGGCTTATGCGAAGGAGCACGCTCGATTGTCACTGCTACCATCAATCCAATTCCTGCAGCACCAACAACAACAGGGGCCAGTATCTGCGGAAGCGGTTCTGTAACGCTGAATGCTTCAGGAGGTGTTGCCGGACAATATCGGTGGTACACTGTAGCTACCGGGGGCACTGCTATTGCCGGACAAACTGCCGCAACTTACATCACTCCTGCCTTAACCGGAACCACAAACTATTATGTCGCCATCAACAACGGAACCTGTGAAAGTAACCGCACAATCGTTACCGCTACAATCAATCCACTACCAACACCGCCAACAACAACAGGAGCCAGCAGTTGCGGAAGCGGGTCAGTAACGCTCAATGCTTCGGGGGGTGTTGCCGGACAATACCGATGGTACACGGTAGCTTCTGGGGGCACTGCTATTGCCGGACAAACAGCGGCAACGTACATAACCCCTGCCTTAACCGGAACAACAAATTATTATGCAGCGATCAACAACGGAACTTGTGAAAGTAACCGTACGATTGTTACCGCTACGATCAATCCAATACCAACACCGCCAACAACAACAGGAGCCAGCAGATGTGGAAGCGGTCCTATTACACTGAACGCTTCGGGGGGTGTTGCTGGTCAATATCGATGGTACACCGTAGCTACCGGAGGTACAGCCATTGCCGGGCAAACCAATACTGCGTATACAACGCCTACACTAACGGGAACCACAAACTATTATGTAGCCATCAACGATGGAACCTGTGAAAGTAATCGAACTCTGGTTACTGCTACAATCAATCCCATACCAACAGCTCCAACAACAGCAGGAGCCAGCAATTGCGGAAGTGGTAGTGTGACGCTCAATGCTTCGGGTGGAACTGCAGGACAATATCGATGGTACACGGTAGCTACCGGGGGCACTGCCATTGCCGGGCAAACCAATGCTGCGTATACAACGCCTACACTTACCGGAACAACAAATTATTATGTTGCCATCAATAACGGAACCTGTGAAAGTAACCGTACGATTGTTACTGCTACGATCAATCCAATACCAACACCGCCAACAACAACGGGAGCCAGCAGTTGTGGAAGCGGTACTGTTACGCTGAACGCTTCAGGAGGTGTTGCAGGACAATATCGGTGGTACACCGTGGCAACGGGTGGAACTGCTTTAGCCGGACAAACAGTTGCAACCTACACCACTCCAACTTTAACGGGAACCACAAACTATTATGTAGCTATCAACAATGGAACGTGCGAGAGCAATCGAACTCTCGTTACAGCTACCATCAATCCCTTACCGACTGCACCATCAACAACGGGTGCCAGCAGTTGCGGAAGCGGTTCTGTAACGCTTAATGCTTCGGGGGGAACAGCAGGTCAGTATCGGTGGTACACGGTAGCTACCGGAGGCACAGCCATTGCCGGGCAAACAAATGCTGCCTATACTACACCTACACTTACCGGAACAACAAACTACTATGTAGCCATCAACAATGGAACCTGTGAAAGTAATCGCACCATCGTTACCGCTACAATCAATCCAATACCAACACCGCCAACAACAACGGGAGCGAGTATTTGCGGAAGCGGTAGTGTGACACTCAATGCTTCGGGCGGAACTGCAGGACAATATCGGTGGTACACGGTAGCTACGGGTGGCACTGCTATCGCGGGACAAACCAACGCAGCCTATACAACACCCACACTTACCGGAACATCAAATTATTATGTAGCCATCAACAATGGAACCTGCGAAAGTAATCGCACCATTGTTACTGCAACAATCAATCCTATTCCAGCCGCTCCATCAACAACGGGAGCCAGCATCTGCGGAAGCGGTTCTGTAACGCTCAATGCTTCGGGTGGTGTTGCCGGACAATATCGATGGTACACGGTATCTACCGGGGGCACTGCTATTACTGGGCAAACCAATGCTGCGTATACAACGCCTACACTTACCGGAACAACAAACTACTATGTAGCCATCAACAATGGAACCTGTGAAAGTAATCGCACGATTGTTACTGCTACAATCAATCCGGTACCAACACCGCCAACAACAACAGGAGCCAGCAGTTGCGGAAGTGGTTCTGTTACGCTTAATGCTTCGGGGGGAACTGCAGGTCAGTATCGGTGGTACACGGTAGCTACCGGAGGCACAGCCATTGCCGGGCAAACAAATGCTGCCTATACCACACCTACACTTACCGGAACAACCAACTACTATGTAGCCATCAACAATGGAACCTGTGAAAGTAACCGAACTATGGTTACCGCTACTATCAATCCCATACCTACAGCTCCTGTTACTACTGGCAATTCATCATGCGTATCAGCTGCTCTATTACTAACTGCTACCGGAGGTTCTAATGGCCAATATCGTTGGTATACATCTGCAACAGGAGGAATTGCTATCAGTGGGCAAACCAATGCCAATTATATAACACCCGTTATCAGTACATCCACGTACTACTATGTTGCTATTAACAATGGTATTTGCGAAGGGCCCAGATCCCCGGTATTTGCAGAAATTAACCCCACCCCGATTGCTCCGACAACTTCTGGTGCCTCGCGATGTGGCCCTGGTTCAGTTATCTTGAATGCATCCGGTGCAATGGATGGTCAATACCTATGGTATACAACCAGTACCGGGGGCACACCTCTTGGAGGACAAACGAGCAGCACCTTTACGAGTCCATCATTAGAGGCGACTACAGAATATTTTGTCTCCATTAATTTTGGTGTTTGTGAAAGTAGTCGCACTTCAGTAACGGCTACGATCAATCCCATTCCTTCGCCACCTATAGTTAGTGATGTTGTTTTTTGCGGCAATGCAAGCATAACGTTGAATGCCACAGGGGCACAGGCTGGTCAATATAAATGGTATGATTCCTCAAAAAATCAAATTACTGGTGAAACCAGCAATTCACTAACCACTGCAATTTTAAATTCAAGTACTACCTATTATGCATCCATCTTCAACAATCTGTGTGAGAGCTCACTTGTAGCGATTCAGGTAACCATAGATAAAGGGAAATGTAATTTGCCGCCTGCCATAAGCTCCAATACAGAATCTATCGAGCCTGGAGGAACGGTGACCATCAACTTATTCGACTTAATTTCAGATCCTGATGACAATATAGATCCCACCTCACTCAAAATTGTTACCGCACCTGCCAGTGGCGCAAATGCTTTTATCGAGAATGGCTTTTTAATTGTGGAGTATAAAGGCCTGGTGTTTGCCGGTAGAGACTATATTATAATCGAGGTATGCGATTCAGAAGGAATCTGCGTACAACAAGAAATAACAATTAATGTGGAAGGTGATGTGAACGTCTACAACGGAATCTCTCCAAATAGAGATCTATATAATGAAAAATGGATTATCCAAAACATTGAGTCCTTGCAGGATACTCAAAAAAATAAGGTAAGCTTATTTAATCGTTGGGGTAATCTGGTATTTGAAATGGAAGATTACGATAATCAAAACCGGGTATTTACCGGACTCTCTAATGATGGCAAAGAAATTTCATCCGGAGTTTATTTTTACAAAATAGAATTCTCAAGCGGAAAGCCAGTATTAACGGGCTACTTGACCATTAAAAAGTAAATTTCATTTCACATTCACCTATCTATTAGTGATAATCTCTCATAAAATATGCCCCGGCCAACAAACCAGGAGGAGTGTTTTGAGCATAGGAAAAAGCAGCTATCTTCGTAGCCCAAATCAATCCCTATGAAATTATCCTTCCAATTTCTGGCTGCCTTAAGTCTTTCCCTGATTATTGTAGCCTGTACCTCCAAAAAAAAAGAAGCTAATGATGATGTAAAAGCACCCGTTGCAGAAAAGGTTGCCAAAGCACTAACCGGCAACCGCATCGACAATTACTACTGGATGAAACTTTCTGACGAACAGAAAAATACCGAACAGAAAGATGAACAAACACAAAAGGTAGTCAACTATCTGAATGCCGAGAATGAGTACCTCAAAACCAAACTGAAACATACCGAAGCACTGCAAAAGAAAGTGTATGACGAAATCGTTGGTCGTATAAAACAAACGGATGAATCAGTGCCCTACAAAGACAATGGTTATTGGTATTACACCCGCTACGAACAGGGTCAGGAGTATCCAATCTATTGTCGCAAGAAAGGAACCCTCGAAGGTGCTGAAGAGATTCTGCTGAATGTAAACGAAATGGCGAAAGGTCACGACTATTATTCGATCACCGGGCTAAGTGTAAGTGAAGACAATAACCTTCTCGCTTATGCGGAAGATTCTGTAAGCAGAAGACGATATACGGTCTATGTAAAGGATTTAAGAAATGGAAAACTAGTGGAAGAACCTGTACCGAATACGGAAGGCCAGGTAACCTGGGCGAATGATAACAAAACCTATTTTTATACCAAGAAAGATTCAGCTACACTTCGTTCGCGGTGGATCATTAAGCATAAAGTAGGGTCTTCTTACAAAGCGGATCCGATCGTTTCAGAAGAAAAAGATGAAACTTTCTACACCGGTATTTATAAAACCAAATCAAAAAAATACCTGGTGATATGGGCCGGCAGTACGCTCACCAATCATTACCAAATTCTGGATGCCAATACTCCGGATGGAAAATTCAAGGAGTTCAGCCCGCGTGAACGCGGATTGGAATATTCGATTGATCATTATGGAGACAAGTTCTATGTCGTAACTAACCTCGATGCCCAGAATTTCCGGTTGATGGAAACGGCAGACACTAAAACAAGTAAGCCTAACTGGAAAGAAAAAATTGCGCATCGTAAAGATACCTTGTTGCAAGGTATTGAGATTTTCAAAGATTATTTAGTGTTGAGCGAACGTGCACAAGCTAACACGCTCATGCGTATCATCGATCAGAAAACCGGAAAAAAGCATTATCTCGATTTTGGCGAGCCTGCTTACACCCTCTATCCTTCTATCAACCTCGACTTTGATACGGAGTTGCTGCGGTATGGGTATACTTCATTAACTACACCAAACTCAACCTATGATTACAATATGAAAACGCGCGAGCGTAAATTATTAAAGCAAACAGAAGTTGTGGGTGGGTATAAAGCAGAAGAATATCAAACCGAACGGTTATGGGCCACGGCTGCCGATGGCACTCCTATCCCTATGTCAATTGTATATAAAAAGGGAATAAAAAAAGATGGCCGCAATCCTACGCTCATTTATGGATATGGATCGTATGGTGCCAGCATGGACCCAACATTCTCCATTACCCGACTTAGCTTATTGGACCGTGGTTTTGTTTATGCCATTGCACACATCCGTGGTGGGCAGGAAATGGGACGTAAGTGGTATGAGGACGGAAAGATGTTCAAGAAGAAAAATACATTCACCGATTTCATTGATTGTGCCGAATTCCTGATCGAAGAAAAGTACACAACACCGGAACATCTTTTTGCTTCAGGCGGAAGCGCTGGAGGCTTGTTGATGGGCGCTGTTGTGAACATGCGTCCCGAGCTGTTCAAAGGAGTAATTGCAGCCGTGCCGTTTGTTGATGTAGTAACAACCATGCTGGATGAAAGCATACCGTTAACAACAGGAGAGTTTGACGAGTGGGGCAATCCGAAAAATCCGGAGTCCTACATGTACATGCTTGAGTATTCGCCCTACGATCAGGTGAAGCCACAAAATTATCCAAACATGTTGGTTACAACCGGCTTACACGACTCACAGGTTCAATACTGGGAACCTGCCAAGTGGGTAGCGAAGCTTCGCGAAATGAAGACGGATAACAATACATTACTGCTTCGTACGAATATGGAAACAGGGCATGGCGGAACAACCGGAAGGTTTAAAGTGTATAAGGAAACTGCACAGGAGTATGCGTTCATCCTTGATCTGGCAGGAATAAAAGAATAAAGGATATTCTACAATCCTTTGAAAAAAGACCGGTTTGAATTTCAGCCGG
>JAKQVC010000152.1 GCA_029571985.1 Bacteroidota bacterium | reverse complement strand
CTTGAACGCGAAGCTTTCCTTTCACTACTTGGCGAACGAAAAACATTGGAACGCATGCAGCATATTTTAAAAACAGGAAAACCATTGCGCAATTAAAATTTGATTAGCCGACGGAGCGCAGCGGAGTCCCGAGTACTCGGGATTAGCCGACAATGCACAGTGGATTCCTGAGCACTTTAAATGAAGCGAAGAAATTAAATATTAAACGAGACTTATCATTTAAACGCAAACTATTCTCCCCATTACATAAAACCTTTAGTAAAAACATAAACAATGACAGAAGCTTATATAATTACCGGACTCCGATCACCTGTGGGTAAAGCGCCACGCGGTATGTTTAGATTTATGCGTCCTGATGATATTGCAGCACAGGTAATTCAACAGGTGCTCGCACAAATTCCGCAGCTGGATCCATCCCGTATTGATGATTGTATTGTGGGTAATGCTGTTCCGGAAGCCGAACAAGGTTTGCAAATTGGCCGACAAATTGCGATGCGTGCCATTTCAAAATCTACCGCAGGCATCACGATTAATCGGTATTGCGCAAGTGGTGTTGAGGCGATAGCGATGGCTACAGCCAAAATTCGAACAGGAATGGCCGATTGCATAATTGCAGGTGGAACAGAAAGCATGAGCCTGGTGCCTACTGCCGGATGGAAAACATCTTTAAATTTTGATGTAGCTGCGGAACATCCTGAATATTTAATTGGAATGGGACTGACGGCTGAAAATGTGGCAAAAGAATTTGGCATCTCACGTGAAGATGCGGACCTCTATTCTTACCACTCGCATCGCAAAGCGGCGGAAGCGATTGATAAAGGATATTTCAAAAACGGAATCGCACCCATTACTGTAAAGGAAATTTATGTAAACGAAAAAAATAAGCGCGCCGAGCGTATTACTGTTTTTGACACAGATGAAGGTCCGCGTCGTGATACTACCGTTGAAGCATTGGCAAAATTGAAACCCGTGTTTGCAGCAAAAGGTGTTGTTACAGCGGGTAATGCATCACAAACATCAGATGGTGCTGCATTCGTGGTCGTGATGAGCGAACGTTTAATGCAAGAACTTGGATTAAAACCAATGGCACGAATGGTAAGTTGTGCATCTGTAGGTGTTGAACCACATATTATGGGTATTGGTCCGGTGGCGGCTATTCCGAAAGCATTAAAGCAGGCCAATATGTCGCTGAACCAAATTGATTTAATTGAATTAAATGAAGCATTTGCCTGCCAGGCGCTTGCCGTTATTCGTGAAGCCGGATTAAACCCTGACATCGTCAACATCAACGGCGGCGCTGTAGCGCTCGGTCACCCCCTCGGCTGCACAGGCACCAAATTAACCGTACAACTCATCCACGACCTCAACCGCCTCCAAAAAAAACACGGCCTCGTAACCGCCTGCGTCGGCGGAGGGCAGGGAATTGCTGCGGTGATTGAGGTGTTTTAAATTGGTAGTAAGTAGTGGGTAGTGAGTAGTGAGACAATGCATCGACCTTTGGTCGTGGAATGAGGTAAAATGCGAATGGTTGAATTGTAATTATTATTATAATTAATATGTTAAAAGTATTATAGAATGAAATAATAAAGTATAAAAATTGTTTAACCCTTTAACTATAGTGTATGCATAATTTTCAAAAATTAAAAGTGTGGCAGGAGGCTTTGGAGATTTCAGTTTCGATTTTTGAGTTAACCAGAAATTTTCCCAAAGATGAATTGTATGGTTTGACCTCGCAAATGCGCAGAAGTGCAGTTTCAGTGGTTTCTAACATTGCTGAAGGCGCCGGCAGGAATTCAAATGGTGAATTCAACCAGTTTCTTGGTATGGCCGTTGGTTCTTCGTTTGAACTTGAAACGCAGTTGATTATTTCGGAGCGGCTTAATTATTGTCCGAGTGATATTTGTGAGCAACTCAGGAAGCGATTACAACAAAATCAAAAAATGACCTATAAATTAAAATCATCATTAAGCTAAAATATTAAAAAAAGTGAAGCTAATGGCCAGTCACATGAATTGCATTTTCCGCCCAAAGGGCGCAGGGCTGTCCCACTACTCACTACCCACTACCCACTACCATTTCCAAAAACTCCAATTAGAAACAAATCAAATAATCTGAAAAATATACCAAATGTCAAATATCACAGAAAAAACAATTCTCAAAGGAGCACAATTCCTCCTCACAGAATCCACCCCTGACAACATCTTCATTCCTGAAGAATTGAATGAAGAACAACTTATGATTAAACAAATGACTGTTGATTTTGTGCAGAAAGAAGTGTTGCCGAATCTCGACAGGATTGATGATCATGAAGAAGGACTTATGCCTTCTCTGCTGACGAAAGCTGGTGAAATCGGGATTCTCGGTTTGCCGATTCCGGAGGCGTACGGCGGTTTTGCGAAGGATTTTAATACCATTTCTGCTGTTACGGAAGTAACCGGAACGGCTCATGCATTTTCCGTTGCTTACGGCGCGCAGAGTGGTATCGGTACTTTGCCGATTTTGTATTTTGGCACTGAAGCACAAAAGCAAAAATATTTACCGGGTCTCGCTGCCGGAACCTTACACGCAAGTTATTGTTTAACCGAACCCGGAAGTGGAAGCGATGCCCTCGCCGCGAAAACTAAAGCGGTGTTGAGCGAAGATGGTAAGCACTATATCCTCAATGGACAAAAAATGTGGATTACCAACGCGGGATTTGCAGATATATTTACCGTGTTTGCAAAAATTGACGGCGATAAGTTTACTGCATTTATCGTTGAGCGTAATGCACCCGGTTTTACTATCGGTATTGAAGAGAAAAAGATGGGTATCAAAGGTTCTTCAACCTGTCAGATATTTTTTGAAAATACACCCGTGCCGGTAGAAAATGTATTGGGCGAAATTGGTAAAGGACATTTAATAGCCTTTAATATTTTAAATATCGGTCGCTATAAATTGTGCGTTGGTGTTTTAGGCGGAGCGAAAGCCCTGATTGATACCAGCGTAAAATACGCCAACGAACGTTTACAGTTTAATGTGCCTATTGCCTCTTTCGGTGCAATAAAATATAAACTGAGCGAACAGGCTATCCGTACGTTTGCAGCGCTGAGCGCAACTTATCGCACAAGCGATTATATCGATAAGAAGGAAAAAGAATTATTGGCATCAGGCGTTGGTTATGAAAAAGCACTATTAGGTGCAGCGGAAGAATATGCAATCGAATGTGCCATGCTGAAAGTAATAGGCAGTGAAGTATTGGATTATGTAGTCGACGAATGTGTGCAAATTCACGGTGGAAACGGCTATAGCGAAGAATACCCCGCTGCCCGTGCTTATCGCGATGCGCGTATCAATCGCATTTTTGAAGGCACCAACGAAATTAATCGCCTCCTGACAGTTGATATGCTGTTGAAGCGCGTTATGAAAGGTCAGCTCGATATGTTAGGACCTGCCATGGCGGTGCAGAAAGAATTAATGGGTATTCCGGAGTTTGGGGAGAGTGGTGAAGGATTATTCTACGAAGAAGAAAAGGCTATTAAGCATATGAAGAAGGCCTTCTTCATGGTTGCCGGTGCTGCCGTGCAAAAATTGATGATGGCATTAAAAGACGAGCAGGAAATTCTGATGTGCGCAGCTGATATGATGAATGAAATTTTCACTGCAGAATCATTGCTCCTCCGGGTGCAAAAACTCACTGCCATAAACGGAGAAGCTGCTACTGCCATTCACCGCGACATGCTGCAAGTATTCTTCACCGATAGTATCGACCGCCTCAATAAGCAGGGCAAAAATGCAATTGCGGCTTTTGCAACCGGCGATGAACAACGTATGATGCTACTTGGTCTCAAACGCTTTACCAAATATCCTGTTATCAATACCACAGCGGCAAGAAGAAGAATTGCTGATAAAATGATTGAGAGTGGGGGTTATTGTTTTTGAGTGGAGTGCATGCCCTCAGTTCTTTTGGCAGTGGCTGACGTTAAAGGGGTAGAAGCAGATGAGTCTGGAGATGTCTGCATGTAAAAATAGAATACATCCAGACTTCAAAATGTATGTGTAAGATTTTCGCAGGTAAATCTGGATATTAATTTGTAGATTATTGATGGTCATACACTCGGTTGAACATAGGCGCATGCATGTCATTCAATGCCTTATTTCTAATCAGAAACCCCGCAACCCAATTGCCTAATTCATACGATCGTTTTAAATCACTCCAGTATTGGGAGGAGTTGTAATTTGAGTTATTTGTTAAATATGCCCTGTCATAAAAATAGCTACCATTGTAGGGGTAAATACTAATCGCTTTGTTTATATAAGCCAAAGCACTGTCTAAATCACTTTGTTTTACATACTTTGTTTGTGAAATGGAATCGTAATAATTGATGTGCTTATAGGATTGACACAGCCAAAACCAAGCCACATGCTGCATGCTGTCGATGTCAATGATTTCATGCAGATACTTTCTGGATATGGCGATGCTAACGGAATCATATGGATGATGATAGGCAAGCGCCAAGGCATATCTGGCCTGCAGATTAAGGGAATCAAGTGCAATTGCCTCACGGTAAAGCGCCTCTTTCTTTTGCGCTGAAAATGTCCACTGCACCTTTTTGAGGCATTGCTCACTTGTTTTAGGCGCGCATGAAACCAATAGTATAGTCACATATAGACTGAGCAGCGAGACTTGCACAAACTTGGAGTATATATGAACAGGCAACAAGAAAAATGTTTTGCGTTATTTCAACCCATATTTGTTTTTGATTGTATCAAGTTTTGCAAAGGCGTCGGGATTAAATTCAACACCAAATTTTTTATTTAACGCATTTAATGCAGATATTTTTGCTTCTGAACCTTCTTTGTAACCATTTGCCTCTGTTAGTTCAAAGAAAATGCTCTCGAGGTATTGTTCAAAAGGCTGGTTAAAATACATATCAATAAACCGTAGTGCACCGTCGCCACTATTCCAAAAGGTGTGCTCAATTAGTCGTGGCCTTAAATGCCAGCCGCCTGCTGATATTTCCACAACTTCACCGCCTACCAACACACTTGCAGTTCCTTCGGTCACATACATCAATTCATCTAATGCATTATGAAAATGTGGAGGCGGCCCCATGGTTTTTGGCGCAACGGCTGTCTCCACGCTGGAATATACACCGCCGGTCATTTCAGATCGGATACGAGTTCTGATAGCTAAGCTTCCATTATGCTCTAACAGCGGCAATGGTGGTAATAATACAGGCTGCAAATTCACTGTTTCTTCCGGCGGCATATTGTTTGCCATTGCTGGATTAGTGAGCAGTCCTAATCCGGCTAATAATCCGGTTTGGATAATAAAGTCTTTACGTTGCATAGGTATTTAATTATGAAGCCTCGTGTTTCCTGACTTCCGTTTGTTTTATTATTATTTCGCCCGCATCTTATTCCCTTTCGCCTCATGTGTAACCTCGGCTAAGCCAAGTGCCTCCATCAGCGGTGGAATATACATGCCCACTCTGCCCCGTAATCCTTTCTTCAATCCATACCATCCACCAACCGGATTATCCGCGGAGCGACCCCAGGCTTCAACCGTTCCTTCCTTGGCCGGCTTTTGTTCGTCGGCACTGCCGAGTTCCATCCAGTCTTTATGTTGCTTGAGCATGTTGTGCAAATCGGTAATGATGGATAGGTTATACAGCAAGACCGTTTTTCCTACAGTGCAAACAAGCACATCTTTTCCGTCTTTTTGATCTACATGCATCGTATACTCACTTGTTAATGGTGGAGTTTTTAAAACCATGGGTTTGTCTTTTGTTCCAATTGTGTAAGCCATAGGTTACTTTGTATTTAGTTTTAAAAATGGTTTCTACTTTGTTTCGTAAATCCTCGGCGAACACTTCAAA
>JAKQVC010000114.1 GCA_029571985.1 Bacteroidota bacterium | reverse complement strand
TTCGTTTCATCGACAAATACATCAAATTTGTGGATTTGGATGAAATGTATACCCCACAAAATCTGACACCTTTAGCTAATGTCATTACAGAAAACAAAGCAACCATTACCCGAAAATCGAAAATGGATGATTTGGATGATATCGACATGTCGGAGGACCCACCATTTTAAGGCACATATTTCCTAATGTATGAGTGGTAAAGTATCAGTAGAGAAATGCATGCTGCAAATCAGCGCGATGCTCTGCGGACTAAATAAATAGCAATACCGGCAAATAATAAATTCGGAATATTAGTCCCAATCACCGGATGCAGACTCGAATTAATCGAAAAGGATGTTGTAAACTGCAAGAAGAATATATACAAGGCACTCAGGGCAACACCTGCGATAATATTGAACCAGTTACCACCTCTGATTTTTCTGCTGCCTAATGCAGCACCCATGATAACCAAAATCAATGCCGATAAGGCTGAAGATGCCCTGCGGTATTGCTCTACACGGAAATACTCCAACTCGCCGGTGCCTTCATCCTCCTTCTCCTTGATATAGTCCTGCATTTCATCATAGGTCAGCACATCCTTTACGCGAATATCGGCATCAAAATCTTTTGGCTGTAAATCTAAAAGCGTATCCATCGCTTTGCCTTCGGTGTATTTTTCCCGTTTGCCATTAATCTCCCAGGATTTATAATCTACAATATGCCATTTATTATCATTCTGATACTGAATCTTGGAGGCGTTTATCTTTTTCTGCAATATTCTGTTTTCGCCTTCTCCGGAAAATACCTCCAGAGAAAAGTTATAGCCTTCATTATTTTTAAACCTGAACCGCTCCAACGAAACGATGGTGTTTTTATCAATTTTCAAATGGAGATTATTCCCATAATTTTTAGGTGCGTGAATATATTTATCCTCAAACGCCAGTTTACGTTTATTCGTAACCGGCACCAGATAATAATTTGCATACAGCAGCAAGCCCACAGCAGCAAATCCACAAATGAAATAAGGCCTTAGGAAGCGGCGGAAATGCATGCCGCTGTTAAACATGGCAATGATCTCACTATTATAGGCAAGCCGGGATGTAAAAAAGATTACTGCAAGAAAAGTTAACAATGGCGCTAAAATCGACCCGATAAAAGGAATAAAATCCAGATAATACTGAACGACCTCTCCTGAAGGGGCATTGCGCTCAACAAATTTCTCGGACTTCTCCGATAAATCGATAACAATAGCAATAGATATGATGATGAGGTGGGCAAAAATAGTAGAGGCGATAAATTTCTTTATCACATACCGGTCAATCAATGTAATTGGTTTACCCATTTGTTATAGTCTCGCACTTACTCTTTTCACCATGGATGTCTTCCACGATTTAAAGGTGCCTTGAATAATCTGTGCCCTGGCTTCTTTTACCAGCTGCAAATAAAACGCCAAATTATGAATACTGGCAATTTGTGGCCCCAAACGCTCGCCCGAGGCAAATAAATGACGCAAATAGGCTTTCGTATGCCGTTGACTTACAGCAGCTGTGCTACTTGAATCAATAGGACTGAAATCTGTCGCCCATTTTTTATTACGGATATTGATAATGCCATCCGCAGTAAACAGCATACCATTTCTGCCATTTCTGGTAGGCATTACACAGTCGAACATATCAATACCCAAATCAATACATTCCAATATGTTCGCCGGAGTGCCCACGCCCATTAAATAACGTGGTTTATCTGTCGGCAGTATATCACAAACTAAAGCAGTCATAGCATACATATCCTCATGAGGTTCGCCAACACTCAATCCGCCGATGGCATTTCCTTCCATGTTTTTTTCAGCGATATAGGTGGCTGATTGTTTGCGCAATTCAGGATACACACTGCCCTGCACGATAGGAAATAAAAATTGCGGATAACCGTATTTAGGAGCTGTAGCCTGAAAATGTGCAATACCTCTGTCTAACCAGCGATGTGTCAGATGCATACTTTTTGTTGCATAGCCCAAATCGCAGGGGTAGGGGGTACATTCATCCAATGCCATAATGATATCTGCCCCGATACTACGCTGAATATCAATCACATTTTCCGGGGTAAACGTATGTTTACTGCCATCAATATGCGATTGAAAGGTTACACCCTCCTCTTTAATTTTCCGCATTTGTGCAAGTGAGTGGACCTGAAACCCACCGCTGTCGGTAAGCATGGGTTTATTCCAGCTGTTAAATGCATGCAATCCACCGGCCATCTCAATGGTGTCAGTACCGGGTCGCAGGTATAAATGATAGGTATTGCCTAAAATAATCTGTGCCTGAATGTCGACGGAGAGTTCCTGAAAATGCACACCTTTTACCGTTCCAATCGTGCCAACCGGCATAAATATGGGTGTTTCTATCTCGCCATGACCGGTATGTAACACACCGGCACGGGCTTTTGACTGAGGGTCGTTGGCTTGTAATTGGAAAAACACGGGCAAAATTACAGTAATTGTGGAAAGCTTGTGCATATGTAAACCCGCTATTCGCGACATAATGCGTTTCGCAAGTCTGAACTTCTACCTTTGCATCGTCAGACTATGAGCGACAGTATTATCCTCTCAACTGTTTTTTACATTTTTTGTGGAGCAGCCTTTTTGCAAATCAGTTATCTGTTATTTATTCATTTGCGATTGGCCAGATATCGTGAAAAAGATGCCGGCACGCAGGAATTGCCTCCGGTAAGTATCATCATTTGTGCCCGTAATGAAGATACCAATCTCAAAAACAATTTACCCAAAATCCTGGCTCAGGATTATCCGAATTTTGAAGTAATTGTGGTTGATGATAATTCAGAAGATGGCACCACAGAATATTTGTTTTTTCTCGCGCAAAAAGAACCGCGTTTAAAACGCACCAGCACAAAAAACAGTAACCGGATGATGGCGGGAAAAAAATTCCCCCTCACCTTAGGTTTAAAGGCGGCTGCTTATGAAACAGTTTTGCTGACGGATGCCGATTGCTATCCGGCATCGAACCAGTGGCTTAAGCAGATGATGCGTGCCTATGCTCCTGGAAAAGAAATTGTTTTAGGATATGGCGCCTATGCAAAACAGGATGGCAGCCTGAATCGCAGAATCCGATACGAAACTGTTCATAGCGCTATTAATTATTTAAGCTTTGCTCTGGCGGGGATTCCATACATGGGTGTAGGCAGAAATTTATCCTACAAAAAACACCTCTTCTTTCAGTCGAACGGCTTTTTTGATCATCGTGATATTCCGAGTGGAGATGATGATTTATTCATCAATAAAGTAGCTCGCCGTAGAAATAGCGGTATCATGATTAATCCGGATGCCTTTACTATAAGTGAGCCCAAAGAAACCTGGGAAGATTGGCGTGAGCAAAAAACCAGGCACCTGTCTACCGCACGTTTTTATCGGTTTCGGCATAAAATCTGGCTTGGCCTGCAGCCGATTTCGCATATTTTATTTTGGTTTTCGTCTATAGCTGTTGTAGCTATGCTGCATCCATGGTGGTATGTGGTGGCAGGGGCATGGTTATTGCGGATAGTTTTGCAGCGTTATATATACGGCACCTCTATGCGTAAATTAGGAGAACCTGATTTAGTGAAATATATCGAATGGTATGATTTCCTTCAGTTGTTCTATTATTTCCGATTTGCAAAAGCCGCCTTAGTGAAATCAAAATACCGATGGGATTAAACGATAACCTCTCTGACCGTGCTAAAAACGACCTTGAATTGGTCGAACGTGCAAGAAGCGGCGATCAGCGGGCATATGCCTCCCTCATGGAGCAGTATCGGGAAACCATTAATTATATGATTTTAAAAATGGTGCACAATCGCGATGATGCAGATGATTTAACGATTGAAGCATTCAGTAAAGCATTTTTACAGCTTGAAAAATATACCCCTGATTTTGCTTTCAGCACCTGGTTGTTCAAAATTGCCGTAAATAACGCTATTGACCATATTCGCAAAAAAAGGCTGAAAACCCTGAGTATTGATGATGATAATGATGAGTCAACGCGCCTGGTATTTACGAACATTCGAAATACACACCCCAATCCGGAAGAAAAATATATCCGCGATCAGCGCGCAACGATTTTGCGGGCAATTTTAGATGAGCTCAATCCTAAGTATAAAGCCTTGGTTGAGCTGCGTTATTTCGATGAACTGAGTTATGAAGAAATAGCCGAAAAACTCAATATGCCCCTCGGCACCGTAAAAGCGCAATTGTTTCGTGCACGTAACCTGTTATCGGATATCATTGCCGAACGCAAGGACAGAATGTAATCGACTGCACATTTGCAGCATACATATCTAAGAACGGCTGCGAACACTATCTGCTACACCATCGCACCTTTCAGGAAGCATAATCACGCAGATATTCAAATGGCGCATTCAAATCACCATTTTTACAAATAGTGGCTTCATGGATCATGCGTGATGTTTCTGACAACAATTCATCCCAAACATGCTCCGTCAACAAGTTACCGAATTCTTCACTGGCAGAGCGCGGTAATTCATTGGGCAAATTATCAATCGCCATGATATCAATAGATTCAGGGATATAAGGTGCTATTTCTGAATCAGTGCGCACATCATATCCAAATACCGGCTCATTAATGGTGGTGCTGCGAATGGTTGCGGGAATGCCTCCGTTTACATCGCAGCTTACATCTGCAATCACATTAATTTTCCAGCTCGGGTCATCCATGTCCGGTTTTTCGAACAAACGCGGCGCAGCGGGATTCCAAAAGATACAGTTAATCAGTACATCGCAATGTGCACTGTAGGGTTTAAAAACACTGCGATATCCTTCCGGATGCTGGTGGAAATCTTCCCTCACATAAGTGCCATCATCGCTGCGCACATATAAATCTTCACTATCTAACACACAAAATACAGCCTCCTGAAAAGTATCCTGCATGAAAGCCTGCTTGTCAACTTCGCGGATGCCAATTTCATGTAAAAATTCCACTGCGCCTTTGCCCACACGTCCGGTTCCGGTAACAATAATTTTCACTGTAGGCACAGTAAGTCCTTTATATTGAAATTTTAATTCATGATAATCGCGACAATCGCGTGCACGACGCAGGTGCGTTTCACCTAATCGCATGCCGAGGGTCCAAAGTGCATTGTGTGCACCGATAATGCCGGCCCATCTGCCAAAAGCAATTACGCGAATACCATGCTCATCCTTTAAACACTCATAATCTATCATGCGAATGTTTTTAGCCATGAGTGTTTGCAGTAGCTTTTTATTGTGGGGTTGTTTTTTAATTGTGTGACTAAAAAACAAATACGTTTTATCCGGAATCAATAAATCATAAGGCACCTCTTTAACACCAAATAATATATCACGGTCGTGCATATCTTCTTTCAGCACAACACCGGCTTCTTCATATTCATAATCAGCAAAACAACGGCCTAAACTCGGTTGAATGGCAATATCAAGGTCAGGAAATTTTTCCTGGAGATGTTGAATTTGAAGAGGAGTGAGTGGTACTCGGGCATCAGGAGGAAATTTGGACTCCCGGATAATGCCCACTTTTAGCATTTGCATGAGGGCAAAGATAAACCGAAACTCCCCAAAACCTTACTTTTTTATGAACGTCGCGTAGGCTATCCGCTTGTTGTTCAGGCATTGCAGGCTGTAGCATCCTGCCGGCAGGTAGTCAGGTAAGGTTAGCCTGAATGTAGATGCAGAGGGGCTTTGGAGTGATTGTACACAGGTATGCCCAGCCATATCCGTTATCACCCAGCTATCAGGGGAAAACGGGGCTTGCACGATTATATAAGAGGTTGCAGGGTTTGGATACAAGTTGAGGGTCGACAGATGCGCATCTGCAATAATCAGGGTGGTGTCCTGAGTGGTGTCTTCAGGCGTTTCATATTGGAACACAAAAGATGCTGTTATCGGAATATGGTCGCTTGCAAAGTATAGGGCATCTGCCAATTCTTCACTGACTGCTGCATTCACCGGGTCGTTAATGGTCTGATTATATCGCATCCCGTCATTGCCTATCGGCTTCATGGTTTCAGGAATGATATATAATGAATCACCTGTTAAAATGGATGGACTGCATAATATCATATCAAACCGGTCATCCATACCCCCGGTTGAACCACCACCAAAGGCATCAAGTCGTGTGCTCTGGGTATGAAAGCGCGCATTCGCCGCATTGTTCCAGGTTGTTGTCAGGCTATCGGCTAAAATGTCAACGAAATATCCCGGCTCTGCATCATCCATTAAAGCCAGATACCCGTCTTCATTTTCATCATACATATTAAAATCTCCTGAAACCCAATAAAAAGCATTTTCGGGCAAAAGAGCTGTGTATGCGCGCAAACTGTCAACTTCACGCTTTCGCTGCGCTTCATTTTCACCTCCGCTACTTGCCTTTAAATGAACAACATACACATAAAAATGCGTGCCGCTGGCCAGGTGCTGCATGTGGAACTGGCTGATATTGCGCAATTCGGTAATAATGGGCGTGTTTGATACGCAGGTAAATTGTGTTGCATCGTAAAACATGCCATTATCGGTATCATATCCCTCCACAAACTCAGCCATAGCGTAATCAGGATTTACCAATTCGGCAACACTGTCTCTGAATCTGTCAGCACCACTCGCATCCATTAATTCCTGCATCACAAACAGGTCTGGCTTATAAGCGGATAAAACAGTTCGGAAATGCACCTCCTTGCTACCACCGGTATAGTCAAATTTCAAACTGTTATAGCTGAGATACCTGATGGTATCTGATACCGTTTGCGCCTGCACAGCACCAAACAGTAAAATGCCAAAAAATACAAGGGGTAGCCTGTTCACAGTTACAAAGATGCAAAAACACAAGCGTTTGCCTGCTGTCAATTTCGTAATTTTGCAGCCGATATGGAAATTTCCAAAACCTATAACCCGGCCGAGATAGAGAAGAAATGGTATGCCCATTGGCTTGATAAACGGTATTTTCATTCAACCCCGGACGAACGTGAGCCTTTCACCATAGTGATACCTCCACCAAACGTTACAGGTGTGTTGCACATGGGTCACGTTTTAAATAATACGATTCAGGATGTGCTTATCCGTCGCGCCCGTATGCAGGGAAAAAATGCCTGCTGGGTTCCGGGAACCGACCATGCCTCCATTGCCACTGAAGCTAAGGTGGTTAAAATGTTGCGTGAACAAGGCATTAAAAAATCATCACTCAGTCGTGAAGATTTTTTAAAACATGCCTGGGAATGGAAAGAAAAATATGGCGGAATTATTCTGCAGCAATTAAAAGAATTAGGCTGCAGTTGCGATTGGGATCGTACCCGATTTACAATGGACGATCTGTATTATGATGATGTCATTGATACATTCATTGATCTCTATAATAAAGGATATATCTATCGCGGATTACGCATGGTGAATTGGGACCCTGAAGCTCGCACTGCCTTAAGCAATGAGGAGGTGATTTATCAGGATGTAACATCGCGACTGCATTATGTAAAATATCAGGTTAAGGGAGATAATGTTTACCTGACGGTTGCCACTACGCGTCCAGAAACCATTTTGGGTGATACTGCAATTTGTGTACATCCTGATGATGAACGCTATAAAGACTTTATTGGTAAAACAGTTCTTGTTCCACTCATCAAACGGGAAATTCCGGTAATTGCTGATACATATGTGGATATGACTTTCGGAACCGGCGCATTAAAAATTACACCTGCTCATGATCCAAACGATTATGAAATTGGTTTGCGTTATAATTTGCCGGTAATCGATATCATGAACGATGATGGTACGCTAAATGAAAAAGCAGAAATCCTCATCGGAGAAGATCGTATGGCTGCCCGCAAAAAAATGGTAGCAATGCTCGAGGAGGAAGGTTATCTGGTAAAAATAGAGGACCTGAAAAATTCTGTTGGCTTCTCTGAGCGCACTAACGCCATGATTGAACCGCGACTTAGCATGCAGTGGTTTATTGCCATGAAAGAAATAAGCAAACCTGCACTCGAGCATGTACTAAATGGCGATATTCAATTACATCCCGATAAGTTTATCAATACATATCGGCATTGGATGGAAAATGTAAAGGACTGGTGCATCAGTCGGCAATTGTGGTGGGGGCAGCGGATACCGGCCTGGTATAATGCACAAGGTGAATTTGTTGTAGCGAAAACGGAAGCCGATGCTATTGCAGCATTTGCGGCTAAAGGCATTTCTGCTGAAGGGTTATATCAGGATGAAGATGTATTGGATACCTGGGCTTCGAGTTGGTTATGGCCAATATCGGTGTTCAATGGTATGGAAAATCCGAAAAATGCAGATATCTCCTATTACTACCCGACACAAGTACTTGTAACGGCGCCTGAAATTTTATTCTTTTGGGTGGCACGTATGATTATCGCCGGATATGCATATCGCAATGAAAAACCATTTAGTGATGTGTATCTCACCGGTATTGTGCGCGATAAACAACGCAGAAAAATGAGCAAGAGTTTAGGTAACTCGCCTGATCCGCTCGACCTCATTGCGCAATATGGCGCTGATGCCATCCGCATGGGTATTTTGTTGTGTTCGCCTGCCGGTAATGATATTATCTATGACGATAAACTCATCGAACAAGGCCGCAACTTTAATAATAAATTGTGGAATGTATTGCGTCTTATCAAAGGCTGGCAGATAGAAGAAGGCCATGATACGGAACGCGCAGCTGCCATTGATTGGTTTGATGCGAAATTGCAGAATACGATTGTTACAATCAATCAACATTTTGATAGTTTCAGAATCAGTGATGCCTTAATGCATTTGTATAATTTCATCTGGGATGATTTTTGCAGCTGGTATCTGGAATTTATCAAACCGGAATTCGGCAAAGCTATTGACCGAAACACATACGAACGAACCATCACTTTCTTCGAACAGTGTTTAATTCTCTTGCATCCGTATATGCCATTTATCACCGAAGAAATCTGGCATCAATTGCGCGATCGCCAGGCTGGTGCGGATATTATTATTACCCAGATACCAACCCCGAAACAGGCCAATACGGAAATCTTACAAATCGGCGAAACTGCAAAGGAATTAATTACAAAAGTGCGCGACGTTCGTGCCAAGAATAACGTGAGTCCAAAAATTTCTGTTGATGTATTTACAGATGGATCCGTTGAAGCATTTGGCGTTTTTACATCCATTGTAATTAAAATGGCTAACCTGGGCACATTCGCACATACGGATAGTGAGGTTACGAATACTTCAGCATTCTTGATAGGTAAGCAGCAGTTTTTTGCCAAAATGCATATCGATATTGATGTGGATGCTGAACGCAAGAAATTACAGGAACAAATTGACTATCAAAAAGGATTTTTGCTTTCAGTAGAGAAAAAACTGAGCAACGAAAAATTCGTATCCGGCGCTCCGGCACAGGTAGTTGATGTTGAACGGAAAAAGAAGGCGGATGCCGAAGATAAAATACGTATGCTTGAACAAAGCTTAGCCAACCTGCGTTAATCATTTAACATTTAATCTACATAACATGAAAAAAGGTTTTATTCTGATACTCGCTATTGCCAGTGTCGCAAGTTTCTCTTCTTGTAGCAAAAAAAAGGGACCAAGTGCAGAAACAAAACAATTGATGACCACTTTTGAAACCGATTGGAAAGCACTCGGCGATCAAATGACTGCATGGGAGTCAACTTTAAACTCTTCAACCGATGCCATGACCAAAATGATGGTAGAAACACGCTCAATCGACCTCAGCAAACTATCTGCTGAATCTAAAACAATGGCTGAAATGAATATGATGATGTGCAATAAAATTGATGAGCAAATAGTAACTGCCAAAACATCCTTCGCAACTGCAAAAACTGATTTTGCTAAAGCAACTGATGAATATTCGGCATGGAAAAAGAAAGGCCAGGAAGAGCATATGGACGATGCAGCTATCGCCGCTGAAATGGCTAATTGGAATGCTAAGTTGACCGAATGGAAAACGAAAGTTGCCGATATGAACGCCCAGCTGGCTGGTATGGAAGATACTTGCAAGCAAACCTGCGATGCTATTGCAGCAATGGTTCCGGCTAAATAATACCCACTGCTTTGTGGTTAAAGGCTGCCTTTGGGCAGCCTTTTTTATTTTCCCTGTTCCCCGATCACAGTTTGGATTTGCAATAATCAATAATCAGCAGCCTCTGGATGTGCAGAATTTGCCAATCAACCCTCATTGATTACCGTATATTTGGTGACTAAACTTTTCCTATGCGCCTGATAATCACACTTTTAGCACTGCTTTTACCCCTTTTTTCGTTTGCCCAACAGCCGGTGCAATCTATAAGAGGTCAGGTAAATGACAAAGAATCAAAAAGCCCGCTCATCGGAGCCAATGTGATTGTATATATTGATTCAGTTATGCTCACAGCCGGTTCAACCGATGAATTGGGTAATTATCGGATTGATGATGTACCTGTTGGTCGGGTGAATGTAAGGTATACCTATATTGGATACGATGATGTTTGGCTGAATAATATTATTGTTACCGCCGGCAAGGAGGTGATTCTGCAGGTTGAAATGGAAGAATGGGCGGAAACTTTGATTGAAGTTGTGATTTCTTCTCAAAATGATAAAGGAGAGGTTAACAACGAAATGGCCATTAATAGCGTACGCACTTTTAGCGTGGAAGAAACAGACCGCTATGCAGGAAGTCGCGGCGATCCGGCCCGAATGGCTTCTAACTTCGCAGGTGTACAGGGCGCCGATGATTCCCGCAATGATATTATTGTGCGTGGAAATAGTCCTTTAGGTGTTTTATGGCGATTGGAAGGTGTTGATATACCAAACCCCAGCCATTTTGCAATTGCCGGAACAACAGGTGGTCCGGTGTCAATCATCAACAATAAATATTTAAATAACTCAGATTTCTTTACAGGTGCATTTCCTGCTGAATATGGTAATAGTATTGCAGGCGTGTTCGATTTAAATATGCGCCGCGGAAATAACGAACAACATGAATTTAGCGGTCAACTTGGATTTCTGGGTACCGAATTATTTGCCGAGGGCCCTATTAATAAAGAATCCAGATCAAGCTATCTTGCCAGTTTCAGATATTCAACTTTACAGCTGTTTCAATTCATGCAGATTCCTATTGGAACACAGGCTGTTCCGAATTATTATGACGGTGCACTTTTGCTTTCTTTCCCTCAAGGCAAAGGCTCATGGAAAGTGTTTGGTATCGGCGGGAAAAGTAATATTGATATTATTGTAAGTGAATATGATTCATCCGAAATTGAATTGTATGGTGATAGCGATCGCGATCAATATTTTGGTACAAGTATGGCGGTGGCCGGCGTTTCTTATAGCCGACAATATAGCAGCACCGCTTATGGAAAAATTACGCTCGCTTACAGCTGGCAGGAAAATCATGCAAACCATGCGCTCGTTTACAGAGATATCGAATTTGAACTGGATTCTATCGTACCCAATATGAATTATAGTTTTCAGGACCAAAAAGTGTCAGCCGTGTATGCGCTCAATAAAAAGGTAAACGCCAAACATAGTTTCAAAACAGGTTTTAGTGCTGAAAATTATTTCTACGATCATATCGACTCAAACTTAAATATCCTGAGCTGGCAATGGGATAAACGATATGATTATTCGGGTTCGGCCTTGTTGTTTCAGGGGTATTTTCAATGGAAGTATAAAATGTCTGAAAGGTTTTTGTTTACAGGTGGATTGCACGGACAAGTATTTACCTTAAATTCCGCTTCGAAATCTATTGAACCGCGCGCAGGCATGCAGTTTAAACCGAATGCAAAATCGGCATTCAGTTTGGGGTTAGGATTACATAGTCAGATGCTGCCTAGCTATCAATACACCTATCAGCGATACGATGCAATTGGAAATCCTTTGCTGATTAATGAAGGCGTAGGATTTATCAGGAGTGCACATACGGTTTTGGGATATGACCGACAACTTTCAAATAACATGCGCCTGAAAGTGGAAACCTACTATCAGTACTTATATGATGTGCCTGTCGAAAAACGCTCCAGCGCATTTTCACTCGCAAATGAAGGCAGCGGATTTTCCAGATTCTTTCCGGATAGCTTACAAAATACCGGAACCGGTACGAATTATGGCATTGAACTTACACTCGAGAAGTTCTTTAGCAACCACTTTTTCTTTTTGGCTACAGGCAGTTTGTATGATTCTAAATATGTGGGCTCAGATGGTATCGAACGCAGCACTGACTTTAATGGCAACTTTGCCGCCAATTTATTGGGTGGTTATGAATTTGAAATCAGCGACCGTAACGTACTAACAACAGGTATTAAATTCACGTATGCCAACGGCCGACTAACCAGTCCGGTGGATACACTGGCAACCATAGCAGCTAAAGAATTAATCTATATCGATTCGCTCACCAACACCATTCGCTTAAAGGATTATATGCGCTTTGATTTGAAATTAGCTTATCGCATCAATTCAAAGAAAAGAGATATCTCACATGAACTTGCTCTTGATCTGGTGAACGTATTCAATATCCAGAACGTATTAGGCCTTACATATGCCCCGAATCCGGCTGATCCAACCGCCAGTCCGGTTAAGGAAGAGTATCAGTTAGGCTTTTTACCTTTGTTCTATTACAAAATAGATTTCTGATATGTCATTTCATACGCTTTTATATACCGTGCAGGGCAAACGCGTTGATATTGTGTTAAACCGGCCCGAGAAAAGAAATGCCTTCAATGCCACCCTGGTTGCAGAATTACGTGAGGCTTTTGCGCTGGCAGAAAGCGATGACCGGGTGCGTGTTATCGTTTTACGTGCCGAAGGTCAAGTATTTAGCGCCGGTGCCGATTTAGGATATCTGCAATCGCTGCAGCAGAATTCTTTTGATGAGAATTTAGCGGATTCACGATTCCTCATGGGCTTGTATAAACAGATGTACACCTTATCCAAACCCATCATAGCTCAAATTGAAGGACACGCCATTGCCGGTGGATGTGGTTTGGCTACCGTATGCGATTTTTCTTTTGCCGTACCGGAAGCGCAATTTGGCTATACTGAAGTGAAAATAGGATTTATTCCGGCCATTGTTATGGTGTTTTTGTTGCGGAAAATAAGTGAAAGAAATGCGCGACAATTATTGCTCACCGGTTCTCTGGTATCAGCCGAAACAGCTAAAGAGTTAGGCTTAATTAATGATGTTATCGATAAAGCCTATATCAACGATAAGGTAAATGCACTCTGTCAGGATTTAATAGAACAAACCAGCAGAGTATCACTCACAAGCACCAAGCGCATGATTGCCGAAATTCAGGAAATGTCCCTGGATGATGCTTTAGAACATGCCGCCAAAAAAAATGCAGAAGCGCGCGCAACAGAAGATTGTCAACACGGTATCGCTTCCTTTCTGGAAAAGAAAAAACCGGAGTGGAAGTAATCTGTTCAGATTATGTTTTACTTGCTTCAGTTTTCAATTCCTGACATAAGCTGAGGATGCCTGAATATATCATTTCCAACATGGTATCTGATATACAGTATGGAGGCATAATATACAGTGTGTTCCCAAGTGGCCGCAGTAAAATGTCGCGGTCAATAAAGTATTGATACAACCTGTCGCGCATGCTGTTAAAATAGCCTGTTTTTTCAGCAGCTTTTATATCAAACGCTAAAACAGTTCCGCACTGTCGCAGGTTAGTAAGAACAGCTTCTGATCCTGTTCCGTAAGAGGTTAATTTGGCCGCAAATTGATGGTGTTTATCTGCAATGCGATCTATAGAAGCTTGAAATCCGGGTTGCAAACATAAATCGAGACTGGCATTTGCTAAGGCACAGGCTAATGGATTTGCTGTATAACTATGACCATGATAAAGTGCTTTTAATTTGTCCTCAGTATAAAACGCATTAAAAATAGCTTCCGTGCAAACAGTTGCACCAAGCGCCATGCTGCCACCTGTTATACCTTTACTTAGACAAATAATATCCGGTTGATGTTCAAGATGATGAATGGCTAATGCTTTTCCTGTTCTGTAAAAACCGGTCATCACTTCATCGGCAATACATAACACCTGATGCTGGTGTGCAAGTGAGATTACGGCATCCAAAGCTTCTGGTGTATACATCAGCATGCCGCCTGCACCCATAATCAAAGGTTCGAATATGATTGCAGCAACATCCTGCTGTTCAAATGCCTGTGTTAATTGTTGCAGGCATTTTAATTCCTGACCGGGTAGGGGAGGAGAAACAAAGGTTACATCAAATAGTTTATCGTGAAAGGCTGCAGTAAATGCATCTCTTGCACTCACACTCATACTGCCGAATGTATCACCGTGATAACTGTGCTCAAAAGCAACGATTCGATGTCTTTTACTTCCGGTATTTGAATGATATTGTAACGTCATTTTCAGCGCTACCTCTACTGCCGTTGAACCGTTATCGCTGAAAAACAATTTTGTAAATCCGGGTCCGCACCATTCTGTCAGTCGGCTCGCAATGCGCAAAGCAGGCGTATGTGTAAATCCGGCAAAGATTACATGTTCCAGCTGACCATATTGTTCATGCAGTTTTTGCTGCAGATAAGGATGTGCATGGCCATGTATATTTGTCCACCAACTGCTGATAGCATCAATAATCGAGCGACCGTCAGCAGTATGTAATAAGGCGCCCTTGCCTGAAACAACATGCAGTGGCTCAGGTGCATGCAGCATGGATGTAAATGGATACCAAACAGGACCGTCGGCGCGCATCAGATTAATTTAAGTTGTTGCATACGTTTGCGCAGTAATTCTGCGTGTCGCTTTACAAACGATTTATCAAGCACATCTGTCTGTTCGATCCGACCCAGTATCGGTGCATTGGAATATTGCGCAATAAAAGATTCGCTGGCAGGATTTTCAAGACCGTTAAATAAAATGCCCAATACCGGAATGTGGTGAGCCTGCATAACGGCATGCGTTAATAAGGTATGATTGATACTGCCTAAATAATTTTTCGAAACCAAAATACAGGAAGCTCCCGATTGTTTAATCAAATCCAGAATTAAATGTTTGTCGTTTAACGGAACCATTAAGCCACCTGCCCCTTCAATTACAAGTGTATTATTTGTTTGTGGAAGTTGCAGAGATTGTAAATCGATTGTAATGCCGTCGATGGCGGCTGCGGCGTGTGGTGATAAGGGTTGCTGCAGTGTGTAGGCTTCCGGATGGAATACACTTTTAGGATTTGAAACCAGGTCGCGAACCCTGCGCGAATCAGTGTAGGCTAAACCACCACTCTGAATGGGTTTCCAATAATCGGCCTGCAATGCTTCTACCACTACTGCAGAAGCAATCGTTTTCCCAATATCGGTGCCGATGCCGGTAATAAATATTTTTTTCATAAAGTCGCTAAGCAAATGTACGCAAAAACCCTTGCAGAATGCCTTTTAATATTGGATTTTCTCTGTATCAACGGTCATTTTTACACGCTGTTGATGGCAGGCTTGCTTGCGCTGTTTGCCTGTGAATCGGGTGGCTGTAAATGTCCTGCTGATTAATACACCATCATCTTCAAACAAAATACACTTCCGCCACTTTTAATAAATTCAGTGGTGTCGATTTCCAATACCTGTGCAGCGCTTTGTTGCAAAATGTTAAGTGAAACCGGATTACCTCTTTGTACAAGAGCGGCTGAACTATTTTTATTTTGGCCGTAAATCATATGGGCATTGCAGGCGAATCCTTCAATAGCTTCTTCCTCCGGAATTTCATATACGCCTTCAAACATGCGGCGTATAATATTCAGCGACTCCGGTGTAAAGGCATCCGGTGCAATTAATACTTCTGAATGATTCAACGGTAAAAAACAGGTATCCAGATGATAGTGATGCTCGCTGATAAGTTCCAAAGTAATAATCGGGGCATCTACAATGCGCGCAATTTCGTCGTATGCGGCGCGGTCTGTTCTGAAACCATATCCACCATATAAGAGTCTTTTACCTGGATGTGCAATCATATCGCCCATACCTTCAAAATGATATTTGCTTTGCAGCTCTACAATTTTATAACCGTGGTCTTTGTAAAAATCCTCCACGTATGGAATCTCATTTTGTCGGTTTTCATGACGCATGCGACTCATGATGGCAATTTTCTCGCCGTTCCACATCACCCAAGGAAAACTCTGGTTGGCAATAAACACCATATCTTCCATGCCTTCAATGCCATCTATTACCAATACATCATCAATTATTTTTTGATTTTTTAAAGCGAGATAGCTGTTTCTTATGGCATCCCATTGCACATTAGCGCGGTCAACATTTACATTGCCTTTTTGTCCTTGCATGTAAATGTTCTTTACATCAATAATTGAAAAATGTTCCGGTGTGCACATTAAAACTTTACGCGGTTCATTGCGGTTTTCGCAATCGTCTGACATAAAATGCACTTCACTGGGATTGTACGCTTTAGCAAATACAGGTGTCATAGATAATATTTAAGTTGACGGTATGGTTTTAGCACATGTGCAATACCAATCGTCGATGGATAGGTAAATAAAAAAATTACTTCGTAAATCGTGCACTTACAACAAGGTCTTTACTTCCGGCAGCATAGGTGTAAAATCCTTCTCCGGATTTAGCACCGAGGAATCCGGCTGTAACCATATTGACGAGCAGCGGACAAGGGGCGTATTTTGGATTGCCGAAGCCATCATGCAACACATTCAGGATGCTCAGGCAAACATCTAATCCAATAAAATCTGCTAATTGTAGCGGTCCCATTGGATGCGCCATACCGAGTTTCATCACGGTATCAATTTCGTAAACACCGGCAACACCTTCATATAAAGTGTAAATGGCCTCATTAATCATCGGCATTAAAATGCGGTTGGCAACAAAGCCCGGATAATCATTTACTTCAACCGGTACTTTATCTAATGCAGCACTTAATTCCATGATGGTTTTTGCTGTTTCATCGCTGGTTGCATATCCGCGAATAACTTCAACCAATTTCATCACCGGAACGGGATTCATAAAATGCATGCCAATCACGCGATCAGCGCGTTTGGTGGCTGCAGCTATTTTGGTGATGGAAATAGAAGAGGTATTACTGGCCAGTATCGTATGCGGCGCACAAATCTGGTCGAGCTCAGTAAAGATTTTAAGTTTTAAATCGACGCGTTCTGTAGCCGCTTCCACAACTAAATCAGCCTGGGTGCTGTGTTCGAAATTCGTATAGGTTGTGATATTTGCAAGCGTGGCATTTTTGTCTTCTGCCGAAATTTTTTCCTTCGCCACCATGCGGTCGAGGTTATTGGTAATAGTGGCAACGGCCTTTTGCAGTGCCGGTTCAGATACATCCACCAGTGTAACCTTGTGGCCTTTCATCGCAAAAACATGTGCAATGCCGTTTCCCATTGTGCCGGCACCAATCACCGTAACATTTTTCATAACGCAAAAAAGTTTGCGCAATATTAATGTATAATCAACACCTTTTCGGCTGCAATCCGCTCAGAACGGCTGTTTTCAACATAAAGTTGATAAGTTCCGGCTGGGAGGGTAGCTATCGAAATTGACATATTTGCCTGTGATATTCTACCACTCCAAACAATTCGTCCGGCACTGTCGATTAGGATGATGGTATTATTGAGTAATGCAGGATTAACCTCCACCTGTAAAGTGGTATTGGATGGGTTAGGGAATACGCGAACGAATTCCGGAGCATTATTTGAAATACCGGTATAATCTGCACAAAGCGAATTGGTATCTAATGGCATATCAGGTAAGGTATGATCATACATGCCGATGGCATATTCTCCTGTTGGTAAGCTGGTCAATTCAAACCGGCCACGCTTGTCTATCTTGCTGCCGAACGGGTTAACAACAGCATCCGTAAGAATTTGCCAGTCGCTATCAAAAGTATTCCGGTATAACAACACGAGACTATCTTCCGAACCCGTAATAAATTCATTGTCCAAATATCCACCACCTGTAGTAAGTTGGCCATTGTAATCTAAAAAGACTTCAATCGCTGTGGCGGCCGGTAACTCATTCACTACCCGCCAATAACGTTGTGTATTTACATGCAGTCCCGGATGTGGTAATTTAAATCCATCTGCTGCCACCCAGTGATGCTCTGCATAAATGGTGCCCTCACCTACAAAAGAAGTAACTTCCAAATCAATTAACGCATGTTCCATATCATAATCTCCAGCTTCGCTTATTGTTTTTAAGTCGGATGTTGTTGCGTCATTTAATTTGTCACGATAATCAATTACAAAAAATGATGACAACTCAGCAGGCGTCCAGTCGAACATCATTTTTTCACCGCTCATCATAATGTCAATAGAATCGGCCACTGTTCCATCTGTTTTAATTCCATAAATGGTAAGTGGAACGTTTTGACCTAAATGATTTACATGCTTCCCTTTTTGTTGTATACATATCGAATAAATGGAACCTTTCTGCTCGCCGAGGGCATCAATCTCAAATCCTAAAAATCCGGGCTGATATACCCAGTCTTCAAAAAAATCGGTCATATCTTTTCCACTGCATGCACTCAGATAATCGCGCAATTCTGCTGCGGTGATATCTGTGAATTTATTTTCTTCTAAAAAGCTGTTGATGCAGGAAAAAAACAAATCATCACCCAAATATCCGCGCAGCGAGTGCACTACAGACGCGCCTTTATTGTAAGTTGTAGCACCATAGGTATGCGTTTGTGGTACATCGCTGATGGCAAAATAATTATTACCGTCATTAGCTGCCGCATAATGTATGACATCTAAAAAGTTGTTATTTACAGTTTCCAGATAGGCTTCCCTTCCGTAAATGGCTTCTGTAAATAAATGTTCCGAAAATACGGCCCAGCCTTCATTCAGCCACATTTCTTCTGCTTTGCTGGTGGTTACTAAATCGCCCCACCATTGGTGACTTAATTCATGCGCATATAAAGTTTCCCAGGTGGTTAATCCGTTTACGGCAAATAGGGGATAGGCAATATTCATACTGTGTTCCATCGCACCGGCATTAAAAGGAACTACGGTAAAGCCAACCCGATCCCAGGCGTAAGGTCCATAATGAGTTTCGAAAGTTTCTAAAGCACCATGCAGATTTACGAAAGAGTTTTTCATGTCGGTTGTATCTTCCGGCTTCGCTGCAAACTGAATAGGGAAGGTGCGGTCAATTCCTGCATGTGTATCATAAACGGTAGCATAGGTTGAAACAGCAACACTCGCCAGATAACTTGGAATGGTTTGTGCGCAATTCCAATTCCAGGTAATGGTGCCATCACCATTTACGAGACTATCCTGCAATATTCCGTTGCAAAATGCTTTTTTATCGGCAGATGTAGTAATGGAAAAATCGTAGGTACTGCGTTCAACAAAATTATCGAAGCAAGGAAACCAGGCGCGACCATAATTATGCGGAATAGCATCAAATCCAACACCTAATTGATAACTGTAATCGCCATTCCAATACCATCCACCCCAACTGCCATCCTGTGCGGGCTCACCTGCATATTCAATGGTGATGGTTACTTCATCTGCAGTATTCAGAGGTGCAAACAAAGTGATATCCAATTGTTCACCTATATGCGTAAACAATAAATCATGGGCGGCATCATCCGAAATTCCGGTTACACCATCAATCATGAGGTCTAATGGAAGATGGGTAATACCATCCACCTTTGCCGCAATCGTTACAGTGGCAGTGCCTGAAATGCTTTGTCCGGCATAATCTGTTATATCAAGATGGAGTGCTATATGCTTAATATCAATGGAATCACTAATCGTGGCAGTGGCCGCATGTGCAGTCCCGCAGAAGAGCAAAGCCAATAAGCACAAACCCGTAGTTCGCATCATAATCGTAATTTTGTGTGAATGTTGAGTAAAGTTACAAAATGCCTGCTCCTTGCGCTATGCTTGCTTGTCAGCAGACTGTCATTTGCCCAGCAGGAAGATACGGTTATAATGCACATGATAACCCTCGACAGTTTTGTGGTGGAGGATGTTGCCGAGGGATTGGACATTAGTCGGTTTATAACGCTGATTCAAGAGGATACATCCTTTTACGAAGCATTTGAGAACCTGCGACGTATCGATTATTCAGGTACTACAACCGTACGCATGTTCGATACCGAACACCTGGTGCAGGCAATGTATTCAAATCGTATGCAACAGGATGTGCAGTCCAATTGCCGCTCCATGTCGTTTCCTTTTGAGGTGCATACAGGTGATTTTTTTGATAAAAACGGCAAAATGAATTACCTGACAGCCGGTGTATTTTCCTATATTTTTTTATACCGCGATACCATCTGCGGCAATATCGTCCAAACCGATAATAATGCCGGTGATGATGCCAGTCTGGAACAACGAAAAGATCAGTTGAAAGTACTCATTTTTAATCCAGGAAAATCCGTGAACGGTATTCCTTTGATAGGAGATAAGATGGAAATTTTCGCACCACATATGCAACCATATTACACCTATGACATTCACCAGGAACGTTATACTACGGGTGTAGATTGCTATGTGTTTACCGTGCAAAAAACACCGGAAGCAGAAAAAGGAAAGGATGTGGTAATAAACAATCTCACCACCTGGTTCGACAAAAAGACCATGGAAATTGTTGCTAGGCAATATCAACTGAGCTACTTCACGCCGGTGTTTGATTTTGATGTATCGATGGATGTGCGTTTAGGTGTGGTAAACGGCCTGCGTGTGCCGGTTAAAATCGACTATCATGGTTATTGGGATATCCCCATGCGAAAACCTGAAATAGGTAGTATTCAGATACTGGTAAAATACTGACAGCGGGTGTTGGAAATGCTGTCAAATAATATATAACTAAAATATTAGTCGATTGACTAAAAAATTAGTTAATCAATATTCCTCCATTTCATTGGGGAAGTCGTTTGACTTAACATCAGCGATGTATTGACTTACACCTTTTTTGATGTCGTCGTACAGGTTAAGGTATCTGCGGAGAAATCTCGGTTTAAATTCTTTGGTAATTCCTAACATATCATGCATCACTAAAACCTGACCATCAACACCGCCACCGGCACCGATGCCGATAACCGGAATATGTAATTTGGAGGCAACTTTCTCACCTAAATCCGCAGGAATTTTTTCTAATACGATACTAAAACAGCCCAGTTGTTCGAGTAGTGCGGCATCTTCAATTAATTTTTGGGCTTCCTGTTCCTCAGTTGCTCTAACAGTGTAAGTGCCGAATTTGTAGATGGATTGCGGTGTTAACCCCAAATGGCCCATCACCGGAATACCGGCAGAAAGAATCCGTTCGATCGATTCTTTTACTTCGCGTCCGCCTTCCAGCTTTACTGCATGCGCGCCGGATTCTTTCATGATGCGGATTGTAGAGTCGAGGGCAACCTTGCTATTCCCCTGGTAGGAACCGAAGGGCAGATCCACCACCACTAAGCAACGGTCAATAGCGCGCACCACACTCGCGGCGTGGTAAATCATCTGATCGAGGGTTATCGGGAGGGTGGTTTCATGTCCCGCCATAACGTTACTGGCACTATCGCCCACTAATAAAACATCAATGCCGGCATCATCCAGTATTTTAGCCATAGAAAAATCGTAGGCAGTGAGCATCGAAATCTTGACATGATGGTCTTTCATTTCCTGCAATGTATGCACGGTAACGCGTTTCACTTTTCCAAAATCCGGCTGAGCAATCGACATAACTTCCAGTTTATGGCCGAAAGATAAGGTGTAATCCGAATATCCGGGCACTTACAGGGAGGTTCAGAGCGCCTAAATACCTGTATAGGGCGACTTCTTGCGTGTTTTTACGATCCGAACAAGGCAGGAGTGCAGGTAGAATCTGCACCTGATAAAGGCTAGATAGGAATCTGCAGGTGAATAACCCGTGTATCCGGTGTTGATTTCCGGGTAAACCGGACTGTAAAACTTGTCTAAAAATGATATTCCGAGCCCTAAACTCGCTACCTTTGCACGCTGAAATTGCCCTGTATGTCAACAAGAACCTCATTTCTTCTCTTATCTGTATTACTGCTGTTTATTACTGCCTGCGGAAAAGACAAAAAACCACGGGTATTTGCACAAAATACCGTTGTATATGACACGACATTACCGGCGAATGAGGCGATGGCAAAATATTTAGCCGAGTGCAATACAAAGTACTTCCAACATCCTAAAAATCGATTTGCGAGCACAACAAGGGCAAAGGATTTAGAAAGCAAACCGGCGCCGAAGGATGCAAAGAAATTTGTTGAGTGGAAAAAAGCAATTGGCGATGAATGGCTTTTTGCCGGAGAAACGCAAAAAGCGATTGACTCTTATGATGAGGCGCTTCAGAAAGCCAAGGCAGAAAAAGTGAAAGGTGGAATCAGCGATGAAATTACGTACATGAAGGCAATTGCTTACATGCGATTAGGAGAGCAATTGAATTGTATTGCCAACCACGTTTCTGAATCCTGTATTTTGCCGATTGCTGAACCGGCATATTATGTAAAGAAAGATCCAACGGTAAAAGCAGTTGAATTATTCGAACAAATATTGCAGGAAAATCCGGACGATTTGTCGGCTATGTATTTGTTAAATATCGCCTATATGAATTTAGGCAAATATCCGGATCAAATGCCTCCACAATACCGCATTAACCCGGAAGAATTTAAATCTGATTATACGATAGACCGTTTTCCGAATATTGCTGCCAACTTAGGTGTCGACTTCATTACAAAATCCGGTGGTGTTTGTGTTGAGGATTTTAATAATGATGGTTTGTTGGATATCGTTGCCTCTGGTTGGTTTTTAGATGAACAGGTGAAAATTATGTTCAATAATGGCGACGGCACTTTCCGCGATCAGACAGAAGCGGCAACCATAAAGGGTATTACAGGGGGTCTCGATTTAAAAGCTGCCGATTACAATAACGATGGCTTTATGGATATACTCATTCCCCGCGGTGCCTGGTGGAATGATTTTGGCAAATTGCCTGCGTCTTTATTGCGCAATAACGGCGATGGCACATTTACCGATGTAACTTACGAAACCGGTTTATTTAAGCATTTACGCCCGACACAATCTGCCGTGTTTGCCGATTTTAATAATGACGGCTGGCTGGATATTTACTTTGGTAATGAGTCGAGAAAAGAATCAGAGCCGTATTACAATGAATTATTCCTGAGTGACGGGAAAGGGAAATTTAATGAGGTAGGAAAAGAAGCTGGGGTTGATGTTATTTGCTTTTCGAAAGGAGTAGCATCTGCCGATTATAATAATGACGGTTGGATGGATATTGTAGTGAGCAGTCAGGGTACACGCAACTATTTATTCCGCAACGATACCGGCAAAAATGGCGGTAAGGTGAAATTTACAGATGTAACCAAAGAAGCCGGAGTTGAAAATCCAATCAAGAGTTTCCCTGTTGCATTTTTAGATTATGATAATGATGGCTGGCAGGATTTATATATTGCCACTTACGATGCTGATAACTGCGATTATGATAATGCTGCCGAATATTTCAACAAACCTGTAAAAGGTGAATACTCTATTCTCTATCATAATAATGGTGATGGCACTTTTACCGATGTAACCAAACAAGTTTCTATGCAACGTGCTATGACCGTTATGGGGTTAAATTATGGGGATATTGATAACGATGGCTGGCTGGATATTTATAATGGTACCGGGACGCCTAATTATACTTCACTAGTGCCTAAAATCATGTTCCGCAACAATGGGGGCAAGCAATTTCAGGATGTAACAACGGCAGGTGGTTTCGGTCACGTGCAGAAAGGACACGGCATTGGTTTTGGGGATGTAGATAATGATGGCGACCAGGATGTATATGAAGATATGGGTGGTGGATATGAAGGTGACGGGTTTCAGGGGGCGTTTTACGAAAATCCCGGCACACCGGGCAATAACTGGGTTACCATCCAGTTAGTTGGAAAAAAAGCAAATGCTGGTGCAATCGGCTCTCGGGTGAAAATTACCCTTGAAGAAGCAGATAAATCAACACGTGATATCTATTTGGTTGTTTCTAATGGAGGAAGTTTTGGTGTTAACAGCATCAGGCTGGAAACCGGTATCGGCAAAGCTACCGCCATCAAACAAGTAGAGGTAATCTGGCAGGGACCTAATACGAAAGAGGTATTCAGTGCTATTCCCATTAATAGTTTCGTGAAGTTAACAGAAGGGCAGGGCACTGTTGAAGTGCTCGACTTAAAACCCTTTAAGTTGGCGCAGGAGCCGCTTCCTATGGACCACAGCATGCATCAAATGCCGGGCATGTAATTGAACCATTAACACAATTTTTGCATTTTACTTAATAATCTTTTGCAATACAAAAAGGCTGTTATAGGTGGTAGCCGCCTAAATTGACAGAACTTTGCACCTTCAGACTTAAAGAAAAAAATATGAATAAAAAGAGAACACGAATTCTGCTTATTTCAGGTATCCTCGTAGTTGTATTAGCGGCTGGTGCTTATGCCATGAAAGGCAAAATAGTGGGCATGATCCGCGGTAAAGACAATAAGCGTGTTGCTTTGCAACAATCGGCTGAAGTAAAAGAAATCGCCTGGGATAATTCCAAAAGTGGAAACGAAGCAATGATTGAATATCTGGCAAAGGTTTACGACGAAGTAAATAAGCCGGGCTTGCGCTTTATGAACACGGCTATCCTAAATAGTTTGTTGGCGCAGCCAATCCCTCAAAAACCAAGTGATATGTACACCTGGTATTTTGATGTTTGCAACCAAATGTTGAATGCGGGTAAAGTAAATGAAGCTGTTGACCGTGTTAAAGAATTTGAAGCAAAACCTCAGTTTGCTAAATTATCAGAAAAAGAATTAGGCGGCTGGTATTATACCAAAGGGTTGGTGTATCTACGCTACGGTGAAGTTGAAAATTGCATCGGTATGCATAATTCCGAATCATGCATATGGCCGTTATCAAAAGCAGCGCAAAGTTCAAAAAAAGACGGACCAAACGGTGCTGTTGAAGCCTTGACGGAATGTTTGAAATACGATCCACAGAATTTGTCGGCTATGTGGCTAATGAATGTGGCCTATATGCAGTTGGGTACTTACCCGGAAGCAGTGCCTGAAAAATGGCGCATTAAACCGGAATCTTTTAAGTCAGAATACGACGTGCCGCGTTTTAAAAATGTTGCTATTGATTTAGGTGTAGATAATCCAAACATGTGTGGTGGTGTAATATGTGATGACTTCAATAATGACGATTTAATAGACATTTTCACTTGTGGATGGGGTCTTAAAGAGCGCAGTTTCTTATTGTTGAATAAAGGTGATGGAACATTTGACGATGTTTCTGTCAAAGCCGGACTCGACAGATATCCCGGCGGTTTAATGATTCAGCAAACTGATTATAATAATGATGGTTTCCTGGATGTATGGGTATCACGTGGAGCCTGGTATAGCAGTTTCGGCATTTTACCTTCATCCTTATTACGCAATAATGGCGACAGCACGTTTACAGATGTAACGCGTGAAGTAGGTATCTGGACCACACGCCCATCTCAGGCCTCTACCTGGGCTGATTTTAATAACGATGGCTGGTTAGATTTATATATCGGCAATGAGGCATCCCGCAAAGGAGATAAAATAAACGACTGCCAGTTGTGGATGAATAATAAAGGTAAATTTAAAGAAGTTGCTAAATCAGCAGGTGTAAATGTGAACTCGTTTGTAAAAGGTGTTAGCTCAGGAGATTACGATAATGATGGTGATGCAGATATTTACATCTCCGCAAACGGATTCCTGAATTTTCTCTTCCGTAATGATACCAAAAAGGGCAGTATGAAGCCTAAATTTACGAATGTAACTGATGAAGCTGGTGTTGCAGGTCCTGAGTCGAGTTTCCCTTGCTGGTTCTTCGATTATGATAATGACGGCTGGTTGGATATCATGAACTTTAGTTACAGTGCAAATATTTCTGATAACGATATTCCGGCTGAATATTTTGGCCAACCAACACAATCAGATAAAACAGCTTTATATCGCAATAACCATGATGGTACCTTTACAGATGTAGCCAAAGAAACAGGTTTAGCAAAACGCACCTTCCTGGTAATGGGTTCAAGCTATGGCGATTTTGATATGGATGGCTGGATTGACTTTTATGTAGGCACCGGTAAACCGGATATGCGCTCACTTACACCTAACCGTATGTTGCGCAATGATGGTGGTAAATACTTCCAGGAAGTTTCTACAGCTGCCGGTATCGGCGTGCTGCAAAAAGGTCACGAAATTTCATTTGCCGATTTGAACAACGATGGTTATCCTGAAATCTTTGCGCAAATGGGTGGAGCTTATGAAGCATCCGGATTCTACGATTGTGTATTCGAAAATCCGGCATCGTTTGGTAATAATTGGATTGCAATCGACCTGACTGGAACAAAGTCTAATAAAATTGCACGGGGTGCGCGCATCAAAATTACTACCATCGAAAATGGTAAAGAAAGAAATATCTATGAATGGGTAACCAGTGGCTCCAGTTTTGGTGCAAACAGTCTGCGTCAGGAAATTGGCTTAGGTAAATCAACAGCAATCAAGCAAATTGAAATCACCTGGCCAACTAGCGGTATTAAAACCGTGTTGAAAGATGTGCCTATGAATAAATTTATTGCAGTAACAGAAGGAACTGAAGGCTACACAGACATCAATCTGATGCCATTTAAATTCCAAAGTACACCTGAAAAATCATGGACACATAAAATGATGATGTCTATGGAAATGGGTAACGACCGCTACATGAATATGCAACATGAGCACATGGGGCATTAAATGGTTGTCATATAGTATTCTGAAAGCCGGAGTCACTTGCGACTCCGGCTTTTTCATGTATACGTCATTTGTTTAAACTCCGGGCCCTGATTGGGTGTTTCATAGTATATTTGGATACCAATGTCCCGGAAATCTCAACCATATCTGCTTCTAAGCGTATTACTCACACTGATTGCCTGTAGTAACGACTTTGATATCAATGGTGATTTTCGGGAAGAAATTGTTGTTTACGGCTTGCTGGATTGTGGCAGCGACACCAATTTTATCCGGATTCAAAAAACATTTCTCACCGAAGGCAGCGCACTGGCTTCAGCTGCTGATCCCGGGTCTAATTTTTATCTGGAAAATGAATTGACAGTTTATCTGCTGGCAACGCATACAGGAGGTTCAACCGACACCTTGTTTTGTGAGTATGTGGATGGAGATACCTTAGGTATTGAAAAGCCTGATGGTATTTTCAGCAGTTCGCCTAATATTTTATATCGCATTACCAGTCCATTAGATTCAACAGGTGTATATCAGTTGCAGGTAATACGCCATACGCTTGGTGATACCATTTCAGCTACTACGAAAATGGTTCATCCCTTTTATTTATTTTATCCCACACGAACAGATGCCTTTATCAGTTATGCAGATACCGGAAAAATAACCTACAACTGCAAACAGGCTGTTAATGGCATTATGTATGATTTAGTGATGCGTTTTACTTACGCTGAAAAAAATGCTGTAACAGGGGATTCTGTATTACATACCCTGGACTGGGAAATATTTAAAAATGAAATTGGTACGAATGCGGAAGGTGAGAGTAATATCTCTTACAGAATTGACCGTAAGGCGTTCTATAGTTTTTTGGCATCCTCACTTTCTGCAGATCCGAATGTAACCCGGTATGCGCTTTATCTGCAATTTGACTGGTATAGTGGAGGCACGGAAATCTATGATTTGTACTTAAACAATTTGGCCAATCTGGGCATCAATCAGGATTACATTTCACCGGAATATACCAATATCAACGGAGGCATCGGCATATTTTCGTCAATTCGCCGCGAGTCGGCCTATCATGTGAATATGAGTGAAGCCACTATTGATTCAATAGCGTGTGGAACCCTGACAAAAAATCTGCGGTTTGTTACTTCTCCTGCTAACCCCGCTTACCCGGGATG
Organism: Bacteroidota bacterium; assembly: GCA_029571985.1. Classification (GTDB taxonomy): domain Bacteria; phylum Bacteroidota; class Bacteroidia; order Chitinophagales; family BACL12; genus UBA7236. Next base: position 36,040 of record JAKQVC010000114.1, on the reverse strand, counting down.
TGGGTTCTAATCGCAATAGGGAAAAGATTCCTTGCTGCCATCCGGTGCGAAATTCAATCCACTTGTAACTGTGCTGCAGGCAATGGAATCGCGCGTTTGAATGGCCATCGGATAAATTAAACCTTCTTTATGAAAGCGGCTCGATAGGATGCCTAAACCATTCTCAACATTGGTGTAAGTAGGGGAAATCTGTCCTTCCGTCAATCCTAATGTGGCATTGTTATATTCAAAGTAATTGAATAATTCTTCGCCTCCGGCATCAATAAAAAATTGAATACTATCTGCTATCCGCACAAAATTATTATCGGCCACTGGTTCGAAACTATCTTTAATAAAGGCGTAAAAAGATTCACCCGGAATATCATAAGTAATAATCAAACCTCCATCAGTAGATTCCTGTTCATAGTTGGTTTCAAACAGCCAGTCTTTATATCCGGAGTATGTGTAGTGAATACTATCGCCTTCGCTGAAATAAATGCCTTCGCGATAATGAAAGCGAATGGTCATATCGTAAATCTTGGCATCCTGTGCTGAACGCCAACGTACCTGATACAAGGTATTTGGTGCCAGTGTAAAGCTTTGCGGAAATACATTCTCATCATCGGGACGAATAATCGCAAAACTGTCAACGACTTGCGTGCTGGCTGAAACTGTTTTTCCTGTTTCAGTATTGGTTGCAATAACCTTATAGTAGTGGGTGTAATCTAAATCTGCTACAAATCGATACAGGATATTCGGGGTATTGGCAAATATGCCTTCGGCTTTTGGAATGCCTAATGTATCACCATCTACACGTTGCAGCGGAAAGGTATTTACCAAAGTAGCACCTGCATATTCTTCCACATAAGCCGTTAATTCGTCGCCGTAATAAATGCTGGATGGGTCTGATGCGAGGGTAAGGGCATCCACATCATCACTCAAATAGGCTCTGTTTATGCGTATCCACTGTGTATCGGTAGAGGCATCAAGTAAACCATAGATAACCGGGGTTTCTTTAAAATCGGCATTCAGGTCAAAGTCTGTCGTACAGCTATTTGCTAACAAAGCACCGGCAAATCCGGCCACAAGCAACCACTTATTCATATGACGCAAAGATAGGTTTTTTGCTCATGCGATTGTAAGCTGTATGTCAGGAATACATCCAAAAAAATGCCCCGCGTGTGTACTCGCGGGGCAGTATAACAGGGGGATAGCAAGGGGTATTGGGTAATGACCGATGGAAAATGACGTTTACTTTTCGCCAGTGGCGGTGTAGCGTGCATGCTTACTGCCAAACATCGGGTTTTGATAAGCAACCGCTAAAACCGGCATGAGGCCCATATTGTCGACAGCCAAGACTTCATATGGGTCCTCATTACCAGGTTTTCCACTTCTTATCTGACAGCAGCTCATGCCTGCCTGTTCCTGCATGGGCGATAAGCGCCTGTGTGCATCGGTTGGAAAGACTTGTTGTGACATGTTTGCTCTGATTTGTATTGAATTGTGACAGCAAATCTATCCCGCTAACAAAAGCCTGACAAGACAAATATTGAGGTGTTATACAATCTCAAACACCTTATTTGACATCTAAAGTATTGATAATCAATAGTATAGGCGGAAACACGACTAGCTCGAATGTATCCACCTGATAGGCTGGCATGTGACATCGTATCTTACGGATATAATATCTGACAGCCTGTCAGTTTTGGCAGCATGGTATAAAAATTGACCAAGCAGTTTAGCATATAACTGTAAACAAAACAATCAAGATACAATGGGAAAGATTATAGGTATTGACTTAGGCACCACGAATAGTTGCGTTTCCGTAATGGAGGGTAATGAACCGGTGGTAATTCCTAACGACGAAGGCCGCAGAACGACGCCTTCGATTGTAGCCTTTTTAGACAATGGTGAGCGTAAAGTCGGCGATCCGGCTAAGCGTCAGGCGATTACTAATCCCCGCAAAACCATTCAATCCATTAAAAGATTTATGGGTCACCGCTATAGCGAAGTTTCAAATGAGCTGAGCATGGTTGCCTATGAAGTAACGAAAGGGGATAATGATACAGCGCGTGTTAAAATTGGCGACCGCTTATATACACCACAGGAAATCTCTGCCATGGTGTTACAAAAAATGAAAAAAACGGCAGAAGATTACTTAGGTCATGAAGTAACTGAAGCGGTTATTACGGTGCCGGCTTATTTTAATGACTCTCAACGTCAGGCAACTAAGGAAGCTGGCGAAATTGCCGGTTTGAAGGTACAACGTATTATCAATGAACCAACAGCTGCGGCGTTGGCATATGGTATGGACAAGCGTCATAAGGACATGAAAATTGCCGTGTTCGATTTAGGTGGAGGTACGTTTGATATTTCCATTCTCGAATTAGGTGAAGGTGTTTTTGAAGTTAAATCAACTAATGGTGATACGCATTTAGGCGGTGATGATTTTGATAAAAAAATCATGGACTGGCTGGCGGATGAATTCAGAAAAGAAGAGCCAACGGTAGATTTGCGTAAAGATCCGATGGCGCTGCAACGCTTAAAAGAAGCGGCAGAAAAAGCAAAGATTGAATTGTCTTCTTCTCAGGAAACAGAGATTAACCTGCCTTATATCACAGCGATTGATGGTGTGCCAAAACACCTTGTGAAAAAAATCAGTCGCGCGAAATTTGAACAATTAAGTGATGATTTAATTCAACGCACTTTGCGTCCTTGTGAAGCAGCATTAAATGATGCAAAGTACAGCAAAGGCGACATTGATGAAATCATTTTAGTGGGTGGTTCAACACGTATTCCAAAAATTCAGGAAGTGGTTGAACAGTTCTTCGGAAAAAAACCAAACAAAGGTGTTAATCCGGATGAAGTTGTTGCCGTTGGTGCAGCCATTCAAGGCGGGGTATTAACCGGTGAGGTGAAAGATGTGCTCTTGTTAGACGTTACACCACTCGGATTAGGTATCGAAACTTACGGCGGTGTATTTACACGTTTAATTGATGCCAACACTACCATCCCAAGTAAGAAAAGTGAAACATTCTCTACTGCGGCTGATAACCAAAGTCAGGTAGAAATTCATATCCTGCAGGGTGAGCGCGCCATGGCGAAAGATAACCGCACGATTGGCCGATTCATTTTAGATGGTATTCCACCTGCACGCAGAGGTGTTCCGCAAATTGAAGTGATTTTCGATATCGATGCGAATGGTATTTTACATGTAACCGCAAAAGATAAGGGAACAGGTAAAGAACAAAGTATTCGTATCGAAGCGTCAACCGGTTTAAGCGATGATGAAATCAAACGCATGCGCGATGAAGCAAAAGCAAATGAAGAATCAGATAAACAGGCACGCGAACGTATCGAAAAATTAAATCGTGCCGACGGTATGATTTTCGAATCAGAAAAACAGTTAAACGAATACGGCAGTAAATTGACGGATGCTACTAAAGCACCGATCGAAGCAGCCCTCAATAAACTGCGTGAAGCGCACAAGGCACAGGATGTAGATGCCTGCGAAGCAGCTACAACCGAATTAAATAATGCCTGGAATAACGCCAGTCAGGAAATTTATGCCGCACAGCAAAATGCAAGCGCAAATCCTGAACCCGGTGCTGACGCCACTGCAGAAAATGCAAATAAAACAGATGATGTGGAGTTTGAAGAAGTGAAGTAGATTTTTTAATGCTATTATAAAGGCCTTCTCGTTTTTGGGAGGGCCTTTTTTTTTAAAGAGGAATAAGGAATGAGGAAAAAGGAACAAGGAAACCGTTCTGCATTGTCTCAACAATAACTTACAGGCTTCCAGTCTTACCGGCTCCTGCATTTATTGTTTTCTCCTATTTAATACCAAATCCTATTTATAAATAACGCAATATCGCTTAACTTTAACTGCTCATCCAATAACGATATGGTTCAGGTTGGTCCGGTTGAATATGGCAGCAAATTATACGAGGAGTTGGTGGCGCTTCGTCATGAAGTGCTGCGTAAGCCTTTAGGTTTATTTTTTACCGACGAGCAATTGGCTGCCGAAAAAGATTTTATTCATTTCGGCGCTTTTGATGAGGATGAGCTGGTAGGCACCTTGCAGCTTGTGCCCGAAGCACATGGTCGCATGAAGATGAAACAGGTAGCTGTTGATTCAGCGCGACAAGGTCAGGGGATAGGCGCCATCATGGTGCAGGCTGCTGAAGAATTTGCCCGCGATAAAGGCTTCATCATCATGTATTGCCATGCAAGAGATTTAGCCGTTCCATTTTACGAACGCCTCGGCTATCGGCGCGTGGGCGAAATGTTTGAAGAGGTGACCATCCCCCATTGGGAAATGGAAAAACGCTTAGAATAATTTGCGCTTTTTAGCTTTTGGACGCGCATTATAAGCAGTCCAGTCAACCGTATATTCCAATTGAGCAAGTTCGGTGTCTGCAAGTGTATTGCCGGTAATTTTTTCCGGTAATATGGTTTGAATGGCCGTTTCGGGCAAGTCTTTTGGCACAACCGGAGCATCGGGTGCCGGAATTACTTCAATACGCACTTTGGTAAGTCCTTTCGGTATAAAATTGAGCTGACCGGCTGCTTTTTCGGTCAAATCTATGCTGCGACCATTCGATTTCGGCATGCGGTCGTTAATCCGCACCACCACCACACTATCGTTACTCAAATTGGTAACTTTTACCCAACTGCCCAAGGGTAGGGTTTTATGCGCTGCTGTTAGTTTTTCCTGGGTGAAAATTTCTCCGGTTGCGGTTTTTCTGCCTACAAACTTATCGTGGTAAAAGCTGGCAATGCCGGTTTCAACCTTTCCCACCTGAGCAAAGGCGGAAACGGATGTAATCAAGCTAAATCCAAGTAACAGTAGCAGTCGCATAACTAATATACCGGTAATGAAATTACTCAGTATGTCCTGGATGAGCAAACATCAGGCTATGAAGTTATAAACAACAGGAAAGTAAGGCTTAAATCACCATGATCTTGCGGGTAATTTTACCCACATTCGTCTCAAAAGAGATAAAATAACTGCCCAATTCAACCGCTCCGGTTAAATCGAGGATGCTGATATCCGGGCGACCGCTCAGATTTTCCAGTTCAACAATTGAACCTGTCATATCGAAAACGCGGTAGGAATAAATATCAATACCAACGGCATCGATATTCAATACAGCAGCATCTTGTTTCACCGGGTTTGGAGATACGATCAACTTTTGACCGGCACCTAAGCGGGCTTCCACATGTGTTCCTGTAGCTTTTTCCTGATCAATCTGCAGGTTGGCAGATTGCGCAAATGCGCCTGTGCCTAAGCAAAGGCTTCCAAAAAGAATAAGTAAAGATTTTCGCATGTCGGTGGCTGTTGAGTTACGCTTCTTCAAAGATAGGGATTTACGTCAATTCTGCAAGTGTAACCCTCATGTGGATGTCATATTTTGCAGACAGTGATTTTAATCGCGATCAAACAGCCGTTGCACGCCTCTTCCATGCAAGGCTTCATGCTCCAGGAGCCATTGTTTGCGATGTAATCCGCCCATATAACCGGTTAACGAACCATCAGAGCCTATAACCCGGTGACATGGCACAATTACGGCGATTGGATTAGCACCGGTAGCCGCTCCAACAGCGCGAGATTTGTTTTCATCTCCCAACAACTTAGAAAGCTCCAGATAGGTTGAAGTGCCGGCGTAGCCAATTTCCTGCAGCACTTTCCACACATTTTCCTGAAAATCGGTTCCCTCCGGTTGTATAGGCACTGTAAAAGCCGTGCGCTTTCCTGCAAAATATTCGGTGAGTTGCCTTACACATTCGTGCACATGGTTAGGCACATGCTCATCTACAGGCAAAGGTGTATCGGCAAATTGAACAGAAATAATCGCCTCATCATTCGCCTGAATAACAATCAAACCTATGGGCGATTGCATGGAAGTGATATAGAGATGGTGCATATATGGGTATAAAATTAAGTCAAATTCGCATGCAGAAATCCACCGGCATTGCGCCTACTGCTCTTTTGATTAATGCTACCTTTGTACGATGGGATTGAAGGGTTTATTAGCGAGGCCATTTGCTGCCATAATTGCTGCTCGGGTTGAACGGGATGCCCGCCAGGCAATTCAATTACAAGAGGCCATCATGCAGCAATTGGTGCAGTCGGCGCAAAACACCGCATTCGGCAAGGATCATGGTTTTGCTACTATCCGGTCGCATGCAGATTTTATTAGTCAGGTGCCTATTCGCGACTATGAAGCACTTCGACCCTATATCGATAGAATGGTGAAGGGAGAGGAACATGTTCTCTGGCCCGGGAAACCACTTTATCTCGCTAAAACTTCAGGTACTACTTCTGGTGTAAAATATATTCCGCTAACCAAAGAAAGCATTCCTAACCATATCCAGGCGGCCAGAAACGCACTCCTGCTTTATATTCACGAAACAGGAAAAACCCAATTTGTTGATGGAAAAATGATTTTCCTTCAAGGGTCGCCGGTGCTTGAAAAAAAGAATGGTATAGATGTGGGCAGATTAAGTGGTATTGTTTACCATTTTGTACCACAATATCTGCAGCGCAATCGTATGCCGGGATATGAGATTAATTGCATTGAAGATTGGGAAGAAAAGGTTGAGGCGATTGCCACTGAAACGCGCAACGAACCGATGACACTCATCAGCGGTATTCCACCCTGGGTGTTGATGTATTTTGAGCGATTGCTGGCACAAACCGGTAAGACACATATAAAAGATGTGTTTCCCGATTTTTCCCTGTTTGTATATGGAGGCGTGAATTATGCACCTTATCGGTCGCGGATTGAAGAAATTATCGGCAAACCTGTTGATGCCATTGAAACCTATCCGGCATCAGAAGGATTTATTGCCTATCAGGATAGTCAAAAGGAGCCCGGATTGTTGTTAAATGTAAATGCAGGCATGTTTTATGAATTTGTGCCGGCGCAGGAAGTGTTTTCTGACAATCCGCCACGTTTAACCTTGAAAGATGTGGAAATAGGGGAGAACTATGCCATTCTTATTTCCAGCAATGCCGGTTTATGGGCTTACAATATTGGAGATACCGTAAAGTTTGTGTCGAAGAACCCCTATCGTATCGTCGTTTCAGGGCGCATAAAACATTACATTTCTGCGTTTGGGGAGCACGTGATTGGTGAAGAGGTAGAATATGCACTGCTCAAGGCCGCCGCAGAGGCTCAGGTAGATATTGTCGAGTTTACGGTAGCACCTCAGGTGAACCCCCAAAGCGGCCTGCCTTACCATGAATGGTTTGTTGAGTTTGGAACAGAACCAGGTAATATGTCGGACTTTGCCATAAAAGTGGACCAATATTTGCAGGAAAAGAACATTTACTACCGCGATTTGATTACCGGCAAGATTTTAAAACCACTTGTGATTACGCCTATGCAGCGCGATGCTTTCCGTCTTTATATGAAAAGCAAAGGCAAGCTGGGCGGACAAAACAAAGTGCCCCGACTAAGTAACGACAGACAGATTGCCGACGAACTAATTCAATGGACAGTGTGTTAACAAAGTTTAAGCACACGGTAGACACAATACGACCTTAATTATCGAATTTCGCACATTATGCAAGTACTTATACAGGTAGCCCAACTTATACTCGCGCTTACCATACTCGTTTTTATTCATGAACTCGGTCACTTTCTTGCTGCCAGAGCATTTGGCGTGAAGGTGGAAAAGTTCTTTATTTTCTTTGATGCCTGGGGTAAAAAAATCTGGTCATTCAGGAGAGGAGAAACCGAATATGGTATCGGTTGGCTGCCATTGGGCGGTTATGTAAAAATTGCCGGGATGATTGATGAGAGTCTCGATAAAGACGCCATGAAATCTGAACCACAACCATGGGAATTACGCTCAAAAAAGAACTGGCAAAAATTTATTGTGATGATTGCGGGTATCGTGATGAATGTAATTCTGGGTATTTTGCTTTATATCTTTATTTTACATAATTATTCTACACATTACACTTCGATTGATGCCATCAATAATGCAGGTGGTGTTTATGCGGCAGAAGCAGGTCGCCAATATGGATTTGAATCCGGCGATAAATTGGTTTCCATTAATGGAAAATCGTATGAACGCATAGATGATTTTTTATCAGCGCGCTTGTATTTCGGGTCAGAAGTAGTTGTTGACAGAGGTGGTAAGCAAATAACCATTGAGGTGCCTGATAGTGCATTCAGAGATAAAATGCGTGGTAAATCTATTATTGATATTCGTTCCGTTGTTTCAGTAAAAGGATTAAGTGATTCATTGGATTATGCGCGCAAAGCAGGCATGCAGACAGGTGATAAAATTGTCTCGATAGACAGTATTCCTATTACCTGTTTTTCGCAATTAACAGAATTATTATCTGCACACAAGGAAGGTCAGGTTTGGGTAACGGTGGAACGCAAAAATGAAAGTGTTACCATGCCTGTTCAGGTAGATAAAAAAGGACGTATTGGTTTTGAACCAACGGCAAAATATTATAGCTACGACTCCACACGCTATACCTTGGGAAAATCCATGAGTTATGGTACCCGCGATGCGTTTGAGGTATTTTATTTTCAGGCAATCAGTATCTGGCGTATTATGCGTGGCGATATTCCTGCACGTGATGCCGTTTCCAGCCCTATTGCCATTGCACAATTATTTGCACCAAAATGGGATTGGGCCAGCTTCTGGATGTTAACGGCACTATTGAGCATGGTGCTGGCTTTTATGAATTTATTACCGATACCGGCATTAGATGGCGGACATATTTTATTTATCGGCATAGAAAGTATTATTGGTCGCAAGTTGTCTGATACCTTTATGGAGAGAGCACAGGTGGTTGGTATGATCATGTTGCTTGCACTTATGGTATTCGCCGTCGGTAACGATGTGTTGAAAATGATTGGCTTATGATACAAGTCAGGTACATCCTGCAAACCTGTTTGTTTTTAGTCATCAGCACGATGGCTGTTGCCCAGCCGGTGTCCGGCGAATTGATTGGTGCGGATTCGGTACAGAAGGTGATGATTATCCCATTTAATCAATACAATTATTTTTCTGATGCGGATAATGAACTTGCTGAAAAAAATGAAATGTCGGCCACAGATATTTCTACCATGTTCCGCTATGGGTTAAATTATAATATCAGCACTCGTGTAATTGCTACTGACGGGGCCTATAATATTTTGACAGATACAACAGTGAGTTCTGCAAAGGATCTGGAATTAATTTATGCAAGTGTTACTTACCAATTTGAAAAACCGGTTGATGTAACGGTGCCTGATACCCTGACGGACCGCACCATTAAACAGCCTGATTTATTTGGCATGGGTGAACAGGAGCCTGTTAAAGAAGAGAAAAAGAAGCTCATTGATGTGAAGAAAGATGATGAGGAGCCGAAAAATGAAAAATATTTAAATGCACACGTAACACATCCGGAAATATTTCCTGTGTTGCAACAAAAATACCATACCGATATTTTTCTGTTTATCAACTCATTCGAACTGGTTACAAATTATAACCACTGTCTCGATCGCAGCAAAAATTATTTTGAACGAAAAGTAGTTGTGCACTACAGTATTTACGATGCGAACGGCAAGCAATTAAAAGGCGATGCCATGACGGTTACTTTCAGCAGTCAGCAAACTAATGTTGATGAGATTATTGCCACGCAGTTTCCGGTTATTGCCGAGTATCTGGCGGGCACGGTTACACATGTTGCTCAAACAGATGCTCCTGATACTTCTACCAAGAAATGAATTACTTTCAGTTATTCGACATACCGGTCAGTTTTTTGCCTGACGAGCAGGTGATTCGGCAACGTTATTTTGCGCTGAGTAAAAAGTATCATCCTGATTTTGCGGCCACACTGCCTGTCGCCGAACAAATGCAAACGCTGGAGCACGCCACCGCGGTCAATAAAGCGTATCAGGTGCTGAGTCATTTCGATAAGCGGATGCAATATATTTTATTGGAAAAGGGTAAAATAGAAATTGAGGGGAAATTCAATTTGCCTCCAGATTTCTTAATGGAGATGATGGAATTAAGTGAGGAAGCCATGGCACTCAAGATGGAACCAGCCCCTGATCGCCTTCGACAGTTTCAGGAAAAAATAGACAACTACGATAAGCAACTCCTGCAAGGCATTCAGCCGAAGTTAAAAGCATGGGATAACACCAGCGCAACGGAATCATTATTAGACGATATCCGCACCTATTACTACAAGCGCAAATATCTGCAGCGCATCAGGTCACAGGTGTCGTGACGCAAAGCTATTAAGTAAGACAATTGAAAGTACCGAAGGTGGGACTCGAACCCACACGCTTTTTGAGGGCACCGGATTTTGAGTCCGGCGTGTCTACCAGTTCCACCACTTCGGCAGTTGTGAAGAGGCGCAAAGGTAATTATTTTGAGTGAAAATGGCAAAATGGGGTTTAAAAGGCAAAAGCAATGAGGAATAAGGAATAAGGAATGAAGAATAAATAGATATGTCCCCTGCATTCCTGCATTAAAACTTCCCGTCTCCCCATCTTCCCGGCCTCGAAAAGCTTTTTATTGAGAAAAAAACATCATAAAAGATTGATTATCAATGCATTACGATATAAGTAAGAATAATTTCATATTCCCTTTGCCTAAATTATTTATATGCATTATCTTTGCACCTTCATTGGAAAGTCATGTACGTAATCGTTAATATAGCCGGACAGCAGTTCAAGGTAGAAGAAAACCAGGAGATATTTGTTCATCGCCAGAATGGCAATGAAGGAGATCAGATTAAGTTTGATGAAGTGTTGCTGAAATCCCGCGATGGAAAGGTGGAAATTGGCGCACCGACAGTTGCTTCTGCAAGTGTATCTGCAACCATCCTTTCTCATGTGAAAGGCGAAAAAGTGATCGTATTCAAAAAGAAACGCCGTAAAAACTACCGCGTGAAAAATGGTCACCGCCAGTCGTTCACCAAGATCAAAATTGATAAAATCAGCTAATTCGTAAAAAAGTATAGTCATGGCACATAAAAAAGGTGTAGGTAGTTCCAAAAACGGTCGCGAAAGCCATAGCAAACGTCTTGGCGTTAAAGTGTGGGGTGGTCAGCCGGTTATTGCCGGTAATATCATCATCCGCCAGCGCGGAACACGTTTCCATCCGGGTAAAAATGTAGGTATCGGAAGAGACCATACCATTTTCGCTCTTGTTGATGGCGTGGTTACCTTCAAAAAAGGTCGTGAAGACCGTTCTATCGTTAGCGTTATGCCTAACGCCGAAGCTTAATCTTAAAGCACAACCATATTTATTGAGCCCTTGTCTTACGACAGGGGCTTTTTTGTGCCTCAAGGTTTTGCGTTTTGTTTGTAGCTCATCATGTTGCTATTTCAGGATCATCTTACCATGAAAATGAGCTGTATTTGGGCCAAGGTTGAGCTTTATGGTTTGATTGTGGCTCAAACGGGCAGGATTGAACACGACTTTAAGTTGAATTAGGAAACAGTGGATGATAATCTACATTATACTGTAGTGTCTGCAATTCTTAACTCCGCTTTCTATACAATAGAATTGCCAGTCCGTTAAAAAACACAGCCATCCCGCCAATTACATACAAATTGGGTAAAATATCCCTGAAAGTGCTGCCTTTCATAATCACCATGCGCATCACCTCAATAAAATAGCGAACAGGGTTAAAGCGTGTTACCACCTGAGCCCATTCCGGCATGCTATCGATACTCGTATACAGCCCACCCATCAGGATGAAAATCATCATAAAGAAAAAGCTCATCAACATAGCCTGCTGCTGGGTTTCAGACACGGTGCTGATCAGTAAACCAATGCCCAGTAAGGCCAACAAATACACACCTGCAAACAGATAGATTAACCCAAGATTCCCTTCGGGGATGATGCCGTATACCACCCGGGCAATTAATAAGCCGATGGTTAATACCACAAATCCTAACAACCAAAACGGAATCAGTTTGCCTAAAATGAACTGGTGTTTTTTGATAGGCGATACGTTTAACTGCTCAATGGTACCAACCTCTTTTTCATGCACAATATTTAAAGAGGCCAGAAAACTACCCACCATGGTAACCAGAATAACCAGAATACCGGGCACCATAAATATGGCATAAGCCATCGTATCGTTAAAGCGGTTGATGGTAGTTACTTCAATAACAGGCGCAGGGTTCATACGCGGCATTGCCAATAATTCACGGCGTATTTCATTGTTGAAATCTGCAATTATAGACTGGGCATAAGCCGCGCCAATATTGCCTTTGGCGCCATTTACAGCGTTTGCCGACAAATGTAAAGCCGCTTCATCCTCCCGAATGATTTCACGGTCGAAGTGGGGTGGAATGGTTAAAACAATATCACTTTTATCCTGCTCAATCGTTACCAACGCTTCCTTATAATTGTCTGTAACTCCTACCAGTGTAAAATGGTCGTTGGCGGCTAATTTGTTAATCAGGCGACGACTATAATCACTGTGGTTGTTATCCACTACGGTGAGGTTTACGTTTTTCACTTCATAATCGGCGGCCAATGGGAGAATCAATAACTGCACTGCCGGCATCATGAAAATAATGCGCAAAATGGCGGGATTCCGGCGGATTTGCTGGAACTCCTTACGCAATAATATCATCAGGGTCCTCATGCCAGTCGGATTTTAAATTTGCGATAACTTACAAAGAGGAAAAAGGCTGTCATCCCCGCTAAAATCAACACTTCCCGCCAAATACTGGCAAAGCCGAGACCTTTAATCATCACGTCTTTTACAATGATAAAAAACCATTTGGTTGGAACGATATTGCTTAAAACCTGCATGGGAACAGGCATGTTTTCTATTGGGAACATAAATCCGCTTAAAATCAGTGTTGGCAACATCAACCCCATCAGCGAAATAAACATTGCCGTTTGTTGTGAATCGATGATATTACTGATCATTAATCCCAACGCAATAGCGGTGAGAATAAACAGGAGACATACGCCAATCAGCAGAAATATATTTCCCGCAACCGGCAAGCCGAGTATAAACACGCCAATCAGTAAAATCGTAGTCACATTCACCATGGAAATCACGATATAAGGCACGGCCTTACTCAGGATAAGCACGATCGGGCGCAGGGGAGAGGCGAGTATGATTTCCATGGTGTTGATTTCCTTCTCGCGCACAATAGCTATAGAAGTCATCATGGCTGAAATCAGCAATAAAATCATGCCCATCACGCCCGGAACGAACAGATAGGCGCCTTTCAATTGCGGGTTGTACATCATCCTGACTTCCGTATGCAGGCTATAGGGCAATTTGAATTGATCATTGATATCGCTCTGAAAATCGCGGATGATGGCTGAGGCATATAATTGAAGGGTAGTGGCCGTATTCGGGTCGGTAGCATCTGTGATAAGCTGCACCTGCGATGCGTGGCCATGCATGAGGCTATTATTGAAATCGGCAGGAATTACGATAGCCATCTTTATCTTGTCAGCAAGCAGGGCGGCGTCAGCATCCGCTACTGAATGGATGTCGCCGGTTAATTCGAAGTACCTGCTGGCCTCCAGCCTGTCGGTAAGCGACTGAGAGGCAGCATCATGCGCCATATCAATCACTGCGATATGGGTATTCTTAATCTCATTCGTCAGGGCAAACCCGAAGATGAGAATCTGCGCAATGGGTAATGCAAACAATATGATAAGCGAGCGCTTGTCGCGGAAAATATGCTTGAACTCCTTCCTGATGAAAACTCCGTATTGTCGCATATCAATCTCCTGATCGTTGTGCACCGCGCGCCAATTGAGTGAAAATGGCGTCGATACTGGTGGATTGAAATTGTGTTTTCAGGTTTGCCGGCGTGTCCATGGCAGCAATGCGGCCATCAACCATAATCGATATCCGATTGCAATATTCGGCTTCATCCATGTAGTGTGTGGTCACAAACACGGTAATTCCGCGTGCGGCTGCGGCGTAAATGAGTTCCCAGAATTTTCTGCGCGTTATCGGGTCAACACCGCCTGTAGGCTCATCCAGGAAGACGATTTTCGGTTCGTGGATGATGGCCAGCGAGAAAGCCAGCTTTTGCTTCCAGCCAAGCGGGAGGTCGCGGACGAGCGTTTTTGCGTGACTCCCCATTTCCAGCGTTTCGAGCAGGGCTGCGGCTTTGGTCTTTAACTCCTTCGACCTTAAACCGTAAATACCGCCAAAAAAGCGGATGTTTTCCATTACCGGGATATCCTCATACAAACTAAATTTCTGACTCATGTAGCCAATGCGTTGCTTCACCGATTCCGATTGGGTGGCAATATCAAATCCGGCAACAGTAGCGCTCCCTTCGGTAGGGGTGGAGATGCCAATCAGCATTTTCATGGCCGTAGTTTTTCCCGCTCCGTTAGCCCCCAGAAAGCCGAATACCTCCCCCTGATGGACAGTGAAATTAATATGGTCAACAGCGGTAAATTCGCCGAAACGCTTGGTGAGATTGACCGCTTGTATAACTTGCTCAGTGTGCTGCATGTGGTTCGATTAATGCCATAAAACAATCCTCAATGCCAGGGGTGATGGGCTCTATGACCAGTCCAGAAAACTGCTCCAGGGCGCTTCGTAACCCTGTTTCAGTCCAGGCATCCGCCGGAAACCGCACATGTAAACTCTCCCCAAAGGCATAACAACCGCTTATTTCGGGCAAGGCCCTTATGGCGCCGATAAGTCCGAACATGTCATTGCCTCTAATACTCAACAGCGTGTCGTTAAACGAACGAACTATGCCTTCCGGGGTATCTAACTGCATGATGCGACCATCCTGCATGAGGGCAATCCGGTCGCAGAGGGTAGCTTCGTCCATGTAAGGGGTGCTCACGATGATGGTAATGCGCGACTGCAAACGACGCAGCATTTCCCAGAATTCCTTCCGTGAAACAGGGTCAACGCCAGTGGTGGGTTCATCCAAAAACAATACGTCGGGCTTGTGGATGAGCGCACAACAGAGTGCCAGTTTCTGCTTCATACCGCCTGATAATTTTCCGGCTTTGCGGTCTTTAAAGGGCTCCAGTTGCACGTAGATGTCCTTCACGAGGTCGTAATTCTCCCGGATGGTGGTGTTAAAGAGGGTAGCGAAGAAGCTCAGGTTCTCTTCCACGGTCAAATCCTGATACAAACTGAATTTGCCGGGCATATAGCCAATGCGCTTGCGGATGGCTTTGTAATCCTGCACAACATCTAATCCTTTCACCTCGGCCTTACCGCTGTCGGCGAGCCAGAGGGTGGTGAGTATGCGGAACAGACTGGTTTTGCCGGCTCCATCCGGTCCAATCAATCCAAACAACTCGCCCTCCTGCACGCTGAACGATACATTGTCGAGGGCCTTGATTTTGCCCTTATTGAAGGTTTTGGTAATATGTTCTACAATAACTGCGCTCATTTGAACAGGACTTCACCATACATGCCAATCTTTATCATGTCGTCGTTGTCTACATCAATCCGGATGGCATAAACCAGATTGCTGCGTTCATCGCTGGTCATAATGGTTTTCGGGGTAAATTCCGCCTTGTCAGAGATCCAGCTTACCTTACCGGTGTAGTTTCTGCCCTTGGCCTCAGCGCCATCTACCGTAACCTGAACCTGTTGCCCGAGTTTCACCAAAGGCAATTGCTCGCCGGTGATATAGGCCCTGAGCTGCATATGTTTGAGGTCGCCTACCTTATACAAGGCCTTGCCGGGAGCGGCATATTCGCCGGCTTCCATGTAGGTAACCAGCACGGTGCCGTCGATGGGGTTGAGCACCTTCGATTGCATCAGCTGGTCGTTAACCTGGTCAATTTGCTGCATCAGGGGCTCTACCTCAGCATACACGCTGCCTGCGCTTTTCTGCAGGATGCTTTGCTGGGCTTCCAGTTGCTTTTGCAAGACCGCTATCTGGTTATTGATATCGTCGAGCTGCTTCTGAGGTGCTACACCGGCCTTGGTCAGGTTGGTGATACGCACTTTCTCGGTCTGAGCTACGTGAATCTGCTCCTGTAAAGCCGCCAATTGTGCCGGAATATCGGGTTCGCGACTCAATACAGCCCTGATTTGAGCCTCCAATTGCTTCTTTTTCAGGTATAACTGGGTTGTATCAACTACGGCTACGATGTCGTTTGCCTTCAATTGTTGTCCTTCGGCTGCGGTGAAATTGAGGAGTCTTCCTGCCGTAGAAGCGCTTACAATCACTTCCTTGGCTTCGAAGGTGCCGGTGGCGTCATAGGTATTGCCGCCATCCGAACAGGCAGCTGCCAGGAGCAAGAGAGGGGCTGCGAAATAATAGAATTTCATATGCTTAACGTTGTCCGATTAAGGTGAGGTAATTTACTTTTGTGGCCGTGAGCTGGAGCTCGTGAATGCGTTTTGCCATAACGGCATCTGACTGATCATGCAGATAATCGATGACATCACGCGATGAAGCGGCGCCTTCATTGAACTGTAAAGTTGCTCCATCAATGAGCATATTGCGCAAGGTAATGATGCTGTCATCCTCGCGCAAAAACTGTTCATATTTTATTATATCTTGTTGATATTGAGTTGATTGCATGCTTATACTCTGTTGAAAGTTGAGTATTTGAAGGTCGGTAATTGCACTGTTACTTGCGTAAATGGAAGCATCGCGCTTGCGGGTGTTGCCCGTCCATAAGGGGTAGCTCAGCTTAATCCCCCCGATGTAATAGAAGGCGAAACTATCCACCAGCATATTCAATCCCGGTCGGCCATAACCACCCTGGGCAAACAAACTGATGGTGGGTTGACTGGGCGCTTCCGCGAAACTGCGCTGTAGGTCGAACAATCCTTTTTGGCGGTTGAACAACTCCAATTCCGGGCGCATCAGGTTAGGGTTGTTGACCTCCGTTGTTGGGGCTGTAAACGTTGCATTATCGTCTATGGCCAGACCTGTCAGCACTTTAAGTGCTTCTAATGCAATTTGCTTCATGGCCCGCACTTCTGTCACCTGCTGGTGGATGCGCAGGAGTTCGGCCTTGAACTCAAGCACTTGCATTTCGCTGGCCACGCCGAATTGTTGGGCGGCGCTGGTGTACTCCAGGTAGACCCGGATGCGTTCCTCGTTTTTCGAGAGCAACTCCATACGCGCTTCAGAGAGCATAACAGCCAGGTAGAATTGATTCACCTTGTCGAGCACCTTATAGCGGTCGACCACCAGTTTTTGTTCTTCAACGGCTAGCTGCTGTTCTGCAACCGCTTTTTGCTGGGCACTCGCTCCGCCGTCGTATAGGATCTGCGATACATCGAGCGTTGCTTTATACTGATCCTTACTCAGCTCAGGCACCTCTATACCCGGGAAGGAAATCGGGAGTCCGGTTACATCACTTTGGTAACTGGCCTGGGCATTGATATATACTTTTGGCTGCCATATTGCATTGATTTTCAATAAGTTAGCATCTGTTATATCAATCAGATGCTGTGATTGGCCATTCAAGGGGAAATTGGCCTCAGCAGCCTGATAACATTGCTCTAATGTGATCGTTTGCTGGGCGAAAGTCAGCAGGGGAATACAGGTTATTACCGTAAGCAGGCGAAGTTTCATGACTACCTGGGTTTTATCAATTGGATTAAAGTTTCAGCAATGAGTTGTTTGCGCTCCTCCATGATGGCCTCAAACTGCTCCGGTGTGGCACCACTTATAGCCACAAACATCGGTCGGCCTACAAAAGGGAATACACAGAGCGACATCAGGTGCAGGAGCACATGCAGGGGGTTTATCTGGCGGATATTGCCTTTGGCGGCTTCTTCCGTAATGACCCGCACAAAAACCTGCTTAAACTCTCTCAGGGGCAGGAGGTTGATGCGTGTGGAGAGCAATTCCGGGTTGCGGGTGATTTCATTGAGGACAAACAAGGGGAGGTCCTGGTTGTGCAAGAGCATATCAATCTCGGCAGATACCAGGTTGCGTATCCGGATGTCGATTGGTGCGTCGGCGGTCAGAATGCCTATGAAGCTGCCGTAGAACTTTCGGATGTTCTCGTCGAACACCATTTCAAAGAGGCGATCCTTGCTTCTGAAGTAATAATGCAATAGCGCCCGGTTAATGCCGGCCTCCTTGGCGATGTCTTCCATACGGGCTGCTGCATACCCTTTTCGGGTAAATACCTTCCTGGCAGCTACCAGTATCTGGTGCTCGGTGTTGACTTCCGGTTGTAGATTTTCCTCTTGACTCATAAGTTTAACTAAATTGTTAAACACAAGTGCAAAGGTATATTCCGGACTTTGAATTCACCAAATTTATTTTTGAAGCAGGAAAATGAGGAAACTGATTTATTAGTTTATATAATATATTATAATAGCTTAATAATCAGTATAATATATTGATAAAATTTGCCTAAAAATCGGTCAAAAATTCATATAAAATTTACCTGTCAAACTGTCAAAGTCTGATTTTGACGGATTTTGACCATGTCAAATCAGGGAGCGAAATCCTACCAAAAAAAACTTCCCCCAAACCAGCTTAATTCAGATGTGGTTGTTGCGGAAAGGTTTTTGAGGAGATGGATTTTGAGGCAAAAACAAGGGCCTGGATAATCAGACCAATGATGATGAGGACGACAATTTCGAAACGGGTGCCGACAGACATGGATGCTGATGCGCTTCGAATTTCCTGCATCAACTCCTCAGCCTCCGAAACCTGAATGGCCGATAAGTGGTGTAAATCATCTTGAGCGTCTTCAGCTTCCACCCTCACCTGGTTGAAATTTCCGGTTTGGGTATTTGCCGCTATGGAGGTGAAATGCCGACCTAACTGTTTAAAATGTGTAGCTTCCTCTTTTGTGAGGTAAGTTGCCGAATAGGCTTTGTTAAGGTCACCAATGGCTAACATCTCCTTTTGGATGGATTCTGTCCTTGCAGGATCAGCAAGTGCGGAATTGGCAGCCAGACTCCCGATATTCTGCAGGTGATCAGCATACAAAAAAATGTAGCTCTCAGCCAGCATCCGATCCTGGTAGATGGAGGATATGGCGGCATTCATACGACCGGTTTGCCTGTTCTCGTGAATATTGGTCAGCACGATAACGCCAATTACAGCAAACAGCAATGCAGAGGCCGTCAGCTTTTTGTTGATGAAAAAGGTCCAGTTCATAGCCAATTCGGTTAGTATCTTAAAGATACCATGTAAACGATACAATACCTGTCTGGCAGATGTTAATATTGCAGATGGTCGAAAGTTAATCCTCCGGTATCAAATCATAGGTCACTTCACTGTACATCCCGATACTTACGCCTATTACCCCGGGTTCCTGATAGATACTGTCCATGAGCTTCAGCCATTCCGAATCGAGCACGGTGTTATCGAATTTAAAGTAAAACTGGTTCGGCGCTAAGCTTACATACTCTTTTCTAGCCTGATACTTATCCGCAACCGCCTGAATCTGCTCCAGGCGTGCCCATGCATCAAAAGAGACATACATATAATTGTAGGCAAAGGTCGGTTCACCATCGCCGGGTATGAATGCCTGACTTACATTGGCAATATCCGGGTCGTTTATGAGGGATTTCAGGAGTTGCTTTTTACGGGCGGGGTCAAGATCTCCCAGACAAAAGGTCGGATTGGGCCAGGTCCACACCTGTGGAATGCTTTTAAACAACTCCGGATAGGTCTTTTTCAATTTAGCCATAAGCATTTCATCAGTCTGATGGTCATAGGCCATATCTGCCCACTGTATCACATAAGTATCTTTTTGCCAGTTGACAGGCACCTTGTTATAATCGAGGCGGAGGTAATCCTCTTGTGGTTCTTTCAGGTAAATGTAAAGGGCGTTTGTGTTTTGGATGTAACGCGGGCCAATTGCTCCTCTGAACATATTTTTGCCGCTGACCACCTGTAGGCTATCCATATTTTCCGGTAACCAACAATTGAAATTATTTAAATACGGAATAAGATCCACCTCCTGTTTTACCCCCGCCACCCAAACAGCCGCCGTGGTTGTTGCGCCTAAGCGCGAAGGATTCATAATGGAGAGATAATAGTGTTTTTCGTACCGCGCGGCAGGAATTTCCTTTCCGGTGCTGTCCCATTGTCGCCACATGCCAACCTTTTTCAAAGTAGCAGGTAGCGCATCTCCGTAGGCGGTTGGTCGACCGTTGGAATCGACTTCAAGCACCTTTACAGTTGGTTCATTGGTATTTACCGGACTCACATAGCGAAGTATTTTACCGGTATTCGTATCGCGTTGTGCGCATTCAGTCCAAACTGAAAAGGCCGTGTATGTGATACGTTTATTGGTGCCATCGCGGAAAACCAGGTTGATTTCCTTTTCGAGCGGATGGATTGCCTGACCGGCCGGACCATTTTGTTTGATAATGATATAGGTCGTATCCCCACCTTTCAAAAATTGAGGGGCCGATAGTTGAAACTGGTCTTTTACGTAATCGATGGCAAATCCAATTTTGCCGTCGCAGCGGTTATACACCGGAATGGAATCGTAGATGGCATGTGTATCGTATATTCCCTTGCGCGGAAATACCGGAGGCAGCAGATAATGTGGAATTTCAACATTCAGGCATTCCGCAGAAGGCCACTCGGCTTCGGATTCAGGGATATTGAGGGTCACCTTCCGGTCGATATATACCCACCCCTGTTTATCTAAATACTGATACCGGTCGATATAATTTCTAAAGTCGATAAACAATAAATCATACCCATAAATGCGATTTTTGTCATCAATAGTCACATTGAATTTCTCACTCAAATCCGGTTTTAGGGCATAGGTTTTTGATATCGTATCGTAATAGTAGAAGAGAAATTTTTTGTAATGGTATTGAGTGTTGGCATTATAACAATCTTCCTTCAACAGTTTAATCAGTGGAACCCCTTTTTCAATTTTTTGCGGTTGTGGATAGATAAACTCGATGCCTTCAGGCGGATATTTAGCGTCTGTGGAGGGCATATAGGTCCAGACTGCTTCCGGGGTCTGTATCGATTGCATCAGCGCAAGTGTAGCTGCATCATAGATATTGAGTTGGCGGATGCGCACATCCATTCTGCCGTTGAATCCAATTGAGCCGGTATCTAAAGTGCATTTAATGATAACAGCAGTCGGCTTGTCGCTCACCACACGCCCCGTAATTGGTTGCGACAAATCAATGGTAATAATCGGCATTTGAGTTGCATGGCTTGCATATGCTGTGCTATTCTCCATCCTATCCAATCCCGTTTCACAAATGCTGAAGGCTTGCGATTTGGGGAGGTAGTGATAAATAGTATCTATTTGGTTTTTGCGCTGCACCATGATACGCGCCTGATAATAATTGTTCGATTTTGTCGGAATTTCTACAGTATATACATCATCAGGCAATCCCGGCCAATATGACCATACCTGTGCGGGACTTTTCTGTTTGAGGGTTTTTGGTGTATTCAGTAAAAACTCCAATGTTCCTCCGGCATATACCCGGTCATATACAACTTTGAATCCGTACTCATATGGGAGGGAATCTTCATTGACCAAATCAATCCGGATATCGTTAGGCTTTAACTTCCAATCGTCAGGGTAGTCTACCTTGAGTGCGAAGAGACTTGAGTTATAGGGGATACACCCGCCCTGACTGAATAGCTCAGTGCCCGAGAGCAGAAAAAACAAAATAAAAAGTGGCTTAGCGACCTGGAACATACATGTAGGATGCATGCAAAGGTAAAATTTCACAGGAATGTTGATGTTATTGTGTGAACAGTTGGGTTTAGATGATTGCGTTTTTGTTGTTTTGAGTGGATTTTTGCTGCAATTTATCTGGTAAGCGGGCTAATTGGTGATGAGGCAAAATTATTTTTTGGGCATTTAACAATACAATCTGTATATTAGAGTCGACCAATTACTTATGTCAAAACCATTTATTAAATTGAAGGTGTTGGGGCATTCCCTATTAAAAATTCTTGAAGTCAATCAAAACTATTTACAAATAGATGTAAGCAGCTTGCCTGTTGGATTTTATACGGGGAAATAAATCCAAAAGATTGCAAGGTTTATTATAAATTTATAACTAATTAAGATGCATAAATTAATTTATATACTTTTAATTTGTTTTATTAGTAACAAAGCTAATGCGCAATGGGAGATTCAAGATATTAGCCCCAAAGGGTGCTTGAAGGGAATCGAGTTTACAACAAATGCAAAAGGTTATATTGTGGGCAATGATGTTATTGGTATAACTGATGATGGAGGCTCCAATTGGAATTGGGATGTATCTATGAGTGGTTCATTTCGAATTATTGATTTTATTAATAACGATACTGCTTTGGTATGTTGTTTTCCTGATCTTGGGCAAGATGTCATGATTACCTATGATGGCGGTAATTCTTGCAAATAGTCAAAACTGAATAGTATATGAATACAGTGTTGCAGCAAAAATTGAACGCGTATGCAATGGCAGCAGGATGTTTCTTATCATTTACAAAAGAAGCTGCGGGTCAAGTTATATATACGGATATCGAGCCTGATCTTGTAGTAGATCATGCGTTGTTTGCCGCAGAAATAGATATGGATAATAATGGGGTGCAAGACTTTTTCTTTCATAATAATTCTTTCATTTATTATGATACAAGCTGGTTATCATTTAGAACTATGAAGAATATTATTTTAGGACCGGATGAAATTGGAAATGCCTTTGCCGGTATTTCCAATTCTTTTTCTACAGGATATGCGGAATTTACCAGGTATTATCCTTTCGCACTGAACAATGGGTCTTTAATTGATGAATTGAATACATGGCAAGGCACAGAAACACAAATTATGGCACTCCGAGTATATAGTGATGAAGGGGCAGTGGTAGGCTCAGGGGGATATTGTTATTGGTTCAATTTTGCAATTCCAGAAACAGTTGATAAATATCTTGGGGTTCGGTTCAAAGATTCGGATGGTGATTCTCATTATGGATGGATTCGGTGCGATGTTTTGGAATTGGGTACAGTTTTGGTTATTAAGGATTATGCATATGAGGTTGAGCCTAGTTATCCGATTGTAGCAGGTGACACAGCACACTTTGTCGGTATTAATTCTTACGATAATACTTTAGCTTGTAATGTTTATTCTTTTCGGAACAAGGTGTATGTATCACTTGAAGCAGGCAATAATTGTCGTATCACTATATTTGATTTGCAGGGAAAACAAGCCTACACAGACATATTAAATGGCAAGCAAAATTGTATTGAATTGCAAGTTCCAAGTGGGATTTACATGATTAAAGTTGAAGCGAATACGTCTGTTTTTGCAAAGCAATTGTTTATTGCAAGTTATTGAATTTATGTGTTTTTGTGTAGTTAACATGAAGAAAATATCCATTGACCAAATCAATCAGAGTGAAATAGATGAATGCTGCTCATCGATGATATAGTTACCGGTTGTTGGATCCGTTATGAAAACTATGAATGCATAGCTCTTCCTATTATGATTATATAAACCAATTTGAACTGTATAAGGTGTGAATTTTATATCTCTTATATACAGTTTTTGATTGGCCGGTTTTAATGCAAACAAGGTATCATCAACAAAATATACTTGTCGCTGATAGCAGGTAATTTCCGGTTGATGCCCGGATTGTAATTCAAAATAATTTAATAGATACAATGGTGCTGTAGATTCGGTATCGCAATCGAAAAATGCACATAGCGGGCTCCACTCTAAGGCCATTTGTATCAAACTTGCTGTATGTGCGATTATGGAGCTATCGGTTGTCGGAATTTGCGGATAGTCTAAATATCGCTTGTTGCTCATCAGCCAGTTTTGTCCTTCAGGTATAATACAATAGTCAAACTTATCAAAGAGATCCACCAGACAGGAATCGCTGTAGACATATAATTGATGATCGATTCTATGGTCGCTATCGAATACCTCCGGATCCAGCCATTTATATAATAAGAGGGTGTCACCATATCGTTCGTAGTGCCCATGTTCAGTTATAGAGCCAGCATGACCGCGAGTTTGCCATGTATAATGGCCATTCAAACTCAGGGTGAAATCCCATTCGGTTTCGTAATAATATCCCTTGAATAAGCCCTCGATGTTTTGCCCAAACAGGCCATGTAATGCAGTTGTAAGCAACAGAGTACTCATGAGCTTTTGTAAAAACATTGTATAAAGTTACTGATTTACAGCTGTAATCAATTTGATTTCTTTTAGCGACGATGGGAGAGTATTGGTCGGATAATTCCGCAGACCGGAACAGCATTTGGATATATCTATTTCGTGATATATAGTATTTTTACCACATGGCATTATCAAACAAAGAAGTTTCAAAATATTTCAAGCTACTCACCGGTTTGTTGGAGGTGAATGGGGAGTCGGATTTCAGAACGAAAAGTTATGCCAATGCGGCATTTCAGCTGGGCCGGCTGAGCGAACAGGTGATGACTGTAGACGAGGCTGTACTCGAAAAATTACCGGGAGTCGGGAAAGGTATTGCAGCCAAAATAATCGAACTGCGTGAAACAGGCAATATTGCCCAGTTGGATGCATTATTGCAGCAGACCCCTCCGGGTATTGTCGACATGCTGCATATAAAAGGTCTCGGTGGCAAAAAAGTGCGCGATATCTGGACGCAACTGGGTATTGAAACCGTAGGTGAATTATTATATGCCTGCTACGAAAATCGCCTGTCGAAATTAAAAGGCTTCGGCGAAAAAACGCAGGCTGCTGTTATTCAAAGTATTGAATATTATCAAAATGCTATCGGTAAGTTTCATTACGCAACCGTGGCTGCCTATTGTGATGATTTATTAGCGCAACTCATTCAATTGAGTGGTAATCAGCGCATTCAATTTGTAGGCGATTTGCGTCGTACCAATAATGTCATCGAACGCATGGAAATGATTGCGCCGATTACAGCAAATATATTGCCACATGTGCAGGCGATACCTGAATTTATAATTGAGTCGGCAACTGATGAATTAATCGTTGGTAAAACTGCGCATGATTTACAGTTTGCTATTTATTTAGTGGAGGATGCCGATTATACACATCAGTTATTCGTTAAAACAGGCAGCGAAGCACACGTAGACATGCTGATAGCAGCGGGTGCAGATGTGCATGCAACTACAGAAGCAGACATCTATACCTCTGCAGGTTTGCCCTACGTTTCGCCTGAAATGCGCGAAACATTTAGTGAAGTGGATACAAAATCCATTTTCATGCAATCGCAGGAGGCTGTGCAATCACCCGCAACAGCCCTGATTACGGATGCAGATATTCGCGGCGTTGTACATAATCACAGCACCTGGAGTGACGGCAAAAATACCATCGCCGAAATGGCTGCGGCCTGTATGGAAAAAGGATATCAGTATCTGGTGATGAGCGACCACAGTAAATCTGCCTTTTATGCCGGCGGATTAACAGAAGCACAAATCATCGCGCAGCATAAAGAAATTGAGGCACTCAATGCCACATTTACAGATTTTCATATTTTCAAAAGTATTGAATGTGATATATTAAATGATGGTAGTCTGGATTATGCGGATGATGTTTTGTCTTCTTTCGATTTAGTCATCACCAGTGTGCATCAGAATTTAAAAATGGATATCGAAAAAGCAACGGAACGCCTCTTAAAAGCCATCGCCCATCCATCCACCCGCATCCTCGGACATATGACAGGCAGATTAATATTAAGTCGCCCCGGCTATCCAGTGCACCACAAAAAAATTATCGATGCCTGTGCCGAATATAAAGTCGTCATAGAAATCAACGCCAATCCCTACCGCCTCGACATCGACTACACCTGGATTCCCTACGCCATGGAAAAAGGGGTCTTAATCAGCATAAATCCTGATGCGCATAGTGTTGATGGCATTAATGATATTCATTGGGGAGTTGTTTCTGCTAGGAAAGGCGGCCTGAGAAGGGCAATGACTTTGAATGCGAAGTCGTTGGAGGAGTTTAGAGTTTGGCTTCGGCGATAATGATAGGAGTTGGTGTCGACGTGCCGACGTGTCGACGTGTCGACGTGGAATGCGGGAAAGTGTCGACGTGCCGACGTGTCGATGTGTCGACGTTGAATGCGGGAAAGTGTCGACGTGCCGACGTGTCGACGTGTCGACGTGGAATGCGGGAAAGTGTTGACGTGCCGATGTGTCAACGTTGAATGCGGGAAAGTGTCGACGTGCCGACATTTCGATGTGACGACGTGGAATGGCGATAGGTGGTGATGTTGAATATTGTTAGGGTTCGATGATTTGAGGTGATGGGATTTTGGGATTTTGAAGTTTGATTTATTTTGATTGAAGATATTTAAGCAGGCCTCTGATGAGGGCGACATTCTGGTCAATTGATTTTATGATTGAATCAAATTCGTGTTTTTTAATGAGTCCCCTGTCCAGAAGTAAATAGGTCATGCTTTTTAATTCTGATGCTGATGCCAGCGCAATGTCCAGAAACCGCATAAATTCTTTATCACTTTTTCTGGTGAAGCCTTCAGCAATATTATTCATTACTGAAATTGCAGCACCAGCAATTTGGTCCTTGAGTCGGAACGCATAATGAAATTCAGATCGTGATGTAACCTCTAACATTACGTTGCAGATGGAACGTGCTGACTTCCAACATTCAAGCTCTTCAAAATTCGTAATTAATGCCATGTTTCGAATTTAGACATTGAA
Source organism: Bacteroidota bacterium (assembly GCA_029571985.1). Classification (GTDB taxonomy): domain Bacteria; phylum Bacteroidota; class Bacteroidia; order Chitinophagales; family BACL12; genus UBA7236. The sequence continues at coordinate 9,482 of JAKQVC010000114.1, read as the reverse complement.
ACAGAAACTGGAATCCGTATTCACTTGTTTGATTGTTGATTTCACTGTGTTCCCCACTATTAATTAACCGATTATCAATGCGTTTGATAAAATCTCACAATAAAACCATAGAGTTAGGTTATTATGTTGATAAAAACTGCCGAACAAATTCAACGTTATTAGGCAAGAACCCAAACACACGCACTTCAGTGCATCCGCCACCAATTACGCTTCACGTCGACACGTCGGCACGTCGACACGTCGACACCTGCCTTTTACTGTATTTATGCTAATTTTACACTGTTCATGAAAAGCTACTTTTCCCTCATCACCTTCAGTCACACCATTTTTGCGCTGCCTTTTGCGTTGATTGGGTTTTTTTTGGGGGTGACGCAGCCGGGGGCTTCGTTTGAGTGGGTTGATCTGGTGTTTGTGCTGTTATGCATGGTATTTGCCCGCAGTGCAGCCATGGCCTTCAACCGGTATATTGATGCCGATATTGATAAGGATAATGTGCGCACAGCCTCCCGCGAAATACCGTCCGGAAAAATCAGTAAGAAAACAGCTCTGGGGTATGTGGTATTTAATGCCATTGCCTTCATTATTTCGGCAGGCATGCTCAACATGTTATGTCTCTATCTGGCGCCGGTTGCTTTGCTGGTGATTTTAGGATACAGTCTCACAAAACGCTTTACCTGGTTATGCCATTTTGTATTGGGCATCGGTTTGTCCTTGGCGCCTATCGGGGCATATATTGCTGTGACGGAACAATTTCAAGTGTTGCCTATCATTTTTTCGCTCGCTGTTTTTACCTGGGTAGCGGGATTTGATATTATTTATGCATTGCAGGATGAAGATTTTGACAAGGCCCATCATCTCTATTCGCTTCCGGCAAAATTGGGTAAATCGAATGCCCTCCTCGTGAGTATCATTGTGCATGTAAATACTTTTATTCTACTGTATTACGCCGGTTCTTATATCGAATTTGGTATGTTGTACTGGATAGGGTTTGGTTTGTTTACAGCCGCATTAGTGTATCAACACCTCATTGTAAAACCAGATGATTTAAGTCGCGTTAACAGAGCTTTTTTTACGGCAAACGGCATCGCCTCTCTCGTGTTTGGCAGCTTTGTAATCACTGATTTATTAAATTAAGCTCATGGCGCGTATCCTGGCTATCGATTATGGAACAAAACGCGTGGGATTCGCTGTAACCGACCCATTGAAAATCATTGCCACTCCACTAACCACCATTGATACGCCCCAGGCACTGGATTTCATTATCAGCTATTCCGGAACCGAAGAGGTAGAATTGTTGTTAATAGGGTACCCGACCGATTTACATGGAAAGCCAACAGATGCTACCCATCACGTGGAAGGTTTCATAAAAGCCATCCGCAAAAAATTACCCGATATGCCCATTAAAACCTGGGATGAAAGTTATACGAGTAAATTGGCGATGCAGAGTTTAGTGGCCTCGGGGGTGAAAAAGAAACAAAGAAGAGACAAAAAATTACTCGACCAAGTGAGCGCTGCTATAATTTTGCAGGAATATTTACAAAACCTCTGATATGATTTTACCTATAGTGGCATATGGCCATCCGGTGCTGAAAAAAGTTGCGCAACCCATAACGGCTGATTATCCGGGTTTGAAGCAGCTCATCGACAATATGTGGGAAACCATGTATAACGGCAACGGCGTAGGTTTGGCAGCTCCGCAAATTGGACTGGATATTCGCATGTTTATGGTCGATAGCGAACAGTTGATGGATGATGAGGAAGAAGAATCAGAGGGTGACAGTAAATTTCGCCTTACCAAAGGCATCCGCAGGGTATTTATCAATCCGGAAATTCTGGAAGAAACCGGTGAGCCCTGGACGTATGAGGAAGGATGTTTAAGCATTCCGGATGTTCGGGTGAAAATATCCCGCCACGAAACCCTGCGAATTAAATACGTAGACGAACAATTTCAGGAGCATACAGAAACATTTAGTGAAATGAATGCCCGCATAATTCAGCACGAATATGATCATCTGCAGGGCATATTACTTACTGACCATATGACGCCACTCAAACGCAGTCTGGTAAAAAAGAAACTCGATAATATTGCCAGTGGGAAAGTAGGTGTGCGCTACAAAATGAAATTTGCGCAGCGTTGAGATTATTGTTTTTTGTCTGATTTAAAGTCGCCATTTTTCCAGGCTTCAATAAAATCTTTCCAGGCCATTACGTCGAAAATCCGCATTGGTGGGTATTGTCCGGCGTAATATATTTTCTGTTGCATGCGGCGCATTTGTAAATCGGCATTCATATCTGCATCCATCGCCATCGCCTCGCCGAGTTCTTTCAATTTTTCGCGCTCCATATTTTTTTGGGCTATACGCAAATCATCATCCGGTATATCTAATGCCAGAAAAGCATCTCTGAATTCTTCGCGCGAAGGCCACGGATACACAAAGGTTTCCGATAAATACATGGTATCGCGGGTAAGTAACTGAATAACGGAATAGCGCTCGTCGGTCAAGGTACCCGGAATAATGTAAATCGCATCCTTATATCCACTGGCTGTAAACCGGATGCTGTCGCCTTTACCGGCAACAAAAGAAAAGAATCCATTATAGTCACAGGCAACCGTTGCATTTCGGGTAATGCTATACACATTGGCATACGGAACGGCAGCGAGCGAATCGCTGGTCATTACAAGTCCGGAAAATTGAATGAGGCTGTCGACCCTTTGTGCGAAGCTGGTAGAGGTTACAAACAGAGATAATATGACAAGCAGCCTGTGCATATACAGATAACGCACTTCAAAGATAGGCTATTGTCCCTGAAATCGGCATGCAGCCTCAGAATCCTGCTCTTTGTAAGGTATTGGTGTTTAAAGCTGTTGTGTTTGGCGCCTGATGCGTAAACGAAACAGTGGTAACGGCTGGCTGATGTTTCTCCTCCTGGATAAAAGGAAGTTCATCTTGTCTGAAAGTGTATGACTCTTCTGTAGCTACCAGAAATCCAATGTGGGTCAGTAGCACAGCAGCCAAAATCGCAGGTCCGGTCAGTTTTTTCATAGCTGGAGTGTTTTGATACCACTAAGTTACCTCAGGTGTTAGGGCCTCAACAAGTACAAAATCGAAGGTGTTATCACCGCTTTTTTTTGAGGGGTTTTTGCCTGATACATTAGTCAAACCCTTGTCAAATAAGGGTCTTAAATTATGTTAAAGGACAAAATCCTGACAAAATAGGGCCCTTATCGGACGACAGGATTGGGTGTATATCGGAATGAGCCTGCAAGTTGACGTGATAGGAGAGGAATACACAAAAAAAAGCCCCTCCGGCTGTCGGAGGGACTTTGCTTGATTTAACCCCTAATTTAACGTTATAGTACTTTTATCTTTTTAACGATGTTCACGTCGCCGCTGGTAATGCTGATGAAGTAAATACCTTCTTTCAGTCCTGAGATATCGAGCGACATGACAGTTGTTGTAATTGTTTCAGTGCGCATTTGCTGACCTAACAAATTCAGAATCATGATCGTTCCTTCTGTTACATCAGTAGATACATATACGAAGTCCTGAGCCGGATTTGGATAAACTTCGGCGTTTTGCAGTTTAGATTCGGTTTGTTTGATTTCACCGGCCTGGATATTACCTGAACCATTGATAGATTCGTCGGCAAAACCCGTTCCAGCACTACCTGCACCCTGTTGAGAAAGGTCTGTAACACCCGTTCCTGTGTTCAATTGATCCTCATCAGGCGTGAGTCCGCTCAGGTTGTCAATTTCAGGAAAGCTGGTTTCATCAGCGCGCTCCTTATTGGCTGACTGCGCAAACATAACCACTCCGGTGGCCACGAAAAACAGGGTGAAGAATACCTTTTTCATATACTTAGGGTTTGAGTATATATACGAATGTCGCTTAATAATGTTCTAAAAGTAGCCCTATCCATAACACAGATTTAGGACAAAAAGGCCGATTTATCGGTTGCGATTTTCCCAATTTAATTATTTTACGATGCGTATATACTTGATAATCAATATTTTATGATACATTTACCTTCTATTTTTGGTGTGTGTATCGGATAAAATTTATGTGAACGTAAGGTGAATAAACCTTACAGTTGTTAAATTTAACCCAAATAAGCGATGTTTCAAAATAAATCTATTGTCATTTTACGGACTTTCACGAACCAGGAGATGCGCCAGTTTGATGAATATCTGCGCTCGCCCTTGTTCAATAAGAACCAGACGGTGATACATGCGTTTGAAGTGATTCGTCAGTGGCATCCTGATTTTGAACATCCCAATCTGGAGCGAACGGCTTTATTCGGGTTGATATATCCCAACGAAAAGTTTGATGAGCAGAAGCTCAGATATTTAATGACCGACCTCACGAAACATCTGGAGGAGTTTTTATGTCACAAGGCGATATCTGATGAACAACTCTTTAAATACCACCTGCTGTTATATACCTATCGTCTGCGCCGGTTAGATAAAGCGTTTCTGAATACACTTAAATTAGCCGAGAAGGCATTACATGATCAACCGCGACGCGATGTATCACATGCATTTTACGAATACCTGATTGAAGAAGACCGATATCGTTTCATGAGTGATCGCCGCGAGCATTTGCATGAAACCAATTTGCAACAGGTAGTGGATAATCTGGATAAATATTATATCCTCAATAAAATGCGCTACAGTGCAGAGATTATCAATAACAAAAATGTGGTGGCGATTAATTACAAATTATTCCTGTATGATGAAATCATGAATCATATCAGGCATAATCCCCTTGATTATGTGCCTTCTGCAAAAATTTATTACAATATCATCCTCACCCTCACTGAGCCTGAAAATAAAATACATTATACCAATTTGCTCGATTTGCTGAAAGAGCATCACCAATTGTTCAGCAAGGAAGAGATTTTTGAAATGTATGTGTATGCAAAGAACTATTGCATCCGGAAAATCAATCATGGCGACATCGAGTATATCCGTGAATTATTTGATTTGTATAAGGTGATGCTTAAGGATAAAATTATCTTCAAGGAAAATTATCTATCGCAGTTCGATTATAAAAACATTGTTTACCTGGGTTTACGCATAGGTGAGTTCGACTGGGTGCATCAGTTTATCGTAAAATATAATGAATTATTGGATCCCGCCATCCGCAGCAATGCCTATACCTATAACATGGCGTATTTCCATTTCTTCCAGGATAAATATGATGAGGTGTTAACCTTGTTGCGTTCGGTGGAGTTTACCGATTTTTATTATCATCTCGACAGCAAATCCCTCCTGTTAAAAACCTACTTTGAATTAGAGGAAACAGAAGCGCTCTTTAGTTTAATAGAAGCTTTTAAAGTATATATCAAGCGCAATAACCTGATACCCGCATATCAGAAGACCGGTTATACCAATATGATTAAACTAACCGGCAAAATGTATAAATGGAAACTCAATCCGCGACAAAAAATCGATGACATCGTTGCGGAATTCAACAACACCAAACCGGTCGTAGACGTCATCTGGATCCGCAAAAAACTCGAAGACCTGAAATCCAAAGCAGAAAAGATGTCAGGCAGTTGGAGAAAGTGAGATGGTGAGTAGTGAGTGGTGAACGGTGAGTTTTCGGAACCCCTCCAGACACCTCACCGCCTCCCAGTCTTCCCGGCCTCTGAATTTAATCTGTTAAATGTATAGTTGTTGCGCGAATAGCTTTCCCAAAAATTCTAAAATTCCGTTAAAAAATTGGCTTCTGTGTTAATATAAGATTTGAAGAAATCTGAAATCCTATCTTTACCCAAGATGCAGCAATACCGTCAACTGCTGAATATTGTGTAAACAAGTTGACTCTAAATCTGCATGTATACCATACAGATGTATTGTTTCAGCTCCGACAAAGGCTCCTCAATCAAAACCATGCCGGTGCAATCGAATATTTTGAATTATTCGATTTACACACATCTATCCGTATCCTTTCCCATTCGTCGATTTGCCATAAAGTATGTAGTAGAAGGAAAAGAAACCTACACAATTAATGGGCATCCATTTGATGTACAGGCAGGTAGTTATTTGTTAGCGAATCAGTATGCGCACGGGCAGGTGTACATGGAGAGTAAAACACCTGTTAAAGGCATCTGTGTAGATATTGCCCCTCAATTAATGTCGCAGGCTGTAGCAAGTTTTATGCGGCCTGATACCGGTATGCCGGATATGGCTTTGGATACGTTTTTCGACAGTGCAGATTATTTAGAAAATCAATATTCCGCAACACATACGCGCATTGGTGCTGATTTGCGGATGTTAGCGCATACGTTGTCAGAACAGCCGGATCTCCACAGGGAGGTGCCGGATGATTTATATTTCACACTTGCGGAACATATTGTTGCCGACCATATTCCCATCTACAAACAATTGCAACAAGTGCCGGCCATCAGACAAAACACCAAGAAAGAATTATACAGAAGATTGTGCAAGGCAAAGGAATACATGCAAGGCACCTTTACTCAATCACCCGCTATTCAGGAAATTGCCAGATATGCCAATTTAAGTGAATTTCATTTCTTTCGCTTATTTAAACAAGTGTTTGGTGTAACACCACATCATTATATGATGCAATTGAAACTTCAGCATGCATCACAGTTGTTGAAAGCGTCGGGAATTAGCATTACTGAAACAGCTTCTCTATCCGGGTTTTCTGATGTATTTGCTTTCAGTAAGGCGTTTAAAAAATACTTTGGCGTTGCGCCCGGTATCTGGAAGGTACAGAATTAGCAGGATTATACAAATCGGTTTCCTTTATTTATCAGATTTTTGTGCTCATAATTGTCAAGGTATGTTGAAATCAGTTTTAACAGGATTAGCTTTAGTGTTTGTGCAATTGCTGTCAGCGCAGGTTTTGAATCAGCACATTTCAGGTGTTGTTCAGGATTCTGCAGGTGTGCCGTTACAGGACGTGATTGTAACAGTCTATCAATTGCCGGATACTTTAGCAGTTGAATCAGGCTTGTCAGATGCACAAGGCAATTATGCCTTTGATGTAGATGGTCAATATGCCTATTTTTTAAGTTATAATGCTCTGGGTTTTGTGCAGGCCGTATCCGCACGAATAGAGCAGGGGAGTGCTGCTGCAGAATATACATTAGCACCTGTGCGATTATATGTGAGCGATGCTACAGTATTGAATGCTGTACGTATCACTTCCAATAAAGCATTTGTAGAACAGGCTTTAGACAGAGTGATTGTGCACCCGGACGCACTCATTACAAATGCAGGTACCACCGCATTAGATGTGTTGGAGAAATCACCCGGTATTCAGGTGGATATAAATGGCAATATTAGCTTAAAAGGAAAATCCGGTGTAACCGTATATATCGATGATAAACCTACTTATCTGGCGGCTTCAGATTTAGCCGGATTTTTGCGATCGATGCCATCGGAATCGATTGAGCAAATTGAAATCATGACGAATCCACCGGCCAAATATGATGCTGCGGGCACTGGAGGTATTATTTTAATCCGCTTGAAAAAAACGAAAAAGGTAGGTGTGAATGGTGGCGTAAATGTGAGCTATACCCAGGGCCGTTATCCCAAGGGTAATTTGAGCGGCAACCTCAATTATCGGATTAACCGGTTTAATTTTTATGGCAATGTAGGGTATAATGTATTTCATACATTTCAGGATTTGGATATCAACCGTGGTTATTATAATACAGATGGTTCTCTGAGTTCAACCTTTTTTCAGAATACGTTCATTAAAATGGAAAATGAAAGCCTGACCGGAAAAGCGGGGGTTGATTTTTATGTAAACGACCGCACAACGCTTGGCATTGGGTTGAGTGGATTTAACACAGATTTTGTAAGCGACTCGCGCAACACAGCAGAAGTGAGCGATTCGTTAGATGCATTGCAAAGTGTTGTTATTACGGAGTCGCCATCAGATCGCAAGTTTATGAATGGCAACGTGAATTTATTTTACGATGTAAAGCTGGACTCAACCGGAAAGCAACTAACTATTCAGGCTGATTATTTAGGATATAATTCAGACATGGATCAGCAGCTCATTACACAGAGCTATTTACCGGGTAATATATTTGTTGGAGAGAGTAATTTAGTGAGTACATTGCCAACCGTGCTGACCATTATGAGTGCTAAAGCTGATTTTGTCATGCCATTAAAAACTGGGGCACGATTTGATGCAGGTGTTAAGTCCAGTATAGTTGATGCAGATAATGTTGCTGATTTTCAAGATGAAGAAGATGGTGTGCTTACACCAAATTATACCTTCAGTAATCATTTTATCTACAGTGAAAATATCAACGCTGCGTATGTAAATTACAGTCAGGGTAAAGGCAAATTGACCTATCAGTTTGGGCTGCGTTTTGAGAATACCAATATAGAGGGCAATCAATTAGGTAATGCGGTAGCTGCAGATTCGGCGTTTACGCGCAATTTGAATAATCTGTTTCCAACAGCGTATTTTCAATATGCGGTTGATTCTGCAGGAAAGCATGTTTTGGGGTTAAATTATGGGAGGCGAATTGACCGTCCGAACTATAAGGATATGAATCCGTTTACGTATCCTTTGGATTTGTTTACGTTGTATGAAGGTAATCCGTTTTTACAACCTACTTTTTCGCATAATGTAGAGCTGTCGCATACCTACAATAATTTTATCACGACTACTTTGTTATTTAGTTTGGTTGAAGATATGATCAACGAAACCATTGAACAGCGTGAGGGTGTATTTTACAGCAGGCCGGGTAATATCAGCGATCAGATGAGTTACGGCGTGTCGCTGAATGGTATGTATCCGATTAATAATTGGTGGACGGTTCAATTGTACACTGAGGTTATGTACAATGCGTTTACAGCGCAGTTATATGGGCAGGAATTGAATAATACAGGAACATATTGGTATGTTGCACCGGTAAATCAATTTAAGGTAGGCGACTCCTGGGCGTTTGAATTATCAGGAAGTTATCAAACGAGCATTTACAGCGGGCAATTTATTTTTATTCCATCATGGACCAGCAGATTGGGTATATCCAAAAAAATTATGAAAAATCAGGGCACGCTTAAGCTGAGTTATAATGATATGTTTTACACGAATCAAATGGGTGGTGATATTCAGGGCTTAGGTAATTCAACAGCCAGTTGGTTCAGTTATCTCGACACTCAAACTTTGAATCTTTCATTCAGTTACCGTTTCAACAAAGGCCAAGGCCTTCAGGCTCGCACCACCACCGCTCCTGACGAAAAATTCCGCGTTCAATAACCTCACAAAAAAAACTTAAAAGTCCCAAAAAGAAAGTGTCGACGTGTCGACGTTCCGACGTGTCGACGTGAAAGGCAAATGTGAAAGTGTGGTTCGCCTGGCGGCGAATGGTGTGCGGACGTGCGGAGGTACGGACGTGCGGACGTGGAATGCAAAAATGTGTTCAGGTGTTCATGTGTTCAAGTGTTCAGGTGTGCGCAAAATACAAAATGCATTCCCAGCCCCAGG
>JAKQVC010000111.1 GCA_029571985.1 Bacteroidota bacterium | reverse complement strand
AGTCGTTATGTTCACCAGTTGGAGCAGGCGAACCACTACCGCCAACCATTTCAGCACGTACTGCAAGCTGACTTGTGAACAGCGTACCGTTAATATTTTCGGCAGACTTACAAGCTGAAACGATATTACCGCTTAAATTACAGGCTGATATTATCGTTTCATCAAACATTTTCAACTGATTTAACGGCAACTAAAAACATGGGCAGCGTATCCTTGCGAAGGTCTTCACCGTCGTAGCGCTCATCTTCTGCCCATAACGAAACATAATACACAATATCATCATCTTTGAAGCTTGCAACGTCTTCGTGCTTTATCGTAAATTTAAGCATATTATTTTCTGCTACTATCATTGGTAAGTAACCAGTCGGCAGCGTGTCTGCAATGCTGTACTTAGCAAACGCCGTCGGTGTTTTTCGAGTGTGCAGATACAGTTCTATTTTGTAGTAGTCGGTCAATGTTTCGGAGCCGGTCTTAACTACATCGCCATCGTCGTTTACCTCGTATTTGTCAACTGAAATCAAGCAAACTCTATCGCTTGTATTCAGCATTGTGTTGAATGGTGTGTTCATATTTACCAAGTATTTTGTTTAACTACTACCCAATCGTATGTTGAAGCACCAGTTTTCATAACCTGTTCGAGGTAAGAATTATTCGCATCTTCACGATAACGAAGTTTGCCAACATTATTAATTGACGCTGCCTCTGATGAACCGGCAATAGTATTGCGATAATCGTTAATAGCTGTTGTCGAGTCAACTTGAATAACATCTCCATCAATTTCAGAACCGTCGTAAATCTTCAGCGTTGCGGTGTCGTGCAGGTCAATATTACCATCATTTGCAACCGATTGATGAAGCTCGATTGTGGCGTCGCTGCTCAATATCTTTGTGCCTGTGATTTCGCTGTTATAGGTAACGAAGTATCCACCAGTAACATAAATTGTGTCAATTTTCATTTCGCAGTTTTTTATTTTCGCACCATCCTCAAACGTGACTGAATCAGAGCAAAAAATGACCGAATTTTTCCAATGTGGGGCAACTGACATACTGAACGCCTGCTCCATAATAGCCCTGCCGTTATAAATTTTATCGGGCAATTCAATAATGCTGTGCGTGAAGTATGTAGGGCGAGATATGAATACGCACCCCTGAAATTCAATTGTATCACCCACTGATATTAGGTTTTCAATATCTGATTCAAGTGCTAAAAACATATTGTTTTTCCAAGGCAGTAAACCAGTTGTGTTTGAGAAATCACCGCCTAAAATTGTACTATTGTTAATATTCAAATAGCCGTCGTCTGCGTCATTAACAGGTTCGACCCGGTTAATTACACAATCTTCAATACTCATTATCTTTGCCTCATCAACAAATAGCGTGTCAATTACACAATTTCTTATCGTAACATCGTAGACATTTT
>JAKQVC010000108.1 GCA_029571985.1 Bacteroidota bacterium | reverse complement strand
GTAGTTATTCCCCTACCCATTGTCAAGACAGAAAACAGGCTTATTTAAGATAGATTCACCGCCGTCTATTACAGCAGTTGGGACGAAGGGAGCCCGAAGGGCGACCGAAGTACCAACTGCTACGCCATGCACCGCGGCGGGCGTACTGTAGCCCAACGACTGATGCAGTCTAACATTATTATAAAATTCAAAATACCGCCCAAGATAATACCGCGACTCCGCAACCGTCTGATAGTCTCGCAAATACACTTCTTCAACCTTGACTGTCCGCCATAGCCGCTCAATGAAAATATTATCAAACGCTCGACCCTTGCCATCCATACTGATACGAATATTCGCTGACTTGAGAACATCCGTAAATGCATCGCTGGTAAATTGACTGCCCTGATCCGTGTTGAATATTTCCGGCCTTCCAAACTGCAATGCCCGCTTCAACGCCGATACACAAAAATCACTCTCCAGCGTTATCGAGATTTCCCAACTCAATACATATCTGCTGAACCAGTCCATCACCGCCACAAGATAAACCCAGCCGCGATACATACGAACATAAGTTATATCCGCAGACCAAACCTGATTCACTCGTTCTATCGGCACATCTTTGAGCAGGTACGGATATATCCTGTGTTGCTTATCAGGAATACTTAAATTGAGCTTCTTACGCGGATAAACAGCTTGTAAACCCATCTGACGCATAAGCCGACGAACACGTTTGTGATTGACATAATGCTTTTTGCTCCACAGCCATTTGGTCATCTTGTCTATTCCGTAAAATGGCGTTTCGATATATTGTTTGTCTATCAGTTTCATTAATTGCTCGTTGTATTGCGTATCACAACATGATTTGTAATACAAACTGCTGCGATTGAGCGATAATAATTCGCATTGCCTGTAAATAGATATTTTCCTGTTGTTCGGCTCGACAGCCATTCGTTTCTGCTCAAGTGTCAAGGCCAGATTTTTTTTTGAGCCAGTCAAGTTCAACCTTCAACTGGCCAATCTGCTGGTATAATTGAGCCGTCAATTCATCCTGATGCTCCTGGTCGTTTTGCCGCCTGCGGGAAAACAATTCCGGCAGCGACTGGAGCAGTTGATTTTTCCATTGCGTAATCTGTGTTGGATGAACCTGATATTCACTTGCCAACTCAGCGATGGTTTTATCGCCTTTTGCTGCTGCCAGGGCTACTTGAGCCTTGAAAGCTGCGGTGTGATTACGTCTCTTGTTTTGCATAATTTGCCTCCTGAAATAGTTATCGTCTCAGACGGCAAATCCATCTTAATTATGCGCCCAGTTTTTGGGGAGTATTATATAACAAAAGATAAATTTTTCAATCAGCCGGGCGATTTGCGGGATCAAGTTCGAAGGTCGTCATTATCAGTTTCAAATAATATCGCAGAAGGGTTTGAACGAGGCTCAACAGCAGAACTATTAGCTTTTTTGTATATTGCCAGAGGTTCGTGCGGAGAAACACGCTCTATGCTGCTATTTACGGAACGATTCGGCGAAGCTGCGCATCTCAAATCTCAAATTTCAGATCTAAAATCGAAAGCGGAATCTTGTTCACGCCAGATTCGAGGATGGGCTGACAATTTACAAAATAGTGATATAAAAGGACAGCGACACTTAAATGAGAATACACGCGGAATCTATGACCAAAGGAAACGGGCAGAGGCGTTTGATAAACAAATAAAGGAAATTGTGAGAAAAGCAAGGCCACAGGATTATCCGGTTGAATGATCTCAAATCTAAAATTTGAAATTTCAAAAAATGACCTTTTGCCCCCAATTCAAA
>JAKQVC010000218.1 GCA_029571985.1 Bacteroidota bacterium | reverse complement strand
ACATAGAAACAAAAACAGGCACTATCAAAGACATTATTCCAGATTTTGACCGAAACAATTTATTTGTGGATGAACTACAAGATTTTCTGAATCGCATAAGCCGAACCGAAAATCACAACCAATTTACAGCTCAACAAATCCTCGATTCGATTACCATTATAGACATGTGTATATGACCAACCCATTCTCCGTACAAGACAAAGTTGTATTAATAACCGGCGCATTTGGATTGATAGGCTCAACTCTAACAGAATCCTTCCTGCAACAAGGTGCCAAGGTAATAGCCTGCGATGTGCAAAGTATTATAGCAGATGATATGCGTAAGAAGTGGTCGGCTTTTACAGAAGGAAAACACTTTATTGTGTGCCATACTGATATCAGGCAGATTGCGGATTGCGCTGAAGCAGTGCGTGCCGGTGTTGCCGCTTTTGGCAGGATAGATGTGCTGATAAACAATGCGGCGATTGATGCCAAATTTGATGCGCAGGCTAATGATGCCTTAAATGCCACCCGATTTGAACAATTCCCGGTTGACCAATTACAAAAAAGCATAGATGTAAATATCACAGGTCTCGTAGTGATAACGCAGGCAGTTGTCAAACAAATGTTAGTGCAGGGTTTCGGTAACATCATTAACGTGGCCAGCACCTATTCGCTGGTTGCGCCTAATCAACGATTATATGATATGGGGACAGGCACTATACAATATAAACCGGTTGACTATGTGATTACGAAATCCATGATTCCAAATTTAACCAGATATCTGGCAACCTTTTACGCTTCAGACAATATCCGCTGCAACGGCATTGCACCACATGGTATTTTTAATCAACATAGCGATGCATTTGTTGCGAATTTTGCAAAGCTATCCCCAATGGGACGCATGTCGGAACGGGATGAAATAATTGGTCCGTTTTTATTTCTTGCATCGGATGCCTCATCGTATATGACCGGAACAATTGTTACAGTGGATGGCGGGTGGACCGCATGGTAATAACCATTACATTGCAAGTACTCTAATAGTTAATCACAGCATATAATTTCTAACGAAATGTCAACAAAAATACGCGTGTTTCTCACAGATGTAGATGGTGTTATGACTGACGCCGGCATGTATTATTCTACTTCAGGCGAAGAATTTAAAAAATTTAATACCCATGATGGCATGGGTATGATGCTGCTTAAAGAAGCCGGGATTAAGACAGGTATACTCACGACTGAAAATACAACCATCGTTGAACGCAGGGCGAAAAAATTGAAAGTTGACTATTTATATCAGGGCGTAGGCTTTGGTGGCAAACTTAAAGCAGCCTTAGAAATTTGCGCAACCGAAGGCATATCCATTCAGGAGGTCGCCTATATCGGCGATGATATCAATTGCATAGAACTTTTAAGCCAGGTTGGCCTGGCAGCATGTCCTGCCAATGCAACTAAAAAAGTTAAATCCATACCCGGCATTATACATCTGAAAAACAGCGGTGGCAATGGTGCTATTCGCGAGTTTATTGATGAGTATATTTTAGCATAAGTACATTTTTTTGAATAGCCTGAAAAAAACCGGAATAAATTTTACAAGCAATATAGTATTCTATGTTGCTAAATTGATTATTGGCATTATTGCTTTACCTGTTTGTTTACATGCTTTTGGAGAGGAGCAGTATGGTTTATATCTGTTGGGGTTTGGGCTTTCATCAAGTTTAACAGTTTTTGATTTTGGCGCCTCCCGGTCCATTTTCAGATATACCATCGAATATCAGGAAGACAAAAACATAGAAAAATATGCAAGTGCCTTGAGTGGGGCATGGAGTCTGAATGTGATAGCGGCACTTGTAATCGGCTGTATACTATTTGGTCTGGGATTATTTAGCGCAGATATATTTCACCTATCACCAGAATCAGCTGAACACAGTATCGCTTTATTTACACTTGCCGGCATAAATGCGTGTATATTAACAATAAGTACAGCACCACAATTATTATTACAGGCTAAACACTATTTCCATAAACGGAATTCATGGCAATACATTCCTTTGCTCGGTAACTTTAGCTTGCTCATGCTGACGGAACCACTGAAATTAAGTATCCTCACCTTTGCGGGTTTTAGTTGTGTATTATCGATAGCAGGTTTATGCATAGATGCGTTGCTGGTCAGACATACTCAGGTGATACGCAATATCCCGATACGGTTTACGCTTAAACCAACAGTTGCGAGTCATTTTGCACGCAGCTCATTTGCACATGCTGCCATTAGCTTTTTGAGCGTACAAGCTGATCGCCTGATTATTGGAAGTGTTTTAAATGTAAGTGCTGTCACAACCTATACGATAATTACAAAACCGTATTTCCTTCTTCGCGGATTTATTTCCGCAGGGTATCCAACCTTTCAACCTGCCTTGTCAGAGGCTTATTTGTCGGGCAATATAGACCATTATAAGCAACTCAGCAGTCGAATCATCCGCGTTTCATTCATACTTGTGATTTGCATGTGCGGTTTTCTGACTGCCTTTTTCTATCCACTACTGGAAACATGGGTGCACACTTCCCAATATCACCCCTACGCAAAATGGGGGATGTTGAGCATGATTACTATTTGCATAACCATGTTGTACACACCACATTTCAGAACCATTTCTAATAGCGCACAATTAAATAGCATTGTTCGATTTAGTATGATAAGCGTTCCGGTAAATGTTTTAGCCAGTATCATATTGTCCTATTATATGGGATTTCAAGGTGTTATTATTGGAACACTTATTCAGATATGCGGGGAAGCCATTTATATTTATTATCTCCTTAACCACTCGACAAAAATTAAACCACAAGTCATATCCGTAAAATATTTATTAATAGCCCTATGCATCTGTGTAGGCAGTTATCTATTATCCTTACAACTTTATGAAGCGCACACATTTGACAAACTTACATTGATATACATGGCTACATTTGTCATATGGATATTGATCATATGCGTGCCAATATTGAAAAAAGAGAAACTATTTCAGGAAACAAAATGAATGCATAAAAATGGCAATCGGTATCATGTTGACATTCTTTGATTTCCGCAATGATGTGCGCAAAGTGATTGGGGAAATGGCGCTTCGGGATACGATTGTATTATTTATTCGAAAAGAGCATGAGTCATTAGTGCAACCCTATCTGTCAACCGGATTTCAATATCGGATTATTGAGGAACATACAGCTAACCCGATAAACAGGTTGGCACATATACTGTTTTTACTTTTTCGCAAACTGCCTAAGAGTAAACAGAATTACTTTTTAATGGAGCAATTCAAATCGCAAAACCTACCTGAACAGCTTAAAAAGAAAGCAAAAAAGGCTTTGCAATTGCAGCGTTTATTGCCCAAGTGGATGTCGTACGACTTGTATTTACAGATGTTACGCTACAGCGGCAAAACATCATTAGAAGATATTTCCCGCATGCTTGTCTGGACAGAGGTGTATGACGACTATTTATTCGCAAGATGCTTGCGAAATAAAATTCCGACAGATGTTTATGTATATAGTTGGGATCACACCTGTAAACAGGTGCGTTTTAGTAAGCGCGCACAATATCTGGTGTGGCATGCCGGTATTGCCGATGATCTCCAGCAACTTCAAGGAATAGATGCGCAGCAAATACACATTGTCGGGTCAACGCAATTAGGCTATATAAAAGCCTATCAGCAACTTGCCGCCACCCAACCACACAAAGAACAATACTTTTATTTTGGTTGTGGTGTTGGGCTTACACAACTCATACCAGAAGAAATTCGGGTTATACTTATTATAGCAGAAATGATCAGACAAGTAAAACCCGATCACGTTTTACTCGTTAGGCCTTATCCAAATTGCCGCGATTGGCAGATTTATGCTCCATTACACGAACATAGCCATATTCAAATAGAAGATGATTACAGACAACAAGATTTAAGTATTCCCGAAAACAATATTGTACAAAAGTTTGACCGAATTTCCAGGGCCAAAGCTTTCTTTCATACCGGAACTACCTTAGGTCTGGAGACTTGTTTTACAGATACACCATCTTTTCTGGTAGATATGGCAGAAGACACAGGCGAACCCATTAGCCTCTTTCATTTTGTGCATCAATATCAGAATGAAAAATATCTTATCCAGGGTGGCTCTCACAATGTGATTCAACAAATGAATCAACTTGTTGAAGTGCTGCATGCACCTGAAAACCCCACTTATATGCAATTAAGCTATCAGGTGCGCGATATGTTTCCTGTTGCCGACTTTAGTGAAATGGCAAATCGACTCTTAAAACCCACTGCATGAAAACGATAAAACTGATTATTTATCAATTTATCCTTTACGTAACCAACAGAGGTATTGCCTATATTCCATTTCATGTGCTTCGCTTGGGTTGGTATCGGCTGCTATTAGGCGGTTTGGGAAATAAAAGCAGCATATTGATGATGGTCACCTTAAAAAATCCGCGTAACATCACTATTGGTCAACATTGTGTTGTCAACAGTCGTGTTTTATTGGATGGCCGCAATGGAAAATTACACATAGGCGATCATGTGCAAATTTCGTATGAAACAAATATCTGGACACTTGAACACAATCCTCAGGATCCGCAATTTGGTGATCGGGGTGGTGATGTAATTATTGACGATTATGCCTGGATAGGCAGCAGGGCAACTATACTACCAGGCGTACATATAGGAAAAGGTGCTGTTATTGCAGCAGGTGCAGTAGTTACAAAAGACGTTCCGGCATTCCATATTGTTGCGGGTGTTCCTGCAGTTCAGATTGGTACGAGAAATATGGATATGCAGTATCAAACGCATTACCGCCCTTGGTTTCAATGAAAAAACCTATTCGCATATCTTGTTTACCTGTTGCGGGAATCGCGAATCCCTATCAACATTTAATGATGCAGGGTTTATCTGCAGATGGCAGATGCATTGCACGAAATGGATATAAAGACAGGCTTACCGGTATTATCAGAACAGCCATTGGCAAACCATCTGCATACATGCACTTCGATTGGATTGACGGATTATACAGCAGAAGATCCACTATCCTCATGTACATCAATATTGCCCTTTTTATAACGCAGATATGGATGGTAAAACACCTTTTTCGAACAAAAATAGTTTGCACCATACATAATTTGCATCCACATGATCACGCGCACAAAATACATCATCAGGTGCATGCCTGGTTTTATAAACAATGTAATTGGGTGAGGGTGTTTTCAGACAGCACCATTGCGAGCGTTTCTTCATCATACCATATACCGGTAAATAAATTTAAAGTTGTTCCCGTGGGCTCTTACAAAGGGTACTATCCGGATACTATTACATCAACAGCAGCTAAAACCAAGCTTGGCGTTTCACAGTACAGAAGGGTCTATCTGAGTTTTGGCAATATACGTCCATACAAAGGATTGGAACAGTTTATCCGGATATTTAACACCCATGCCAGGAAAGATGAACTATTTATTATTGCAGGTCGCGCGCCATATGTAGATTATTTGAATCAATTAAAATCCATTGCAGGTCCGAACATCCTGTTTAAGGCGGACTTTATTTCACCAGAAGAGGTTCAAATTTATTACAGAGCCGCTGATATCGTAGTTGCCCCCTTTCACGCAATAGAAAATAGTGGTTCCGTATTATTAGCCATGGATTTTTCTAAACCGGTTTTAGCACCCGCCTCTGGTGTGCTACCTTTTTATTTGCGCAATCAGCCTGAACTCGTATATCCATCAGATGGTTTGGAAACAGGATTTATTCGTGCGCAACAACTTTCTGATAGTGACATAAACAAAATAGGCCAGAACAACGCACTTGTTTCAGGCAGCTATTCTTTTGAACAATTTACAGCAGCTTTTATCACAACATGATGAAACTCACTCCACAGCATCCGGCCATTTGCTTTGCACAAACGCATAGTTTGGTGGTGTTGTTTGTGACATCTGTTTACGACAATCCGGTATCCGGGCCAGCTACCTATGCACGACTTTTGCATGCAGCATTCAGCAATGCTTCATTTGCTTTCATCACCATAACTTCAGATGCAGCTCAGGCTGATCAACGCATGATTTGTGTTGAAAAAACAAAAACCCCATCCGACATTTACAAGCGCTTATGGAAAACAGCTAAAATGGCTGTTGAATTACTGCCTGGCAAAAAGGTGATTGTGCATTTTAATAATGCATTTCCATATCTGTTTTTTGGTCGACTTGGAACTAAATCATTTATCCAATTAAATGATTACATGAACATAGAGGTTCCATATTATTTACGAGGCCGATACACCTGGAAAGTTAAATTACATCATATCGCCCGTAAAGCGACAGAACACATATCCGTTAAAAGAACTGATAAATTAATTTGCAATAGTCATTATACTTTTGATAAAGCAATTGAGCATTACCGCATACCGAAAAAGAAATGTGTGCTCATCTATAAAAGCATGCGATTGGAAGAAATGCAATTGCGGCCGCCGATTCAGCCGTCAGGCAGCATTTTATACGTTGGAAATGACTTATATAGAAAAGGTTTTGATATTTTAGCATCCGCATTAGGTCGCTGCAAAAAGGTTACCACACTGCATATAGCGGGCCCCTCATTTAAAACAGACAAGGAGCATGAGTTTTTGCGCATGATACCAAAACACATTAAAGTAATCCAACACGGCTCGGTACCTAGCGAACAGCTTTATCATATTATGGCTCAAACGGATTTGGTCGTAATTCCAGCGCGGTTTGAAGCATTAGGTGTTTCAATAATTGAAGCATTGGCACAAGGTGTCCCGGTGCTCACTTCCGGTGTTGGGGGATTGAAAGAAGTGCTGAAGGGATATCCTGCTGTATTTTCAGATTACGACAATTTAAATAGCGAACAACTGGCGCACAATCTTGACTTAGTGTTTACTGATTATTCAGGATACCTTGAACAGGTATCCTCAAAAATCAATCATATGCGGAAATTATTTTCGCCGGTTACGATGACGCAACAATTGACAGAACTGTATTATAGTGAAACGTAGCACGCTGGTATATATCGGTTTTTACCTGTTTGGGATGATGCATGCTTCATCCTACACCACTTCCATTCTATTAGGCTTCACCTTAGATATTGAGCGGGGTGTGCTGGCACTGGCTATTATCCTGTTATCCTTTCGATTTTTTGATAAAACGGCTATTTATGCCAATATCACCATTCTATATATTGCCATTTTAACCTCATTTAATGCCGTGCGATTGGAGGACCACGTAATGGAATGCGTGGGCTTCTTCCTGTATTTTAATGTGGTATACATATTCTGGAAATTTCTTGGAACGCAGGACTTAACACCGCGTCAACGATACATTCGACTATATTCATTTCTTGCGGTACCCTTGATAACCTATATCAGTCCAATGTTATTGAATCCTTCCATGATTGACTTGGATTTTTACTCAGACCCGCAACTCGAAACTGTTGGTTTGAAGTCGCGAACAGTGGGTTGGGCGGCTGCGGTAGGTTTGCCATTAACGTTTGAATGGTCGAGACGAGAAGGGCCTTTGCGTGCGTTTGCTATAATGCTCATGGCCACACTCATTGTTTTAATTATCGGTTCAGGATCGAGATCATCCACCCTAGGTGCGGGCTTGTTTATTGCAGCTATGATTTTAAAACTGGATCATAAGTACAAATTTGTCTGGGTCCTGTTGTTAATGATTCTGACGGGTTTTCTGATGAGCAATGCAGATCAATTATCATTAAATCGACGCGCCGAATTACACAAAATGGGGG
>JAKQVC010000058.1 GCA_029571985.1 Bacteroidota bacterium | reverse complement strand
ATCAGGGCGCTTCCCTATCCGCCTAACCCCTTTCCGGGAGCGGATTTCGGAGGATTTTGCCTCCGTTTGAAGCCTCATTGACCTTATACCGTACCGTGTTTCAAAGAAACGTTCGTTTGCTCCACTTTTTGAGAAAACGCCCGCAAATATACGGCCTTTTGTGGATATGTGCAAAAAGTTGCGAAAAATGGAACGATTTTTTCTTGCAGTTTACTCTTTCTGCTTATCGCGCAGCTTCTTAACCTGCGTCAAAAGCCCGTCCATGGCCTCATCCAGCGCTTCTTCAAAGGTGCTGCGCTCTGCCTTCGCAATGAAGGTCTTGCCCGGACGATGTAATTTTATTTCAACTACTTTTTCGTGAAATCCGCCCCGGTCGGCGTCCAGTTTCAAAAACACCTGGGCATCTAAAATGCCATTATCGAATCGCAACACCTTTTCCAGTTGCTTATGCACTAATTCTGTCAGTCGCTGATCCGCATCGAAACGGATTGATTGTATCGTCACTTCCATACGCTTGATATTAGGGTGGTGAAATTATAAGATTTATCCTTTTGGATGTGAGCGCTTGTGTACTTTCTTTAATTGATCAATCGTATTGTGTGTATACACCTGCGTGCTTGCCAGGCTGGCATGACCGAGCAATTCTTTCACCGCATTCAAAGCTGCACCGTTGTTGCTTAAATGTGTGGCAAAGGTATGTCGGAGCACATGCGGACTGGTGCGGGTTAAGGTAGTAACCTGTTTGAGCACCCGATGCACAATATTGTAAATCATTTTAGGATAAGGCGGTTTACCGGTTCCGGTAACTAAAAAAGAATGCGTTTTTCCAAACATCCGGTTCCGTTCCTGCAAGTAAGCATCCACAACATCCATCAACCCTTTACTTACGGGAATCAGGCGCTCTTTGTTTCCTTTTCCGAGTACTTTAACATGGGCATTTGCACGATCAAATGAGGCATCGGTTAATCCGAGCAATTCACCCCGACGCATGCCGGTAGCATATAACATTTCTACTATGCAGCTATCCCTGAGCTTTACAAATCGCTGTTCGGGCGTGTCTTCCGGATAAGAGGCGGCAACTAATGAAAAAACGGACTCCATGCCGGTGCGCTCGACAAACAAAGGCAGGTTTTTAGGCGTCTTTGGGGCCGTAACCTTTGCCATCGGGTTCTTTGTGATGACATTTTGTTGCGTGCAGAACCGGTAATAGGTTTTGAGTGCAGAGATTTTTCTGTTTACGCTTTTGGCGGTATGATCCTCCATCAGGCTGATAATCCAGGCCCTTACCTGACGATGGTGTACATCCAGCAAATCTGCATCTTCACCCTCATAGTTTGCGTGGATGAATTGGGCAAATTGGTCAATATCCCGCTTGTACGCTTCCAGTGTATGTTTACTGTAGCGTTTTTCATACTGTAAGTAGGTATAAAATCTTTCCAGATGCATATACATGCAACGTTCCTCAGAGCGAGGACAGTATGTGCACCGGCCCGGGCATTAACCCTGGTTCGCTTCTGTTACGAAGGTTTGCTTGTAGCGGGCTTTGATGATCTCCTGTCTGCGCTCTATAGAAGGTTTGGTAAAAGATTGGCGACGGCGCAATTCTTTTACAATACCAGCTTTTTCGAACTTCTTTTTATAGTTCTTGAGTGCTTTGTCGATAGATTCCGCTTCTCTTGCGTCAATTATGAGCATTCGTTAATTATTTGGGAGTGCAAAAATAAAACTTTCTTTCAGATTTCCAAAACCGATTCATTTCAGGATTTCGCGTGCAATAACCAGTTTTTGGATTTCAGAGGTTCCTTCTCCAATGGTACACAGCTTTGAGTCGCGATAATATTTTTCTACCGGAAAGTCTTTTGTATAGCCATAACCTCCAAAAATCTGCACCGCATCTGTTGCAACGGCCACACATACTTCAGAGGCATAATATTTCGCTTTGGCGGATGCTTCAGTCACTTTTTCGCCCCGGTTCTTTAAATCGGCGGCTTTGAGGGTCAGTAAATCTGCCGCTTCGATGCGGGTGGCCATATCAGCCAGTTTAAAGCTAATGGCCTGAAATTGGGCAATAGGCTTATCGAACTGGTTGCGCTCTTTCGCATATTTCAGGGCAGCCCGATAGGCACCTTTTGCAATACCCAGGCTGAGCGCTGCGATGGAGATTCGGCCGCCGTCGAGCACTTTCATTGCCTGTTTAAAGCCCTCTCCTACTTCACCTAAACGCTGGGCATCAGCAATACGACAGTTTTCGAAGATTACTTCCGTTGTTTCGGAAGCACGCATACCCAGTTTATTTTCTTTCTTGCCGGCGCTGAATCCGGGTGCACCGCGTTCCACTACAAATGCCGTGCAGTTGTTGGAAGTGCGTGGTGCACCTGTTCTGGCAATAACGACCATCACATTACTGGATTTTCCATGGGTAATCCAGCATTTTGTTCCGTTTAATACCCAGTCATTGCCATCGGCAGTGGCAACGCATTGCATATTTCCCGCATCAGAACCGGTATTGGGCTCTGTTAAACCCCAGGAGCCAATCCATTGTCCGGATGCCAGCAGGGGCAAATATTTTTGTTTCTGTGTTTCGTTACCGAATTGCAGAATGTGCCCCGTGCAGAGTGAATTATGCGCTGCAACAGAAAGGCCGATGCTTCCACATACAGCTGCAATTTCTTCAATAATACGCATGTATTCCACGTATCCAAGTCCGGAACCGCCATAAGCCTCAGGAACCAGCACGCCCATGAATCCGAGCTCACCGGCTTTGTGAAAAACATCTACCGGGAAATGCTGACTTTCGTCCCATTCCATTACATGTGGTCGCACGTATTTTTCGGCAAATTCTTTGGCAGAGGCTACGATTATATCTAAATCATGCGAAATCGCTGAAGTCATAGTATTGTTTTATTAGTCAGGCGTGCAAAGCTATCAATACGTAGCTAATGAAACAATAGTATTGGAATAAGGTTTGATTTTCTTAACACCATGTAAAAACGACAATTCGACTACAAAAGCAAAGCCAACTACGTGTGCACCCTGCATTTGTATGAGTTCGGCGGCTGCCTGGGCAGTTCCACCTGTAGCCAATAAATCGTCATGCACGAGCACTTTCCAGCCCGGTTGAATATCGCCGGCATGAATTTCGACGGTTGCCGAGCCGTATTCCAGATCGTAGGTGTATTCAAGCGTTTCTCCGGGAAGTTTACCTTTTTTTCGCACCGGAATAAACGGAATACGCAATTTATTGGCGAGCATAAAGCCGTATAAAAAACCTCTGCTTTCAATCGCGACAATGGCATCCGGTTGCATGGCTTGTACTTTTTCAAGCAACGCTTCACCAATAGCATCACTCAGATGCGGGTCGGCTAACAGCGGTGTGATGTCTTTAAATACAACACCTTCTTTTGGAAAATCGGCCACATCGCGAATGGCGGTTTTTATTTGATGTTCAATAGTCATATGCGCAGGTAAGGTTTGATTTTTTCAAACAGCGCGGGATACATGCCTTTTACTTTAGTAATTTCTTTAACAGAATAGAATTTTCCTGTTGTTTTTCTGTATTGGATGATCTCCCCCGCTAATTCGTCTGAAATATAGACATGCGCAGCCAAAGTAGCACTATCGACTGTATTTAAATTGATAAGAATCACCATTTTTTCATTGATTTGCAACCAGGGTTCCACTTCCTGAATATGTGCAGCATCTACTCCAAAAATGGCATAGAGTTGTTCTATTTGAAAAAAACCTCCAGCCTGGTCGCGAAACCTGACAATGCGTTTAGCCTCATTGGAGGTAAATCCGGCTGTAATTAATTGTGCTTCGGTGGCAGAGTTTAATTCAATTGATGGTCCGGTATAGGGTTGTCGGATTTCTGCCGGCTTTAACTCTTGCGTTGTAGGCGTACTTTCTTTGGTAGATATAAAAGCGCCAATTATACCAACGCGATCTTCAGGGAATCCAAATATTTTTTTCAGGTCGTCTGTTGATTGCAGATGTCCGCCTTTTGCAACATATTTCTGCATTCTTAATGCAACTGATGCCGGAACACCCCAAAGCTGCCATTGCTCTAATGATACCGTATCCGGATTAAACAGAGATGTTGGTTGTTCGATTTTTAGATTATCGGCAACGCGACTACTTGTTGCAATAGCATCATACGGTCCGAATTTTTTTTGGGTTTCCGGAACAGCTTCAGTCTCCTGGTTTGCAGAAACCGGTTGATTTATCAATTGCGAAATCAGCGCCGTGTAATCCTTATCCGATTTTTCGGGAATAAGCAATTTGAAAAAGGGCATGCATGTTACAAGACACATGCATACCCCTATACATAAAGTGGCATTTTTTTCACCGCGGGTGAAAGTCAGATAAGACCGAACTGTTTTTTTCATAGACACGCATTTTCAACATCAGCATTTCCCTCCCCCGATGCGTGTATATTGCTCGTTTTAATCAGCGCGGCTGATCATCATTATCTTCATATGAATCCGGTTCGCTTCTTGGTGGTGTGGTGAGCACCTTATAAAAAAAGTAACCGGTAATACAAGTCACTACAGTTACTGTAGTGATCATCATTATTAATGCTTGAGTGCTCATATGATTTTACCAGATTTTACGCGTTTAAAATATGCTTTTGATACCAGCCATGCCACACCAAAAAATACCGCCAACAATAACAGGCGTGCGCCATTTACATACAACAATTTTGTTTTCAATGCATCATAGGTTACTAAATCGCCTGCCTCTCTGGACATTTGCATTTGGTCTTTAATGCCCGTATTTAAAAGCTGTTTAATAATAGAACCATTGTCTAATTTCCAACCATTCTGAAAAGCACCTACCCAATCGTTGCCTTCTGGTGTAATTAATGCACCGAGAAACACGAGTAACAGCAGTGTAGGTGTTACATATTTGATGATAAATTTAAATACATTGGGCACCTGAATATCACCTCCCGCATTTATTTCGCGCCATCCCTTATCCATACCAAAAATCCATGCAAATAAAATTGTTTCTCCGAGGGCAAACACGACAAGTGAAACAGTTCCTGCCCAGTAATCATATTCATCAAATACGCCCTGATTAAAAAATAAAACAGTTGGCAATCCTAAAATCAAAACGATTGCCCCAAAGCTCCATGCGCCTTTAGATCTGCTCCAACCAAATTCATCCTGCATAAAGCCCATCCAAGGTGTTCCCATTGCCAGTGAGGAGGTAATACCTGCAAAAAACAATAATCCAAACCAAAATACACCACAGATAACGGCTAATGTTGTACCCCATTGTTCAAACAGAAATGGTAAGGTTCTGAATCCGAGTCCAAGACCGCCGGTACGTGTCATTTCAACTACTTTGTCGACACCTAAGTATCCAACGGAAATAGGGATAATAATTGCTGCGCCCAATACAACTTCAACAAACTCATTCATCCAGCCTGCGCTCATTGCGTTGAGTGCTATATCATCCTTTTTACGGACATAAGATGCGTAACATTGAATAGAGCCCATACCCACGGAAAGTGTAAAGAAAATTTGCCCGGCGGCTGCCAGCCATACTTTCGGATTCCAGATGGTTGAGAAATCCGGCGTCCATAGGAAATTAAGTCCTTCAGAACCACCATAAACCGCGCCATGCTGACCGGACTTCAAAGAAATACTCATAATAGCCAGAAAAACGCCGAATACAATTAAAAGAGGCATACCAATTTTGGCCACTTTTTCGACGCCGCCACTCAATCCTTTTGAAAGTATCCAGGTATTCAGAACAAGGCAAACTACCCAAAAGATGATAGGTGCCGGGTTATCGGCTATCCATGCAGACCAATGTTGATGTGCGTCTCCGGCATTAACATAGGCATTAAAATAATTACTAACAGATTCAGCTGTCTCTCCACGGAAAGTACCTGTAATAGCATTCCAAACATAATTGAGTGTCCATGATTCGAGGTAACAGTAATACGCTGCCACAGCCAGATTGGTGAAAATACCAAACACCCCAATGTATTTCCAGAATTTACGTTTATCCATGGCATCCAGAATGAATGGCGTACTGTGATGGCCTTTGGATCCTCCAAAACGACCAGTAGCCCATTCAATCCAAAGGAGTGGAATACCCATCAACAGAAAACAAACAAGGTAAGGTATGATAAAGGCGCCACCTCCATTTTGGATGGCTTGAACGGGAAAGCGGAGAAAGTTTCCTAGACCTACGGCATTACCTGCCATAGCCAGGATGAGCCCTACTCGCGACCCCCAGGATTCTGAGTTTTGTGACATAAGCTTAAAATGTGTGTTGTTTCGGAGCGCAAAATACACAATTTTTCGAGTTTGACAATCCACAACCCACCGTGAATCGGAAAGCACAGGTATCATGGTGGATGACCCGTTAAAAAGAAATACTGACTGAATTTCCTAATCCAAGGCCATAGCGGTAACTTTGCACCCTCTTTTAAAGGAGTAGGTATATATTATGCAGACGATTTATTATTTAATCCCCGCTTTAGGGTTAGTTGGATTAGCATATATGCTATATATAGCATTGTGGGTGAACAAGCAGGATGCAGGAAATGAAAAAATGCAAGGTATTGCAAAGAGCATTTCCGAAGGCGCGATGGCTTTTTTGAAAGCCGAATATCGTATTCTCGCTATTTATGTAATTATCACTGCAGGCCTCTTAGCTTGGCTGGCCGCGGGTTCTGACCGCTCAGACCCGATGGTTGCCGTAGCCTTTGTGATTGGTTCCATCTTTTCAGGATTGGCCGGTTTCATCGGTATGAAAATTGCCACACGTGCCAATGTGCGCACAACCAGTGCTGCCCGCAGCAGTTTGAGTCGCGCACTGCGTGTATCGTTTGCCGGTGGTAGTGTAATGGGTCTTGGTGTGGCCGGATTGGCTGTTTTCGGGCTTGGATCGCTGTTCATTATATTCTATTTCATGTTTGTTAAAGGAGGCGATGTAAACGGCCCGGAAATGGAAGTTGCCCTGGAGGTATTGACCGGTTTCTCGCTTGGAGCAGAATCAATTGCACTCTTCGCCCGCGTAGGAGGTGGTATTTATACCAAAGCAGCTGATGTTGGTGCAGACTTAGTAGGTAAAGTGGAAGCAGGAATCCCTGAGGATGATCCGCGCAATCCCGCAACAATTGCCGATAACGTTGGCGACAACGTAGGAGATGTAGCAGGAATGGGCGCCGATTTATTTGGAAGTTATGTAGCAACAGTTTTAGCAACAATGGTATTAGGTCGCGAGATTCAATCAAATGATGCGGTTGGTGGCATGGCACCGATGTTGTTCCCAATGTTGGTAGCTGCGATGGGATTGATAGCCTCTATTATAGGTACCTGGTTTGTGCGCGTGAAAGAGGATGGCAATGTGCAACGCGCATTAAATATGGGTAATTGGATAGCCATTGTGATTACGGCGATTGGAGCATGGTTTCTTGCCAATTATATCCTGCCCGCTGAAATGACCATGATAAAAACAGGTGAAATCCTTACTCCCGGCGGCGTTTACGCAAGTATTGTAACCGGACTTGTTGTGGGAACCCTCATCAGCTTTTTCACTGAATATTACACTTCAATGGGTAAACGACCTGTAACTGCTATTGTAGAACAAAGCAGCACGGGACATGCAACCAACATTATCGGTGGAATTTATATAGGTATGCAATCGACCCTTTTGCCAACCATCTTTTTGGCGGTAGGTATCGTATTATCATTTGTGTTTGCCGGCATTTACGGCGTGGCAATTGCAGCAGCAGGTATGATGGCCACAACAGCGATGCAGCTGGCCATTGATGCATTTGGACCAATTGCTGATAATGCAGGTGGTATTGCTGAAATGAGCGCCTTGCCAAAAGAAGTTCGTCACCGCACGGATATTCTCGACGCAGTAGGTAACACTACAGCAGCCACCGGAAAAGGATTTGCAATTGCTTCTGCAGCACTTACCTCTCTTGCCTTGTTTGCGGCCTTTATGGGCACTGCCGGGCTCGAGACGATTGATATTTCAAAAGCCCCGGTATTAGCTGGGTTATTCATAGGCGGTATGATTCCGTTCTTATTCAGCTCTATGGCTATTAAAGCGGTAGGAAAAGCTGCTAAAAGCATGGTTGAAGAAGTGCGTCGCCAATTCCGTGAAATACCAGGCATTATGGAAGGCACCGGAAAGCCTGATTACGATCGTTGCGTGGCGATTTCAACAGAAGCCGCAATCCGTCAAATGATATTACCGGGTGCATTAGCCTTATTGACACCTGTATTGATAGGATTCGGATTGAAAGGTGTTTTCGAAAATGCTACCTCTGCTGAGATTTTAGGAGGTTTACTGGCCGGCGTAACCGTAAGTGGTGTGTTACTGGCCATTTTCCAGAGCAATGCCGGTGGCGCCTGGGATAATGCAAAAAAATCGTTTGAAAAAGGGGTAGAAATTGATGGTGAAACACACTTCAAAGGCTCTGATGCACATAAAGCATCCGTAACCGGCGATACTGTAGGAGATCCTTTCAAAGACACATCTGGTCCAAGTATGAATATTCTCATTAAACTGATGAGTATTGTCAGCCTGATTATTGCTGCCTACCTGTAAACATAATTTGTTTTAAAAAAAGGTTGCTTCGGCAGCCTTTTTTTTTGCTGAATGCCCAACCATTGCGGGTAATTATACGTTTATGCCCTCGGTTGGTAAGGTAGTTTTAACGTTATTTTTCGTCACTATTACCGAAATTAGTTATAACTTTAGTCACTTAATCTGTTTATCAAAAAGAAACAGTAACACGCATGAAAAAATTTCTCCTCTCATTCAGTTTAATACTCTGTTTGCTTTCAGCGGCA
Organism: Bacteroidota bacterium; assembly: GCA_029571985.1. Lineage (GTDB taxonomy): Bacteria > Bacteroidota > Bacteroidia > Chitinophagales > BACL12 > UBA7236. The sequence continues at coordinate 94,897 of JAKQVC010000058.1, read as the reverse complement.
GACAGTGCATATGGTCAAAGTGTATGGTATATCCGTCGCACGCCGCCGGAACCATGGACCTGGGCGCCAATTCTGAATGATAACATTACAGAAATGGACGCTGTTTTTGGTGTGGGTGGCTGGAATTCAGGTTATTTTTCCACCGTTGACCCTGCTGTGGCATTTGGCCCAACTTCAACCTACGTTTTTTTAGAGGGTGGTGATGATCATGCCATTGACCTGAACAACTTCTTGATTGCCAATATGGCTACAATTGAAGCCTGGGTTTATGCAGGAGGACGCTTGTTTTTAAATGCGGCACCAAATGAAGGCTCCTCTATGAACTGGGGATTTGGCGGCGCTACCAACGTATATCCTGACTATTCACCGAATGCCTATGCGGCTGACCCTTTACATCCGATATTTTTAGGACCATATTCACCGGTAGGTACTTCTTGGACAGGTAACTATTTTGGTCACTCCACGGTAGATGTACCTTGTGGATGGGTATTAATTGATAATGGCTCAGAATCCTTATTGTCTGAAATCACCTGGGGTTTAGGTATGGTGATGTTTGGCGGGATGACAGTTACCTCATGGCACTCACCTGCACCAAATGCATCTAATTTGCGTAAGAACATTCACTCTTATCTGGCATTTGATGAGCCTTTTTACATAACCACTTATTTCACCTACCCCGATTCAGTGTATTGCAAATATGAAGACAACCCATTCCCTGTTCTTGACCCTACAAGTGATGTGGGCATTTTCAGTGCTACACCGGCAGGTTTAGAATTGGACAGCATTACAGGTGAAATTGACTTAGCTGCTTCTACTGAAGGAACTTATATCATCACCAACACCGTAACCTTAGGCGGTTGTGATTATTTATCTGCCTTTACACTCACCGTTGCACCTTCACCGGTTGCTGATGCTGGTCCGGATGTATATGTATGTCGCGGACAGAGTGCAAATTTTGATGGTGGTGGTGCAGATACTTATATGTGGACGCCACCCACTTATCTCGACGATCCAACTTTGGAAGACCCTCTGGTTACTCCATTAACGAATAATTATTATCAGTTAATTGCTTCCGATATTTATGGTTGCAGCGATACAGATGATGCATGGGTATATTTATATCCGGATCCGGTTATTTACGCCGGTGAGGATGTAATTCTGATGTTAGGCAGTGAAGTGGAATTAAATGCAACCGGAGGCGTAACCTATACCTGGACACCGGTTGAATCTTTAACGAATCCTGATATTTCGAATCCAATTGCATTCCCTGAAGATACTACCATGTATGTGGTAACAGGAACTGATGCAAACGGATGCGTATCTACTGATACCGTATTTGTTTATGTAATTGAAGATTCTGATATCTGGTCGCCGACAGCCTTCACACCTAATGGTGATGGATTAAATGACACCTACAAACCAGGATTTATTGGTATCGGAACCATTACTGATTTCAGTATTTATAACCGTTGGGGAAAATTAGTGTATTATTCTGATGATCCGGAAATGGGATGGGATGGTACCATGAATTCGCAGGAGCAGGAAATTGGCACTTATGTGGTTGTAATTAAAGGAGCAACACAATTTGGTGACCTAGTTTCAAAAACAACAACTGTCGCATTATTGCGCTAAATAAAATACTTACTTGAGACAAAAGGCTGCTTCGCATGAGGTAGCCTTTTTTATTTGCGCGAAAGTGTTGGTTTTGCATATGTATTTATGCGCATGAAGAAATCTTTAAAAGGATTTTTCTGTTCCGATTGGGAGTTGCGTAATTTGCGATAATCTCTACCCTGTTTATCAAATTATTATACGCTTATAAATTTCGTTAAGAGAAATTACCTTGAAGACCACAGCTTCATTGTGCATCTTTTGTAAAACCGAATTTAATAGTGTTAGACGAAAATTAAGCACAACACACCTTTTGCAGAACGTTGGAAAAAGTACGGCAGACGCTGATGTATTTTATTATTACCAAAGCGGATTGAAGCTAATAAGTAACAGGTACAGCTGCGGTTCCATTCACCCAAATCTGCATATATAGCGATGATTACCTGAGGTGTATGATTAACTACTAACCAATAACTGGTCAAATGTAAATAGGGTTGGTGCGGATGCATGCATTCAGTTAGATGAACAGCATGATACAGGAAATATGTGTTGATGTCTGCCAATCTTTTGCGTGCATTTCAATGCTTGCAATTTCCATTGGCGTCTCACATCTTTCAAAAAAAAATCGGGTCCCTGATAGAGAGACCCGATTTGATTATTTTATGCAAACAGCCTTCGCTGTTTAGTGAATTAATCCTGAATAACGATACGTTCAGTTTGTGTAGCCCCGGCACTGCGCAGCGTTACTGAGTATACGCCTTGCGCGAACTGGGCAGTATTTACACTGTAGCTGCCGTTTGTTGCAACAGTTATGCGTTCGGTAAGCATGATTTCACCAACTGTATTAGCAATGATTACATCTACATCGCCGGTAACGTTGCCGAAGAAGATAGTAAATTTATCATGCGCAGGGTTAGGGAACATGCCGGCGATTAATTGCAAGTCGGTAGTTAACACCTGACCGGAAGTGTCTTCCACTTCACCTTCTTCATACAAGAATAAATCATCAACAGCCGCTTCAACTAAGCTACCACCAGAGAACCCACCTGGATCATCTGTTCTAACGCTGTCTTCAGCAACAAAAATAAATCCAACCTGATCGGTAATATCTACATAATCTAATACGCGGATAGCATTTCTTCTCCAGGTATTGTCTTCTGTATGAGTGCGTTCTACCCGAACCCAATCGGTACCGTTATCGGTAATGTACACTTCCCATACATCATTACCCGGGTTAGCGCTGGTTGGTGATGCGTTGGAATATTTACGATAATAGGTAAATACAGGGTTATCGTATGCAGTCAGGTTAAAGAATGGACTGCGCAAGGTTGTTTCTCCGCCATCCACATCATTTGTGCCCACACCATCACCGAAACCTGCATTTCCGGTAAATGCACAGATATTACCAGAGCCTTCAGTATTATCCTGGTCGCCTTGAACTTCGTAACCTGTGTCATCAACAGAAGGAATAGATTCATTAATATCCCATTCGCCGGTAGTTGCGTCGTCAGTATCAAATGGATCAATTTCCCAGCTGCCAAATTCGTTATCAAAATCTTCGAAGTCAATGAGTGAAAATCCAACCAATGCAAAGTAAGGCAGGTTTGGTTCTACTTCAAGATCAGCTTTTGACGGCAGGGTTACAGAACCGCAACCATTGGTATCACCTATTTTGAAATAATATTCAATAACTGTTCCAATAGGTTGTGCCGGAATCGTAGCCTCATATTCAGTAAGGGTAACAGCAGACATTTCTGTTTCAGTAAACACCGCTCCAGGAGAAGTTCTCCAAAGCATTTGGGCGTTGCCAACGTACTCAGGGAAATCCACATCAAGTGAAGTATTTACCACCAGTGGAACATCGTTTGGAACCGGAGCTGCAAATTGGGTATGTTCAAGGTCAACATTACCGATTAATGTAATACCATGTTCACAAAACGCCTCTGTAATGTCAGCTTCATTTGGTGTTCCGTCGGTCAGGTCGGCATTATCATCATCGGCTATTAAAGCTTCGAGCAATACATCGCGATATATTTCACCTTCATTTCCGGCAGCACCGTCAACAGTGCCGTTATGCGTTTCCATCCAAAGCTCTGTCATTGTAATCATATCGCCACCAAAATTCTCATTCACATCCCACCATGCACCGGCGATGATTTCGCCATCGGCATGCACTTCGCCTACGAGATCCTGTGGATACACCTTAGGTTCCACATCGTAACGACGAACAAAAGTGCCGGCACCACCCAGGAAGCCCTGTCCGAGAATAGGGTTTTCAGTAACCACAATACCCCAGATATCGGCATACCCTTCATGGAGAGCGCCATTGCCCATACCACCCGGATCGCCAAGTGCTTTATATAAATCATAGTTAATGCCATGGCCATATTCATGCATAACTACATCGTTAAACAGACCTGTTGCAGGGCAACCACCACCAGCCTGGTAAAAGTTAGTTGAGTTACCATCATAAAAGGCATTGCACGTGCCATCATTACGCTCCACACGAACTTTTTGATCAATATCTAAATCATCAAAATCCGGAAAATAAACCTTCATTCTATCATGCACGATATTCTGCCAGTAATAAGCTGAAGCTTCAGAAGGAACTGAGCCGGACAGGTCATCAAATTGAATGAAATTATCTCCTGGAAAAACAGTAATATCAATTGATTCAATTGCCAATGTATCAAGACCCTGAGATACACGGGCATAAAGTCCTTGCAAATTAATGGTTGCAGGTGTAGGTGAGGTGATGGTATTTAACGATAGATAACCGTTTACATCTGTATAATAATATTCACCATCTATTTCAATACGGATATAAGGCAATCCGCGATCTACCGGTGCCACTAAAGGGTTGTCGGTAATAGCGGCATTTACCTGCATATTAGCCGTCATCATATACTCACCGCAGGCATGCACCTGATTCTGGCGATAGTATACACGGCCGGTGTTTGCGTCGATGATGCTGTAATATTTGCCGGGGATATTATCATAACCCATGGTGTTTACATAAGCCTCATAAACAAGTTTATATTCCATTCCTTTCTCGCCCGGTACAGGTAATATTTTAAGAGCAGGAAGAACTTCTACGCCGGTAACCGGGATGGTGAAGTCGGCAGAAGCCCAAGCTGTGATACCCTCTGCAGATATAGCAGGCGTAGTTGACATGCTGATGGCGTTATACACGTCCAAACCGAACATGATTACGTTTCCGTCAAGGCTCAGGCGTACAGTAGCTTCTGACCATAAAATGTCGAGGCCATTATACTGCTGGATATAGGATACGTAGTGATATTTTTCTGACGTAATGGATTTAGTCAGTTTCAGGTTTTGCGTTTGGGTGAAATAGGCACCACAATAGGTTTGCAGGAAGTTAAGTGCCTTTTCTTCCGGAGTTGCTCCTGCAACAGCAATGGGTTTACCATACGCACGGTGCGGAGTCCCGGTTTCCTCCTTGAATTCAACCCACCAGTCGCCGTTTAAAGCGCGGAAGTCGACCCAAGGTTGCGCATCACGCAAAGAAGCTTGTAAATCCTGATTTGGCAGGCGATGGGTGTTATGGATGAAGGTTTTTTCGTACGGGTCTTTTTGTTGAGCGACCTGTGCGAAACCCGTCATCAGACACAATCCGGCCGAGAGGAGTAATAACACTTTTTTCATAATAAATGTGAAGGTTTAATTATTTGTCTTTCCCAGAAATGTACTTGCTTGGTGAAACAAGTAATCAAAGATAATGTTTCATCGTGTCAGGCGCAAAATCGCGTAATTTGAAATTTGTCACAAATAAACCATTTCTTACCTGCCTCATAATTCAAGTTTTAAGCCATCCCAGGCCAGGAATACATTGGGCGGGAGGGTTTTTGACACCTCCTCATGCAGGCCCATTTGATGGGATATATGTGTAAGCCAGGCCTGCTCAGGACGGATACGGTCTATAAGCTCCAGTGCCTCATCCAGTGAGTAATGGGAGATGTGCTGTTCTTTTCTGAGGGCATTCAAAACCAGTACCTGGCTGCCTTTTACCTTTTCCAGCTCGGGTTCGGAGATAAAATTGGCATCGGTGATATAGGTGAAGTTGTTTACTCGAAAGCCGAATACTTTTAAATTGTAATGCATGACCTCTATAGGAAATATCCGCACATCCTCTATATAAAACGGGGTATTTTTGATGGTGAGCAGGCGCATCTGGGGCAAACCCGGGTAACCGTCGTGTTCGAAAACATAGTGGTATTCCTTGCGGAGGCTGGTTTCCACCTCTTCGGTCAGGTAGATATCCATGGGTTTTCCCATAAAATAATTGTAGGCTCGGATATCGTCTAAACCGGCGGTATGATCCCGGTGCTGATGGGTAAAAACGATGGCATCCAGCTTTGACACCTGTTCCCTCAGCATTTGCTGACGGAAATCGGGGCCGGCATCGATAACAATATGTTTACCGCTCACCTGAATGAGAATGGACGAGCGGAGGCGTTTATCACGAGGGTCGTTGCTTCGACAAACGGCGCAGGTGCAGCCAATCATCGGTACACCGCCAGAGGTGCCTGACCCAAGGATGGTTACGATCACACTTTAACTGTTTGGAGTTGTAGTTCGTGAAAGAATTCGCGGGAGGCTTCGGTAAGCTCCAGCTCATTAAGGTCGATTTTACCCATAATTTCGAGGAGGCTGTTGATACGGGACTCCGTTTCGTAATAGCGGTTTATCACAATTACCCTTTTGCTTTCCAGTACACAGTAGCCGGCCAGAAAGTTCCCTTTTTCGTAGCGAACGATGTATCCGGCCTCTTTCAACAGGTCTTCAATTTTTTTGAGGGTGTTGGTTGTATATTTGAACATGAACTTTTCCGTTAATTACTTTGTGCTGTCAAAAATACGAGAGGGATACGGTTCCCTAAAACCAAGTAATGCACATCAAATGAGGATAATTATTGCCATAACGCTGATTCTGGGGGTTTCATGCCTGCAAGCCCAAATAAATGCCGGTGATCCCAAAAACAAGGAGTTTAAACTTTTTGAGGGCGGGGTGTATGCCGGCGCCAATTTTTCACAGGTACACGGTGATTTTTACGCCGGGTTTGACAAGATTGGATTAAATGCCGGTCCGGTGGTGCATGTTAATCTGAATCAGACCTGGAGTATTTCATTAGAACTACTCTATTCACAAAAAGGTGCCCGCAGTAAGCCGGATCCCAATAATTTGAATACCTATTTACTCGTGTTAGATTATGCAGAAGCGCCTATTCTGATTAATTATAATGATAAGAACCGTTTAATTTTTCAGGCAGGATTAGCTTACGGACGGATGATTAATACACGAGAAGAAATAAATGGAATCGATAATGACAATTCAGAGGCTATTTATTCTGATGAATTAAGTTATTTGATTGGCGGCACCTTGTTGATTGGAGAGATGAAACACTTTGGTGTGAATTTTCGCTACCAGGGAAGTATTACCACTGTTGGTGAATCAGCCGACCCGAAAGTGGTTGGCTTAGTGAATAGTCTGGTGACTTTGCGCGGCGTATATTATTTTTAATTGTGTGCAATGCTGCACATCGTCGATAGCTACCTGACCTTTTTTTTGAGGATTCTGTCTATTGGTTTACGACGCAGGAGAATTCAATCAAACAATTTATAAGTACCTGAAGGGGGAACTTTCCCGATATGTTTATACGCCTTTTCGGTTGCTTCGCGGCCTCTTGGCGTGCGTTTAATATATCCTTCCTGGATAAGGAATGGTTCATACACCTCCTCAATCGTGCCTGCATCTTCACCAACTGCTGTTGCAATGGTAGTAAGTCCAACAGGACCGCCGGCAAATTTTTCAATGATATCAGATAAAATCCGGTTATCCATTTCGTCGAGACCATGTTCATCCACATGCAAAGCATTTAACCCGAAACGTGCAATTTCGAGATCAACAACGCCTTCACCTTTAACCTGTGCGAAATCGCGAATGCGTTTGAGCAGGTTATTAGCAATACGTGGAGTGCCTCGACTTCTGCGGGCAATTTCATGCGCGCCTTCAGTGGTTATTTTGGTATTTAGGATAGAGGCTGAGCGGGTAATAATCGATTGAAGTGTTGCCGCATTGTAATATTCGATGCGACTGGTGATGCCAAACCGTGAGCGCAGTGGTGCGCTAAGCATGCCGGATCTTGTGGTAGCACCTACAAGGGTAAACGGGTTCAGATTAATTTGAATAGAGCGGGCATTCGGGCCTGATTCAATCATGATATCAATCTTGAAATCTTCCATTGCCTGATAGAGGTATTCCTCAACAACGGTTGACAGGCGATGAATTTCATCGATAAAAAGCACATCGCGTTCTTCCAGGCTGGTTAGTAAGCCGGCCAGATCGCCCGGTTTTTCCAATACTGGACCGGATGTTGTTTTCATATTTACGCCAAGTTCATTGGCAATAATGCATGACAAGGTGGTTTTTCCTAAGCCCGGTGGACCGTGCAACAGCACGTGGTCGAGGGCATCACCCCGTTGGCGGGCAGCGGCGATAAATACCTTCAGGTTATCGATAATACGGTCCTGGCCACTGAATTCAAAGAACCCCTGCGGGCGCAGCACTTTTTCCAGTTCCTTATCGGAACCGCTCATAAAATCGCCGGAGGCATCTAAGTTGGGATTCTTCACGATGGCATCAAAGATACTGTGTATGGTATTTATAACACATAGCATCATTTCCACAGCTTGGGGAGGAATTCCCCAAAAACAGACTTCTTACCTTTATTGCATAAATTGCCCAAACCCTTGATTAACGGGCACTTTAACGATTATTGTAAATTTGGCAAAATATTTTCATAACACATATCAAATCGCAACACAATGAAAAAATTACTGTTTGTATTTGCTTTCGCTCCCCTGGCATTTTCTTGCAACCAGGATAAACTGGATGCACTGGAAAAAGAAAATTCAGATCTCAAAAATAAGAGCACTGAATATAAAGCAGGCTGGGATGCTGCTGTAAATGAAATCAGTTCATATATGAGTATCGTAAATGAAATTGATAACTCACTGATTGAAATCAAGAAAACAGAAGGCATGATAGATGCCAGCATGCATGCTGAGGGTCGTTCGAAAGAACAACAGCGTGATGACATCATGGCAAACATTGCCACGCTGAATGATCTGATTCAGAAAAACAAGTCTTTAGTGAAAGAGCTGGACAAAAAATACAAAGGCACCAATCTGAAAATTAAAGAATTGGATGAAAAAATTGCCTTGTTAAACGAACAACTTGCACAAAAAGAATCAGACCTGGCTGCATTAAAAGCAGAATTGGAAGCTGCTAAATACCAAATTTCGAATTTAAATACCGAATTGGCAACCGTTACTTCTGCGAAACAATTGCTTGAAGAACAAAACGATGCACAGGCGCAGGTGATCTCTGAGCAAACAGACGCTATGAACACGGCCTATTATATTTCAGGTACTTATAAAGAGTTGAAAGAATTAGGTATTGTTGACAAAGAAGGTGGATTTATTGGTATCGGCGCCAACAAAGAATTGGTAAACAACTTTGACGCCAGTGCGTTTACAAAAATTGATATTCGCAAATTCAAAGAATTGAGCATCAACTCAAAATCTGCGAAAGTAATTACCACCCATACTACTGATTCTTATACATTGGTTGAAGGTGAAAAAGAAATTGAAGAACTCATCATTGAGAATCCGGATGAATTCTGGAAAACTTCAAAATATCTGGTTGTGCTGACAGATTAATACTTCCATATTGGCTGTGATGGAAGCTATAATCTAAAGAAATGGGATGCAATTGCATCCCATTCTTTATTTAGGGTAGTTCCTGTTTCGCTGATTTCTTTTTGAATAGAAAATACAAAGGAATTCCGGCAGCAATAAATGCCAGACCGGTAAGGCTCTCCTCCGTTTTAGTATTCAGTGTATTTACCACGAGGCCAATACAGAACAACAAAAACAGCACCGGAATTACGGGAAATCCGAAAACTTTTTTGGTGATGCGCAATACTTCCACACGGCCATCTGGATGTATTATTTTCTTGCCTTTATATTTCATATATAATAACCCGGCAGCACCGCTTCCATAGGCAATAAATGAGGCGAAAACCAACATATCTGTTAACTGATCAAACGAGCCTGAAATAACCAACACAGAGCTCCAGATCATTTGCCACCATAATGACTTATGGGGTGTATGGTATTTGGGATGCGTTTCACCAAACGTTTTAAAAAACAAATCCTTATTAGCCATTTGGTGATAAATGCGAGGTGATGACATCAAGCTGGCATTCGTTGCGCCGAATGTTGAAACCATAATTAATATGGAAATAGCAACAAACCCGAAACCGGGCAACAGAACATGCGCCACTTCTGCAGCAGCAATTTCAGTTCCTGAACGGTCAATTTCAATAAATGATTGCACAGGTAATACTTGCAAGTACACCATATTAACTAAGGTATAGAGTACCATTACAACTGCTGTACCGCCGATGATCGCAATTGGGATATTTCTCCTTGGATTTTTAACCTCACCTGCGATATAAGAAACATTTATCCATCCATCGTATGCCCAAAATGCCTGCAACATAGCTGTAAACATGACACTGATGAGTAAAATACCGGTATAATGCACAGGTTCAAAAGGTTGTTGTGCGATTAAGGCATCCTGAGATCCGGTTCGGTGCAACAATAACCCCGCGATAATAAGTAATGCAATTCCGCCAATTTTTGCAGCAGAAAAAATGTTGTTTAGTACGCCACCTTTCCGCACACCTTTCACATTGATCCAGGTTAAAATAATAATCGTCAGAATGGTTAATATTTTAATACCTGAATTTTTAAACACCGTGAGCGTGCCGAAGAGTTTAACATCTGCCCATGCCGCCAAAGGATCTCCTAACGGGATGATATTATTCACCGATTCTGCAAACACATATGCGATGGAAGCGATACTGGCTGATTGGATAACGGTAAAGCAAGCCCAACCAAACAAGTAGCCAAAAAAAGGTCCGAAAATGATGCGAAAATATTCGAATTGACCACCCCCTTCTTCAGTAAGGGAAGCCAAACCCGAGTAGGTAAATACCCCTAACATGGATACGATACCCGCCAATAACCAGGCAATAAGCACCAGTTCGCTGCTCTGCAGGTCGGCACTCATGGGTGCTATTTTTTTGAACACCCCGCTCCCGATCATGGAGCTGATGACGAGTAAAACGGCGGTAGACAATCCGAGCGCCCTGACTAATTGCGGTTTGGTATTCACCCTGTAAGATTAGTAAAATTGCCTGGATTTATATCTCTGCGGGCCGATTTCAGTATTGGTAGGCTGCTCTCGTGCTGCTTCCGTATCTTTGCACTTTCTTTTGAAAAAACAACTATCTATATGAGCGGTCAAAAAATAACGATTAAAAATGGGGTACTGAACGTACCTGATGAACCCATTATTCCCTTTATTGAAGGAGATGGCACTGGGCCGGATATCTGGGCGGCATCCGTGCGTGTATTTGATGCGGCTATTGCAAAAGCCTACGGTGGAAAACGTAAAATTCACTGGATGGAAGTTATGGCCGGTGAAAAATCTTTCAACCAAACACAAAACTGGTTGCCTGATGCAACATTAGATGCGTTTAGAGAATACCTTGTTGGTATTAAAGGTCCGTTAACGACTCCTGTTGGAGGTGGTATTCGTTCGTTGAATGTGGCCCTCCGCCAGATGTTAGATTTGTATGTATGTCTTCGTCCGGTGCGCTATTTTCAGGGCGTTCCTTCACCGGTAAAACATCCAGAGAAAGTGGAGATGGTGATTTTCCGCGAGAACACGGAAGATATTTATGCCGGTATTGACTGGACAGCAGGTAGCGATCTTGTTGTGAAATTCCTGGGTTGGTTAAAAGAAAATGCACCAAAAGATTTTGAAAAAATTCGCTTTGGTACAAAAGATAAAACGGATTCATGGGAAGCTGCCTTACAAGAAGTGGGTGTGCCAAATCGCGATGTAGATGTTCAGGTTGGAATCGGTATCAAACCGGTGAGTTATTCCGGTTCCGAGCGACTGATATACAGTGCCATTGATTATGCCGTACAAAACAATCGTAAAAGCGTAACCATCGTGCATAAAGGAAACATCATGAAATTTACTGAAGGTGCTTTCCGCGATTGGGGTTATCAGGTTGCACGTGATTTCTTTGGTGCTGTTCCATTAGATGGAGGACCATGGCATATTATTCCGGAAGGAAAGCCGGGTGCAGGTATCATCATAAAAGATGCCATTGCCGATATTACACTTCAGCAGGTATTAACACGCCCTGACGAATTTGATGTTATTGCTACTTTAAATTTAAATGGCGATTATTTAAGTGATGCCCTTGCCGCACAGGTAGGTGGTATCGGTATCGCTCCGGGTGCAAACATTAACTATGTAAGTGGTCACGCGATTTTTGAAGCAACACACGGCACGGCTCCTAAATATGCGAATCAGGATAAAGTAAATCCGGGTTCTGTTATTTTGAGTGGCTGTATGATGCTGGAATATATGGGCTGGAAAGAAGCTGCTGACATGATTATTAAAGGTATCGAGCAGGCTATCAGCAACAAACGTGTTACGTATGATTTTCACCGCTTAATGGAAGGTGCTACATTACTTTCCTGTTCAGCATTTGGTGACGAGATAATTGCAAACATGTAATACTATTATGCATTCACAAAAAGGGAGTCTGACAACAGACTCCCTTTTTTATTTTCGGCATGAGCACTCATATGAGGCGCCAGCAACAATCAGCAGGGAAATCACCTGTATACAAATCAATTAACCCGGTTGAAGCCACATACCTTATATTTGATACATGAGTATAAGTCCACAACTGAAACGTTTCGACCTCACCATGATTGTTGTCAGCCTGGTTATTGGTGTTGGGATATTTCAAACGCCGGCACAGGTTGCCAAACATGCAGGCAGTGAATGGGTTTTCTACCTGGCGTGGATTACCGGTGGAATTATATCCATTATCGGCGCACTCACCTTCGCTGAAATTGGCGCGCGGTTACCGGCAGCAGGTGGTTATTATCGCATTTTTTCTTATACCTATCATCCTGCTTTTGCCTTTATGCTGAATTGGAGTCAGGTGATTATTAATGCAGGTAGTTCATCGGGTGTAGCCCTAATTGGCGCTCAATATATTACACCGGTATTATTTCCAAACACGACGCAAGATGTTTTAATAGAACGGATTATTTCTTTGACGATTCTGTTTATTTTATTCGGAATCAATTTTGCTGGAATAAAAATGGGCGCTAAAACACAAAATTTTCTAAGTGTTTTAAAAATCGTAATGATTGCCATTTTCTGTCTGGCCATTTTTGGTGAGCATGCTCCTGAACAACCGGGCACTAAACCTGATGACTGGAATTTTGTGCAGGCTTTTGGTATAGCTTTGATATCCATATTTTTCACATTTGGCGGATATCAGCAAACGGTAAATTTCGGCGCGGATGTGCATGAGCCAAAGAAAAATATTCCGCTTGCCATTTTCAGCGGTGTAGGCATTGTTATTGTGCTGTACCTGCTGATTAATATAGCCTATGTGCAGGTGTTAGGTTTTGAACATGTACAGACGTCAAAATTAATTGCACGCGATTTAGCTAACGCACTATTTGGCAACACGGGCGGCACTATTGTTTCGATAGTCATATTTACTTCTGTGCTGGGCTTTTTAAACACATCTGTTATGAGTAACCCTCGTGTATATTATGCCATGGCTGAAGACAAAGCCTTGCCGGGTATATTCAGGCAAATCAATCAGAAAACACAGGTTCAGCAATTTGGACTTACCTTTTTTGTTTCTGTGATGATTGTATCCTTGTTTGTATTAAAGGATTTCGAACAAATCGTGAATTATGTATTATTTATTGATAGCTTTTCACTGGCCAGTGCGGCAGCAGCGCTTTTTATTTTAAGAAGAAAAAGTGCTGGCGACTATGCCGGATATAAAATGCCCGGCTATCCTGTTTTACCTATTATATATATTTTAGTATTGCTCTATGTTACCTACAGCACCGTTGTTAAAGACCCGGTTGCTGCCCGATATGGGTTTCTGATATTTGTGATGGGACTACCGTTGTATTACATCATTACCAACAGCGTGCAGCGCATGAGTAAAAACGATAACTGATCTTTAACGCAGTCGCCGGTATAAACCCAAAATGGTTTCCGTCATGCGACTCCAGGAGAAACGGCTTTTTTCAGAAGCCATATTTGCACGAAATTTTTGCAGATTGTCGTTCGTATATAAAGTATCTATTGCGAGTGCAATTTTCTCGTCATTTACTTCAGTCACCAATCCAACTACCTGGTTCGGCACCAGCTCAGCCAGTCCGCCGGTATTCGTTACAATCATTGGCACATCAAAGTGATAGGCAATTTGGGTTACACCACTTTGTGTGGCATGTTTATATGGTTGCACAACAGCATCGGCTGCGCAGAAAAAATACTTAACCGCGCCATCCGGAATAAAATTATGAAACCGGTGTATGTTATTCCGTTTTGGCGATTTCGCAATCTGGTCATCATACGCTGTTCTGTCGGCATAAAATTCTCCGGCAATAATCAGATCGCAATCTGCATGTGTTTGATTAAATGCTTCAATCAACACATCCAACCCTTTATAATCCCGAATAAATCCAAAAAATAAAATATAATTTTTTTCAGGGTCTAACTTAAGAAAAGTACATGCTTCCGCCTTCGAAACAGCCTCTCCGAAATTGTCAAAAAGTGGATGTGGATTTACGGCCCGTAATTTTTTCCTGTCGAAGCGGGCCAGATCCTGCAAAACTGTATTACTCATCAGCACAAATGCATCCACACCACCAATAAAATAGCGTGTCAGCCAATTATCCCAAAAATGGCGTTCATGTGGAATAATATTATCGGCAATACATATTACCTGAGTATGTTTATTCTTTCGAATAATGCGTGCAATAGTACCGAAGCACGGAGCCATCAAGGGCGTCCAATACTTGATGATGACAATATCCGGTTTTTGTTTTTGAATAGCATTTCCAACTGCATACCAATTCCATGGAGCTATACTATTTACTGCGCGTTGAATAGATACATGTTGTGGTGCAGGCGAAGTGCTGAGTTGTGTTTTTCCGGGAAAAAATACATTGGGATATTGCAGGGTAAATGTAGTGATGGCACCCTGATGTCCTTCCTCATTAAAGGCGGCTATTAAACGTTCATTAAATGCTGCTAAACCGCCTCGATAAGGCCAAGCCGTTCCAATTAAAACGATTTTCATGCGTCGCCAAGCCGTTGGTCAATCTGATAGGCGTTACGGTCAGGACTGTTTCGCGAAATAAGTTCGCCTAAAAATCCTGCAACAAATAATTGCACCCCTACAATCATAGCCACGAGGGCAATATAAAATAGCGGCTGATCCGTTATCTGGCGATATTTTTCTCCGGCATTGAGTTTAATGATTTTCTCAATGATTAACCAAACTGTGATAACTCCACCGGTTAAAAACGACAAAAAGCCTAAGGTGCCAAAAAGGTGCATCGGTTTTTTTCCGAATTTACTCACGAACATAATGGAAGTGAGATCCAGAAAACCTTTCATGAATCGTTCCCAGCCAAATTTAGAATAGCCGAATTTACGGGCGCGGTGTTCAACCACCTTCTCCCCTATTTTATAAAATCCGGCCGTTTTAGCAATTTGCGGAATATAGCGATGCATTTCACCATAAACCTCAATGCTTTTCACCACATCGCGTCGGTAGGCTTTGAGTCCGCAATTAAAATCATGCAATTTAATTCCGGTAATACGCGCGGTTATCCAGTTAAAAAATTTACTTGGAATTGTTTTTCCAATCGGGTCATGACGCCGCTTTTTCCAGCCACTTACCATATCTAACCCGTCACGGACGATCATATCATACAATTCAGGTATTTCATCCGGACTATCCTGCAGGTCGGCGTCCATGGTAATTACAACATCACCGGATGCCATTGCAAAGCCTTCATTTAAGGCTGCTGATTTTCCATAATTACGCCTGAATTTGATTCCTTTGTACGCAGGTTGTTTACGATGTAATTCCTGCACCACCTCCCAGCTTTTATCGCGACTTCCATCATCTACAAAGATTACTTCCCAAGAATAGGCATGCGTTTCCATAACACGAGCAATCCATTGCGCGAGTTCGGGCAGACTTTCCTCTTCATTGAGCAGCGGGACGATGACAGAAATCTGCATTAACGCTGGCGTTGAGTAAATAATGACGCAATTAAACTCATGATGGCACCTACGAACAAATAACCAATAATGGTCATAACAAACATGCCCACAGGTGTAAATATTCTGGCAGAAAAGGCCATTTGCGAATCAATCTGTTCCTCTGACAATCCCTTTTCGCGCAAACTATTTTCAGCTATTACAACCATTTCTTTCAACACCTCCGGACCAATGGCCAGATAAAACACAAGTGTAAATACCGAAAACACACCGGCAACAAACGCAACGAATAACATGCCTGATGTAAATGCCTGGCCAAAGGATATTTTGCCGGCATACACTTTTGAACGGATATCAAGTTGCGTTACAATAATGGTAACCAGTAATAATAAATACTCGCCCCATGCAATTCTTTGAGCCTGGTCACTGATTGTGGCTCTGAAGATGTGGGTTACGAGCATGACGATAATCAATATGAAAACAAACACGGTGCCATTGCGCAGAATAATTTTTTTCCGCGTTGCAAAATCCGGTCCTTCATCGAATACTTGATTTTGATCCAGGTTATTTTCCATGATTATTTAATTTAATGGTTGACTTATTGATAATTCCATATACTTTCCCTTTCAGTATTTCGCCGGGAAATGGATTGTTACTGCTACGTGAAACCAAATGCTCTTTCGTGCAGGTATAGGTAGTGTCCATATCGAACAGGGTTATTTCTGCTGTTTCACCGACACGAATAACCGGCATTGGCACATTTAGTATTTTTCTGGGAGCTACTGCGGCTTTTTCGACCCACATTGTTGCCGTCATATTCGGAATGGAAGCGCAAGCAGCACCAAAGGCTGTTTCAAGAGAAGCCATTCCAAAGGCAGCATATTCAAATTCCACGTCTTTAGCATCATTTTCATGCGGCTGATGGAAGGAGCATATCACATCGATTGTACCATCCAGCACAGCCTCGCGTAATGCATTTCTATCTGATACTGTGCGGAGTGGCGGGTTAACTTTATAATGCGCATTATAATCTGCCAACACCGTTTCATCATAAAATAACTGATAAGCAGCAACACCGACGGTAACTTGTATACCGCGCTTTTTTGCATCTCGAATATGCGGTAAAACACGGGCACTGCTTATTGCACCAATATGCACTTGGGAACCGGCGTATTCAGCTAATTTAATATCCCGAATAACCATTAATTCTTCCAGCACATCCGGTATACCATACATACCCAGGCTTACACTCATTTCACCTTCATTCACATTGGCATTGCCAACAATTCGATGATCGTTGGGGATATTGATAATGACACCTGAAAATGGTTTCACATATTGCAAGCTGCGCAACATGATGCCTGCATCTTTCACAGGAAGAGGCGCATCAGTAAAGGCAATTGCACCTGAGGCGTACATGTCATATATTTCTGTCAGCTCCTTACCGGAACGTTCCTGAGTGACAGCACCATATGGAAATACGCGCACCGGAAACTTAGCCGCTGAATGAATAATATACTCTACTTCCGCTTTACTGTGAATGGCTGGTTGTGTATCCGGCAACAAACCTATAGCTGTAAATCCGCCTGCAGCAGCTGCTGCACATCCGGTCTGCATGGTTTCGCGATATTCATGACCCGGATCACCAAAGGCTGCCATCATATCCATCCATCCCGGCGAAACATATTTTCCGTGCATCGGAATCACTTGAGCATCACGAGCAATCAGTTGCTCACCGATTTCATCAATTACACCATTAAGAATACGAATATCAACCTGTTTCAGATGGAAGGGTGACTGTGCGTCGATTATGGTTGCTCCCTGTATGAGGCAGTGCATAGTGAACGTTTACTACGGCATCAGACGAATTAATATGATTTCAGCCGCAAGAAAAACCAGGACAAATATAACACAAAACTTCCACAATGGCGTTCCTTTGCTCATTTGAGCTACCAGAGTGGTTAAGTTCTTATCCGGATTAGAGATGATGCTGACATCGGGTTGCCTGTATTGTTCTGAAAGTTCTTTAGCGTCGGCAAACTGCATATCAGATTCTTTGCGGTTATAATTCAGCGCAAGAATTTGTTTTGAAGTAGCTGGTGTTCCATCCGGAACTATGGTATACATGCCTGAAGTTTGCACATGTTCGCTCAGGTTAACACGCACCCGGTTACCTATTCGCTGAATTTCCGGAATAAATTCATTGCCGGTGCTCGTAACTTTTAATACGCCATCACCCGGCAACTGCAGGCCTGGCAAATCAATCCAGCCTTCCTCGCCAATAGTTGCATAAGGTGATAATTTACGTGCATTGCTGATGGCCATTTTGTACATCAACGGTGCAAACAATCCGGCCTGCGTTGGCAGGTCTGTCATATCGCGATCAAATGGAACAGCTGAAATAAATACATATCCCTGCAGGGCCGGGCTCCTGGATAACATACTTTGCTTATCCGCAAATTGCAGAATAGCCTCTTCCATGGTTGTTGTTGAAGTGCGCAGTTCCCAGCTTTTTGCTGCCTTAGGCATGGCCATATTTACAGGCACCTTTTCAAATACGTCAGCCAATACAGGATGTGCGATATTGATGGTGGTAACAGCCCGCTGCTTCTGAACACTATTTCCGAATTGTGTTGCATTAAATTGCTGCAAAAAATTATTGTATGAGCCGGGCTCCATTTGCATGGAAGGAATAATACAAACATTTGCCCCGCGACTTAATTGTTCGCGCAAGGCATCTGCCAAACCGCCAGAAAGAGAAGGTAGTTCGTTGAGTATAATTAAATCGTATTTATTGAGCTCAGAAAACGCTATTTGATTGCTTGCATTTTGCACTAATTGAAAACTCTGGTTATTGCCGAATACACTTTTAATAAATGGATTTTCTTCAGCGCTATTTATCACCATAACTGGAATGATATCTACCGGCAAAAAAGAGAAATACAGCACATCATCGAAAGTAACCGGATAATCTTTAATGGTGAGCTCCCCTATATACCATCCCGGTTCAGAAACAGTGCAGGTCAGGGTGTCTACAGCCATGCCCATTGCCGGAATCGAAACATCAGCTAATGCTTTTGTTTGTTCATTTAATTTCAGATTTACCGGTACATTTTCCATATCGTCATCGCTGTAATTGCGCAGCCTGAAACATACTTGTATCGGCTGATTGAGCAGGGGCACAGGATTGGCAAACCAAACTGAATCAACTGAAACATTTCGTTGCGATTGCTGTTGCAAAGGCACGAGTTGATATTGCCATGCTGTGTCAGGCACGAATGTTCCTGCATTTTTTTGGAAATCAGACAGGAGATAAATATTTTTTTTCGCTTGATTACGTGCGCGGTTTAATACATCCTGCTGACGTTCAACAATATCTTGAATGGGTCTTACCACCGGACTGATTTGCACTTCAGCAATTAAGCGAATCATTTCATCCTTACTTACCAGTCGCTGATGTTTTGCTTCCATGTCGTTGGTGAGTAACTGGAATTCATCATCCACTGTATATCCTTCAACAATTTCTTCCGCTTTTCTTTTTGCGATATCCAGCAGGCGTTCATCATTTAATTCAGCTTCCATGCTGAATGAATTATCCATGTATATGCTGACCGCGCCTGAAGTATGTGTATCCTGTACATCGGAAGCAGGAATAAAAGGTTGCGCAAACGCCAACACTAAAAAAGCGACAGCAAGCATCCGCGATATCAAAACCAGCAGATGCTTCAATTTATTTTTAGTAGCTGTTTCTTCCTGCACCTGGCGAAGGAAGCGCACATTCGTAAAATAAATAGTTTTAAATCGGCGAAAATTAAACAGGTGAATCACCAATGGAATTGCCATGGCAGCAAGTCCGAATAAAAATGCAGGATATACAAATTGCATATGGTGATTAACTGTTGAGGACGTAAAAATAGTATTCCCGCAGTGAATTGAGGCGAATCTGGTCAAATATGCGGCGGCTTTTGCACAGTCGGGGGCATATTTAGTTTTTTTAACAGTTCAGTGCATGCCTTTCAACTATTAAAAGCTACACTACATAAATTGAAGGCAAACCGGGGCCATTGTTCTGATACAAGGCTAAAAAAGCTGCCCTAAAGCAGCTTTTTGGTCGGGATGACAAGATTTGAACTTGCGACCCCACGCCCCCCAGACGTGTGCTCTACCGGGCTGAGCTACATCCCGAAAAACCGGACTGCAAATTTAGAAATCCTATGGGATTATTGAAATGCGCTGTCAGATAAGGATTCCAGCGGATTAAAGGGTGTTAAATTTCGATGTATTTCAGATATTGGCACGGTTTTGGGATACCTCTTGGTATAACAAGTAAACCAATAAAAACAGGTCATATGAAAAAGTTGATGTTAACCCTGACTATTGCCATGTTTGTGAGCATGGGAGGTCTTATGGCTCAAACAGCACCTGCTGATGGTCATAAAGAGAAGAAAGAAATTAAAACTGAAAAGCGTCAGACGATAGCTGCTAAAGAAGCTAAACCTGGAATGGCTCAGGCGAAGAAAAAATCTTCTAAGGCCAAAATCAAAGCGCATGAAGATGAAATTAAAGCGCACAATGCATCTAAGGAGGATATTAAAGAGCATGCAGCTGACAAAAAACAACAATCAAAAAAAGAAAAGTTAGCTGCTCATAAAGATGAAATTAAAGCGCATGCAGATTCTAAGGAAGAGGCAAAAGCCAAACTCCAGAAAAAGCATGACAAAAAGAAAGCTGAATAAGTTTTCAAAGACATAGTTGGTTAAGGAGTGAAACAAGCCCTCAACATTCTCTCAGAATGCGGGGGCTTTTTTTTCTTTATACATTTTAGTCTGATGCAGGCGGTCAACCAGTATAGATTATATCTATACCTGCAAGAGGTTCTGCGTTTCAGGTGTGGTTATACAGGAAGGATAGAAACAGCATCACCCAAACGAAATCAATTGTATGCCAGTAGTGCACTAATAATTTCAAGCGGTCTCTCCGCAAAGGGTCAGCAAAATATAGCAATGCACTCACTTTAGTTGCAGTGTTTTTTTGCAGACGAAAAGCGGCCACAATAAAAAATATCAAACCAACTGCCACGTGTGCAATATGCAACCCGGTAAGTATATACAGATAAGCCACACTGGGATGTGCCTGCATCATCAAACCCTGAGCAATCAGTTCCTGCCAGCCGATAACCTGACAAACCGAAAAAAGCATAGCAGATCCAAAAGCCAGCCCCAGCCGAATTTTCATTTCACGTGCATGATCGGCGTCATATGCGGCCATCAGGCGCTGGAGTAAAAAACTAACCAATAAAATGCTCAAGGTACTCAGCCAGAAAATTTTCGGCAACCTGAATACTAACCAGGAACTGCCCAACTTAGCCAGGTACCCATACGTTATACCAATAAACAGAATGACAATACTGACCAAGACCAAATTGACCATCAGCACCATCGGGTTTTTAAACCGAACAGGCCGGGCGGCTCCGGCATTCCTTTTATCTGAGGCCATGATGCAAAATTACACCTTGTAACAATTAATCCATTAACTTTGTTGAATACATGTATTTGAAAAACATACTTTTTCTTGTGTTAATCACCACCGGCATTTCCGGTGCTTATGCGCAGCAACAAAAGGTGCGCAAACATTATTATATCGAGGTAACCGACAGCAGCTTTGTAACTTCAATGCCTGAAAAAGGTGCAACATTTAAGGCCTACTTTAAAAATGATAGTTTATACAAAGTTGAAACCTGGTTTGGGTTTAATTTTGGTGATGTAAGTCGTGTGTATTTTTACTGGGACGACAGTATTACCCTGGTAAATGAAACGCAGAAACTATATAACGCAAATGCTGAGCCTAAGATAAACCCCGATTCAATTAAAGCCAGCTATACCGGTCGATATATTTTTCAGCACGATGAATTAACCGGCATCAGTCAAAAAGGTAATTACAGCATTTCCGACACACCACAAAGCAAAGAAGAAACGCAGGGCGCATTGTTAATGCTGGCCTATAAGTATAAGGCTATTGCTTACGAAGCACGTAAGCATAAGAAGAACCGGATAAAAATCAAACAACAGGAATAAGCCACTATCGGGCACCCTTCAGCCAGGTCGTATGGAGCGCTTTTAGCGAATTATCGTTAATTTAGCCGCTCACTATACTAACCGGAAAATGTCTCACAATCTGCTTAAAGGAAAGCGCGGTATCATATTCGGCGCTTTGGATGAAAGTTCTATCGCCTGGAAAGTAGCTGAAAAATGCTATGCTGAAGGCGCAACCTTCACATTAACCAATGCTCCGATTGCCATGCGTATGGGAGCCATAAACCAGTTAGCAGAACGCTGCAAAACGGAAATCATTCCAGCTGATGCTACTGTGGTTGAAGATCTTGAAAAACTCATTGACAGGTCAATGGAAGTATTGGGTGGTAAGATTGACTTTATCCTCCATTCCATCGGTATGAGCCCGAACGTGCGTAAAAGCAAACCATATACTGATTTGAGTTATGACTTTCTGATGAAAACGCTGGATGTTTCGGCTATTTCGTTTCACAAGGTTATGCAGGTAGCTTACCAAAAAGATGCTATCAGCGAGTGGGGAAGCGTTGTAGGATTAACCTATATAGCAGCTCAACGCACCTTCCCAAGCTATAGCGATATGGCTGAAGCGAAAGCAACGCTCGAAAGCATTGCGCGCAGTTTCGGCTATCACTACGGCAAAAACAAAAAAGTGCGTGTAAATACCATTTCGCAATCGCCAACCTGGACAACTGCAGGAAGTGGTGTTAAGGGTTTTGATGCCTTCTTTAATTATGCTGATAAACTTTCACCACTTGGTAATGCGAGTGCGGATGCCTGTGCTGATTATTGCGTGTTTTTATTCAGCGATATGAGTAAGATGATTACCATGCAAAACCTGTATCATGATGGCGGATTCAGCTCAGTTGGTGTAAGCCAGGAAATCATGGACATGTTGAGTAACGAAACGGAATCAAAATAACTACAACAACATGAACGCCCGGGCTTTTACCTGATTTGGTACATATGTAAAAGCCCATCAGACATTGATTGTAAAATAATCAGATACGTTTTCTCAGGTGATAATCTGAGGATGTACTACATAACAAAAGAGGCTGTCACTTTTCATGCGACAGCCTCTTGTATTTTACAAATATCCGATTCAAGGACAAATCGGAAACATCAGGTTGTTTCTTCTTCCTGTTCTTTTTTATCCTCTTGTTCTTTTTTATCCTTGCCTTTGCCTTTTTTCTTTTCTTTTTCTACTTCTTTTTCACCGGCAGGATTAATAACAATGCTTCCCTGTTCTTTATCGTACTCAACCAGTAAGGTATCTCCTTCCTTGAATTTTCCGGCAAGGATACTTTCTGCCAGAGGGTCTTCCAGATATTTCTGGATAGCACGATGCAGAGGGCGTGCACCAAACTGTGGATCAT
Organism: Bacteroidota bacterium; assembly: GCA_029571985.1. GTDB lineage: Bacteria > Bacteroidota > Bacteroidia > Chitinophagales > BACL12 > UBA7236. The sequence continues at coordinate 71,613 of JAKQVC010000058.1, read as the reverse complement.
ATCCGCGTTCGCTCAGGAAGTCTTTTGCACTTTCTTCCAGTTGCAACGTATAATTGAGTACTGCCAGACGTTTCGTAACATCGCGCAGACTGATGTCGATAATGCGGAAGATATCTTCACGTGACAGTGAATTAAATATAACCACATCATCAATACGATTCAAAAACTCTGGCGAGAAAGTACGCTTTAAGGCCGTTTCAATAACGCTTTTCGTATTTTCTTCCTGCGCCATTTGTTTTGCCTGCGTACTGAAACCAACACCTGTTCCGAAATCTTTCAACTGACGCGCACCGATATTGGAGGTCATGATGATCAGTGTATTTTTAAAATCCACTTTACGTCCTAAACCATCGGTCAGAATACCATCATCCAGCACTTGCAGAAGAATATTAAAAATATCCGGATGTGCTTTCTCAATTTCATCGAGCAGAATTACGGAATATGGTTTGCGTCGTACTTTTTCAGTAAGCTGTCCACCCTCTTCGTAACCCACATATCCCGGAGGCGCACCGATTAATCTGGAAACGCTGAATTTTTCCATGTATTCGCTCATATCGATGCGGATTAATGCATCTTTTGAATCGAATAAATATTCGCTTAAAACTTTAGCTAATTCTGTTTTTCCGACACCGGTAGGACCGAGGAAAATAAATGAACCAATTGGTTTTTTCGGGTCTTTTAAACCTACACGATTTCGCTGGATGGCACGTGTAATTTTTACAATTGCATCATCCTGACCGATTACGCCGCGTTTCAATTCATCAGACATCCCCACCAACTTAGTGCCTTCGCTTTGTGCGATGCGTTTGGTTGGAATACCGGTCATCATGGCAACTACCTCAGCAATATCGTCTTCCGTAACCGGATAACGTTCAGATTTTACCTGTTCTTCCCATTTCGTTTTTGCACGGTCGAGTTCTTCGAGTAAACGCTTTTCAGTATCACGCAGTTTTGCTGCTTCTTCATAGCGTTGACTTTTAACAACACGATTTTTTTCTTCTTTAATGCCTTCGATTTCGCCTTCCAGTTTTACGATTTCTTCGGGAACATTAATATTTTTCAAATGCACACGGGCACCAACCTCGTCGAGCACGTCAATGGCTTTGTCCGGTAAATACCTGTCGGTGATATATCGGGTGCTGAGGGTAACACAGGCTTTGATGGCCTCATCGGAATACATAACATTGTGAAACTCCTCATATTTCGATTTGATATTTCCGAGAATTTCCATGGTTTCTTCCGGAGTTGGCGGATCAACCAGTACTTTTTGGAAACGACGGTCGAGCGCGCCATCTTTTTCGATGTATTGACGATACTCATCCAATGTGGAAGCACCTATACATTGCAACTCGCCGCGGGCAAGCGCCGGTTTAAAGATATTAGAAGCGTCTAATGAACCGGTTGCACCGCCGGCACCAACGATGGTATGAATTTCGTCGATGAATAAAATGACATCGCGATTTTTCTCCAGTTCGTTCATGATAGCTTTCATGCGTTCTTCAAACTGACCGCGATATTTTGTACCGGCAACCAGCGCTGCGAGGTCGAGCATGATAATACGCTTATCGAACAATACACGGGAAACTTTTCGCTGAATAATGCGCAGAGCAAGGCCTTCAACGATAGCCGTTTTACCCACACCGGGTTCGCCAATGAGGATAGGATTATTTTTCTTTCTGCGACTCAATATTTGGCTGACACGTTCAATTTCTTCCTGGCGACCAACGATAGGATCCAGTCGGCCCTCTTCAGCAGCTCGGGTTACATCGCGACCAAAATTGTCGAGTACCGGCGTTTTCGACTTGGCAGCGCCCGGTTTACGGGGTACGCTGAAGCCTCTGTCGCCCTTTTCTTCCTCTTCATAAGGTTCATCCTCATTCTGATTGGTTGGAGGTGTATCTCGGAGGCCACCATCCTGGCGAACAAAATCGAGTTCCTGACGAAATACGTCATAGTCTACGTCAAATTGTCCTAATATCTGCGTAGCGATATTGTCTTTATTCTTGAGAATTGACAACATCAGGTGTTCGGTGCCTATGGTATCGCTTTTGAGGACTTTGGCCTCCAAAACGGTTATTTTGAGCACTTTTTCAGCCTGTTTGGTTAGCGGGAGGCTTCCAGCGTTAAATGGCTGTCGCGAGGCTTTGTCGCGGATGGCATCCTCAATGCTCTTGCGGAGCATGGCGATATCCACCTCAAGGCTCAGCAGCACTTTGATAGCCAATCCGTCGCCATCGCGGATGAGGCCCAGCAGCAGATGCTCTGTGCCGATGTGGTCATGACCCAGACGAAGGGCTTCTTCGCGGCTGTAGGAGATGACCTCTTTTACTTTAGGAGAAAATTTTGCGTCCATTCTAAACTTTGTTCAATAATTCTACCAATTCCTGTTTCCTGACAAAATAACAATAACCGAGCCCAATATGTTGTTCTGCCAATGATTATATTGCGTAAACATGGCATTAGGGCAGAATAATTCCCTTTACGCTGGCATGAACAAACAAATTTGGCGAAAATTTTGATTACCTACCTTCGGAGGGTATAGTTTATTTTTACACCCAATAGAGAACTTATGAAGTTTACAGTGGACAAAAAGGAGCGGTACTGCATATTCAAACTAGACGAAAACCGTTTAGACTCCATCATTTCAGCCAATTTGAAGAGCGAATTGGTGATTTTGAACCAGGAAGGCTATCGCAATATCATATGCGACCTCAGCGAGGTTACCTTTATAGATAGCTCAGGATTGAGCGCTTTGTTAATCGGGCATCGTTTGTGTAAAGACAGCAATGGCACCTTTGTTTTGATTGGTTGCAACGATTCCACCATTAAACTGGTGAAAATCAGTCAGCTGGATACCATATTAAACATTGTTCCAACTGAATCGGAGGCTACGGATTTCATCCTGATGGAAGAAATTGAGCGCGAGATTGGTAACGAGTAAGGCATGTCATTTTCCGTAACGGTTATCGGAAGCAATTCTGCGATTCCTGCACACGGGCGTCATCCGAGTGCGCAGGTGGTAACCATTAATGATAAAGTTTACCTGATTGATTGTGGAGAAGGCACGCAAATGCGGCTCAACGAATTTGGTGTGAAGTGGATGCGGGTTAATCAGATATTTATCTCCCATCTGCACGGTGATCATTTTTTTGGATTGATTGGCGTTGTTTCTACCTGCCATCTCATGCGCAGAAATCGGCCCTTAGATATTTATAGTCCCCCAGGTTTAGAATCGATTATCCGGGATCAACTCATTGCCGGACAAACTGAATTGATGTATGAATTGCGTTTTCATGAATTAAATCCGGAACAGTCAGAACGCATTTATGAAAATGAAGATATTACGGTTGACACAGTTGTGCTCAATCATCGTATACCCTGCTTAGGATTTATTTTTCGCGAGAAACAACGTCAGCGAAAAATTATTCGCGAAAAATTAGCTGAGTATCAAATACCTGTAGAATTCATTCCGGATATTAAAGCCGGAAAAGATATTTTAGATGAAGGTACCGGCAAGCGTATATTAAACAGCGAAATTACAACAGACCCACCTCGTCCGCGCAGTTATGCTTATTGTTGTGACACTGCCTATTTCCCGAATATTGTTCCCTATATTCAGGGTGTAGATTTATTATATCACGATTGCACATTTGCAGAAGACAGCGAGCAGCGCGCTGCGGATACTTTTCACTCCACTACCATTCAGGCGGCACGTATTGCTCAGCAGGCAGGTGTTGCCCGGTTGATGATTGGTCATTTTTCTTCTAAGTATGACGACCTGCAAGTGTTATTGCGGGAAGCACAATCTGTTTTTCCTCTCAGCATTTTAGCTATAGAAGGACGAACAACCGCCATTGAACGTTAATTATCCTACAAATTGAATCATGGCAATTACAATTAAAGCCATGATGATCACGCTCAAAACACCTATACCCATGTTGAGCAGGTTTTGGGCCAGGCTATCATCTGACTTCATTGCCGGGGGCGCATCTAAGGGAGCTTGCTGATGTGCAGATTGCCGGATGTTTTGTTTTTTATTGTTACCGGATTTTGCCATATGTGCAGACTTTAATCTCTCTTCAAATTATACTTTTCTATTTTATTGTAGAGGTGACTGCGTTGGATATCCAGTTCTTCGGCAGTTTTAGACACGTTCCAATTATTTTTATTCAGGCGATGTAAGATAAACTCGCGTTCAACAAAATCTTTGAAGTCCTGAAATTTTTCAAAACGCTCATATAAATCTTTCGGACTACCGCCGCTTTTAGGTGTATGGGCGTAATTCAGCACATCTTCGTCTGTTATTTTCTGGTCTGAAAGAATCACCAATCGCTCGATAACGTTGCGCAACTCCCGAATATTTCCGGTAAAGTTGATGTTTTGAATTTCGAGCATCGCTTTTGGTGTAATTACTTTTTTGGGCACACCATAATCTTCACAAATTTCTTTAACAAAGCGTTCAGCTAACAGCGGAATATCATCTTTGCGGTCGTTGAGTGAAGGTACATGAATCAGGATTACACTTAAACGGTGGTAGAGGTCGAGACGGAAATTATTTTGCTCAACTTCTTTTAACAAGTCTTTATTGGTTGCAGCCACCACACGTACGTCAACCGAAATTTCTTTATCACCGCCAACACGTGTTATTTTATTTTCCTGCAAAGCCCTTAAAACTTTAGCCTGGGCGCTGTGACTCATATCGCCAATTTCATCGAGGAATAATGTTCCGCCATTAGCAGATTCAAATTTTCCGATGCGTTGTTTAATTGCAGAAGTAAATGCGCCTTTTTCGTGACCGAATAATTCAGATTCAATTAATTCGCTTGGTATAGCTGCGCAGTTTACTTCAACCAAAGGTCCGGCAGCGCGGTTACTGCGTTCGTGAATCCAGCGAGCAACTAATTCTTTTCCAGTTCCATTATCACCGGTAATCAATACGCGAGCATCTGTTGGCGCAACGCGATCGATGGTTTCCTTAATCTTCATGATGGCAGGAGAATCGCCGATGATTTCGCGTGTTTTGCTGACTTTACGTTTGAGTACTTTGGTTTCAGTAATCAAATTAGATTTATCGAGCGCATTGCGGATGGTAATGAGCAAACGATTGAGATCAGGTGGTTTAGCCACATAATCGAAGGCGCCTTTTTTAACTGCTTCAACAGCAGTTTCGAGGGTGCCGTGACCGCTTATCATGATAAAAGGCACATCCGGATTGGAGATTTGTGCTTTTTCGAGCACTTCCATACCATCCATTTTAGGCATTTTGATATCGCACAATACGATATCGTAATCACCTTCCTGAATCATACGAAAGCCTTCAGCACCATCAGATGCTTCATCTACTGTATATCCTTCGTATTCGAGAATTTCTTTCAGGGTTTTACGAATGCTCTTTTCGTCATCAATTAAAAGCAGGTTTGCCATAATAAGTGTGTTTGACCCTTCAGCACATGTCTAATTCAGTATCCACAGAAACCGACAGTGTCTAATCAGGTATTATTTTTATTATTTGTTGTCTAAAATACTAAACGCGGTCAAATATAGAATATTGGACAGGATTACAGAAAAAAATGTGCGGAAAAGTGGGCATTTCGCACATGTTACCCACATTTCCGCACACCAGAAACACGTTATCGTGACTTACAACTTTTCTGTTTTAGTAACCGCTCCGGATTCATCGTAATACGTCCAGGTTCCGGTTTTTTTATCCAGCGTGTATTTGCCGGTTGTTTTCATTTTACCTGAATCATAATATTCGGTCCAGGTGCCTTCACGCATATTATTTTTATAAGTGCCCTGGCTAATTAAAATACCTTCCTGATTAAATACGGATTGAGTTCCATTGAGTTGATCCTGTTCATACATTTGCGTTAGGGCGAGATTGCCATTACTAAAATACCAGGATGCGGGGCCGCTTTTCTTACCCATAACATAAGTACTTTGCGATTGTAATTTTCCATCACTGGTATATTCAGAACAAGTACCGTGTAATAAGCCTTCCTTATAGGAATAGGCCGATTTGAGGATTCTTCCTTTTTGGCCCTGGACAAATCTTTTTTGTTCGCCGTCCAACAATCCGTTTTTGTAATGTTCCAAAACCTCAAGTGAACCGTTCACATCAAACTCCATGTAATCACCTGACTTGACGTCATTTTCATAGTCGGCCAATTGCAGCATTACACCTGTGTCGGTATATTCGGTCCAGCGACCTGTTTTTTTATCTCCCATCATATATCCGTCACGCACAACAATATTGTGGTCAAGTATGGTAATTCTTCTATAGTTTTTAGCAGCATCAATCACCGTGATGATGGTATCCATTTGCTCCGGAGGCGGCATTTTTGATTTATCGGGCGGGATAAATGTAACCATGTTTTGAGCCTGCATATGCTGGGCAGCAGAAAACATAGCTACCAGACAACCCATCAGTACGGCATATTTAATTGTTATTTGCTTCATCGTCGTTTTTTATATTGCTGTTTGTATGATTTATTTCTTCTTCATTGATGGAATCAGATTCGTCCATAGGATTTGCCTGTTCACCCCGGCAACATTCATCAATAGTTGTGCCGCAAATCAAACATTGACCATGCCCGTGAACCCATACGATTTTGGTCAGATGTCCACAAAAAGGACAAATAAAAATGTTTTTAGGTTGTTCCATCATGCATGGTTGTGCTATGCATCGTTTTCTTACCCACTATACCTGTCCATGTTCTATAAAAGTTCCTGCAAACTCATAAGCCGGATTCTGTTTGAGTTTCTATCATTTATCTAGTCCGGATGTTGCCATCCGGATCTTGCTGCCTACCCGCCGAAGATTGGAGCGAGCAGCCCCTCTTTTACTCCGGCCTATTTGGCATTGTAACCCGCAGGGTTTACCCGATATATGCGTTACCGATATATCCGTGAGCTCTTACCTCACGTTTTCACCCTTATCCTGAAAAAAATGCAAGCATTTTTAACGGGACGGTAATTTTCTGTGGCACTGTTCCATAAGCAGTTGCCTGCCCTCCATCTGTTAGGTGGTGCGGCGCTCTGTGTTATCCGGACTTTCCTCTCCCCTCCCCGAATGAACGGGTTGGGCAGCGATAGAACGGTTTGCAGGAATATTCTAAAGAACGGCGGGTATAAAATTACCGGAAATCGGGGAAAAAGCAATTGGGGGGGGAGGAATGAGGAATGAGGAATAAGGAATGAGGAATGAGGAGGGAGGAGGGAGGAGGGAGGAATTAGGAATGAAGACTAAAGGTTTGTTATGAGGTGGATTTTTTTGCTTGGAAGAGATTTTACTTTTTGGCGTGGTGCAGGTCATTGTTTGCGATTGGCTGGGTTGTTATAGATTGGACGTTGTGCCGCCCCGATGGGGCTTGTATGTGGTTTACTTTGGGGGGTTAGTGGGTGTGTCGCCCCAATGGGGCTGGTGTAATTTTTATTTTGGGGTGTTAATGGGCGTGTCGACCCGATGGGGTTGGTGTAATTTTTATTTTGGGGTGTTAATGGGAGTGTCGACCCGATGGGGCTGGTGTAATTTTTATTTTGAGGTGTTAACGGGTGTGTCGTTTTTATGGGGCTGAGTAATGAGTATGTTGTAGAGATGAGGCTTGTATATTTTTATTTTGTGGAGATAGTGGGTGTGTCGACCTGATTAGGTTGGGTTATGAGTGTGCAGCCGCGATGAGGCTTGTTTATTTTGTAGAGTTAGCGGGTGTGCTGCTTCGATGAGGCTTGTATTGAGGTGTTTGTGGGTTGTGAACGGTGATCATATGGCGAGCAATTAATTGGTCAGCAATAATTCATGAATAAAATCCTTTTTATAACTGCCCATTGAATTGTTCATAGCAATTCCTCTGATCTACACAGCTACAACAGGGCGATGTACCTACTAGCGGAAACAAGCAGCGCTAAAAAAAGCCCCAGCGGGGCGACACATCCTCTAACAGGAACAGACAGCACTCCAAAAAAGCCCCAGCGGGGCGGCACAACTGCTCAACCGAAGCTAAAATGCTGAAAATGATACAGGTGAATGGTGAGAAGTCGGTTTAATCTCTTGTGGAGTGGGTGTGTAAAGAAATATGTGCGGTCGCAGTGGGGCAGAAATGTGTGAACGCGGATGCTATTTGTATTGGCAGTTGGGATGTTGACAGGTTGATGCCAGGGAGGTTTATGGGTCGAGGATAATTTCGGTGGCACCGAAGCCGAATCTGGGGTTGTAGTCGTTGTTGTAACTGCTTACTTCTGGATATTTTTTTAGGGCTTTTTCAATTTCCTGCTTCAGTACGCCTTTTCCATGTCCGTGTACAATATACACCTTGTGCATGCGCAACCGGATGGCTTTTTCCAGATAATTTTTAAAGCTGTGCACCTGCATGGTCAAAATTTCGGTTGCGGATAAATGCCGGTGATCCGGTAGTAATTTTTCTGCATGTAAATCAATGAAGTCGGACATATGTGCTTTTTGCAGTACTTCATGATGCTGCTCTACCTTCTTTTTTTGATTAAAATCAAATTGCGGGAGGGCCGGCTTTTCTGCAACCGGTTTTTGTAAAAGAGAAGCATCTGTAACGGGCACTTCAAATAACAGTTGCCTGGTATTCAGAAATTCAGGCGATTGTATGCGTGCAACATACTGTTTGGCGCGCAATTTCATTTCCTGATCTGCTACCTGAATAGTTACACCCTGCGCATCTTTTTTCCAGCATTGAATAGACCACACAGGCCTGTCATTTATCTGGTCGGGTTTAAAAAGATGTAAAAAAGCTTCTGCTCCTTTTGCCAGCGATTTTCGAAAAGTAGTATGCACCTCTTCATTCAACCAAAGTTGATATTGGCATAACAACTCCGTTTCTGTATAATTACCAATAGATACTTCAAAATGTGGCCAGCTACCTGATGGCGATTCCGGCGCCTTCCATCGGATAATAACACCGCGTTGCTGAGGCAAAGTATTTTCGTGGGATTGTTTCTTATCCGCATCAGGTTTGTTGATGACACCAAAAGCATTTGTTCTGGCAATATCCTTTTTATGTGCCTGATGCAGTTCTCCATTGGCGAGGATACAGGCTGTATTTCCATCATAATACTGGATTACACCTATTATACCCGAATCGAGTATCACCACTTCTTCACCAACAGGTATCGACATGATTTATGTACCTTTGAGTCGCACAAAGGTACGCATGAAAAAAACGATAAAATGGAATCTTGCCCAAAAAGCAGAACGCACCTGGTGGCAGCAATACCTGAAAGGTAAGGATGTTGCTGCTTATCACACCTGGAAGCGGGCCTATTGGGATGGGATTTTACAAGCCATTGCGCAACATGTTGAAATAAAACCGGGGATGCGCATTTTAGATGCAGGTTGTGGACCGGCGGGAATTTTTATGGAATTAGGCAATTGTGAGGTTGATGCTGTTGACCCTTTACTGGATATGTATTCCGCTGACCTGCCACACTTTAAACCGGAGATGTATCCCTATGTAACTTTTCACGCTTCACCCCTTGAACAATATACAGCCGACAAACAGTATGACGTTGTTTTTTGCATGAATGCCATCAACCATGTTTCTGATATTAAGCTGAGTTACGACTTACTTACACAAATGGTGAAACCCGGTGGTATTTTAGTAGTGAGCATTGATGCGCATAATCACGGATTCTTTAAACATGTATTCCGATTGATTCCGGGGGATGTATTACATCCACATCAATATGATTTGCAGGAATATGCTGCCTTTATAACAGACAGAGGCTTTACGCTTTTACAGACCTTAAAGCTTAAGCACGAATTTTTCTTTGATCACTATGTGCAGGTGGCGAGAAAAAATTAAATCAGATTCAGAATACTCTCCTATCAGAAATATATCGGTTTAAATTTCACGCCCTGACCCTGATTAAATTCAATTGCCGGAGCCGGAAACTTCACGATATTTAAAACTTCGAAAATCATTTTCAGGTATGGCGATTGCACCGGAATTTGCGTTAAATCAACATCGAGCGAAAGATAATATTGCCGATACCGTTCGATATGGTTGTAATTAATTAAATCTTCAGGCGGACAATCTTCCGGGCGCATCAGCGGATCTTCGCACCAGGTGTTTTCGTAGCCGCCTAATAACCCTGATACACTATAACCTCCGCTTATCATCAACCACTTCGGAAATCGTGTATCCTCCTGCATAAACATAGAGGGATTTACGCTCAGCCATGTGGTTTGACCGTTATAATCTTTAAGTACTTTTTCAGGTCCTGTTGTACCAAATAATTCAGCAGCGCGGTTTTGAACAATATCATCGTACCCGGAATAATCTTCATAATGGGAAGAAAATTTAACGCGAATGCGCTGTTCATCCCATAAATAATTTTGGCCTACACTCAACCCTGCGCCTAAGGTATTTGCCGTGAAATCGCCAATAGAAAATCCCCATTTATCTGAAAAACCATCAAAGACTTCAATGGTCAGCTGCAGCACTGAGGCTGTTAATGCCCCTGCCATGTAGGCTTTATGTTCTTCCATTCCGGTCCACTTGTAAAATCCGGTGGTAATATTTGTTTCAAAGTAGGTCGTATAGAAGTGACCCATTTTATCATATTGTAACCACTCACCAGTATCATTAAAAAAATGGAATCCGGACAAAGGATAATCTTTATACCAATATTGATATAATGCGATAGTTGCACCTGTATACAAAGTTGTTTCCGTACCAAGAATGAGGGCTAATCTTTTTGGGGTAAACGTATCTGCAGGCGTCACAAAGGCACGTAATCTGCCGGTTTCAGGTGTGGTGGATTGCGCAGCGCTGTGGGGCAATATCAATGCCATCAATAAACAACCAAACAGCACCTGTTTAAAGTATAACCTTTTGGGTGAGTGGTTGGCTATCTGCATAAACGTATTGTGGTATATCCGCACTACTAACTAAATTATTGAGCCAGCAACACCTGTTTAACTGTTTCAAGAATGGTATCTGTTTCCGTGCGGTTAGGCGATTCAGAATAAACACGCAATAATGGTTCTGTACCACTTGCACGAATCATCACCCAACTATTATCACTTAAGTGAAATTTAAACCCGTCTAATTTTTCTACGCGCTGTACGGTGTAATTTCCAAATTGCGTAAATCCATCGCGGGCACAAATATCCATGATGGTGTTTTTCAAGGCATCTGTAATATGCAAATCGACACGGTCAAAAACAAAAGAGCCGGTAATCTGATAAACTTCATCAATCAGTTGATTCAGATTCTTGCCTGTTTTAGCCATAAATTCCAGTAAAAGCAATCCACACCAAATGCCATCACGCTCAGGTGTATGACCTTTCACAGCTATACCACCGCTTTCTTCTCCTCCCAACAACACATCTTCCGTAACCATTTTACCGCAGATATATTTAAAACCAATTTTCGTCACCTCATAATCCAATCCATAATGTTCGCACAAACGTTTAACCTTTTCACTTACGCTGAATGCGATTACCACTTTACCGGTGTACTTTTTGTATTGGTGCAGGTAGTGAATTAACAATAAAATAATATGATGTGAATCCACAAAATTGCCGTTCTCATCATACATACCAATGCGATCTGCATCACCATCGTTAGCGAGGCCACACAAAAGCGAAGGATCATTTTTAATTAAGTTACTGAGTTCTGTAAGGTTGCGGTGGATTGGCTCAGGCGCTTGTCCGTGAAACCCGGGATTATCGTCGCAATGTAATGCCACCATATTTTTAAAAATACGGCGGGCAATACTTTGACCTGCTCCAAACATAGCATCATAGCCCATGCGCATGCCACTATTATTAATGGTATCGAGGTCGAAGCTTTTTACCACGTGATCGTAGTACATATTTTCCAGGTCGACCCATTTCAATAAACCTTGTTTTTCGCAAGTTGCCAAATCAGTATCCGGAACTGGATAGGTATCTGGTATCATATTTTCTACCAGTGCAATATCCTCAGGTATTGTTGGACCACCATATCCACTTTTCAATTTAAATCCATTGTAGGATGGCGGATTATGACTTGCTGTTATGACAACGCCGGCAGTAGTTTTAAGTGTGAAGGCACCAAAACTCACCATAGGTGTAGACACAAAACCTTTAGCCATATAAACCAGTACACCTTCTGCACAAAAAACCTTTGCAGCTGTTTCGGCAAATAGAGCGCCGGCAAAGCGGCAATCATGACCGATGACCACAGAAGGCTGTGCGGATGTGTTCTTAATCCAATCGGCAGTTGCCTTGCTTACGCGGGCCACATTATCAGTAGTAAATTCCTGGGCAATGATGGCGCGCCATCCGTCAGTTCCAAATTTAATCGGGATCATGCGTATAGATTTTGGGCAAAGATAAGGCATCGCATACTAAGGCAAAACCTCCGTATTGCTACGGGATTGACTATAAACAAAACAGCCACCGGGGTTCCGATGGCTGCTTATATATTTGGGTTTATTGATTAATCAGGGAATTTCTCGTAAAACGCCTTGATTTGTTTAAAATACTCGTCCCGGTTACTACTAAAGTTTTTGTCATTATCGACACCTTTAACGGTATAAATTGTAGTCACTTTTTTCTTCAGTGCCTGCAATTCGAGCATATCGGCGTTGGTCATAATGCTGCCTTGTTCACCAACAATCAGGAGAATACCTCGAAGGTGTTCGCCTTTATCTTCGAGCGCCATTTTTGGCTCAAGGAGTGTCGGGCTATAACCCATAGGCATCATGATACGCGTTCCTGTTTTGGTTTCATATCTGTTCTGTACGGTTTCGAAAGTGGTATAAGGATTATCAGCAATTACGCGGTGTACTTTTAGGTTATTAGCGCCAACACCGAGTGATAAACCTGCTCCGATTCCATAACCATATAAATCAATACTCAACAATGCATGATATTTTTTCACATACTCAATTGCTCCGGTTAAATCCGTTGCAAATTGCTGGTAAATGAAAAATTTCGGGCTTACATTAAATTCTGAGCTTTTACCGAAGCCGCGATAATCATACATAAATACATGGAATCCGAGGCCGAGGAATTTACCGGCTTGTTCGAGGGCATTGCCCATATTACCGTTTCCATCGTGACTGATGATTACAGATTTTTTGGATGACTTATCGCTTTTCTCTCCCGGGTACAAGTGCCATCCGAAAAGAGACGCACCATCATCGGTAGGAATGCGAATAGTATCGAACACCAAGCCATAGTCTGCAGGTGTTATGTCATACGTTTTTTGTGCATTGAGGCCAATAGTAGCCTGCGCGCCGGCGGATATGCTAATGAGGAGCAATACCGGTAAAAAGAGTCTTTTGATTTGCATCATGTGATGTACAGCTTTGATTTAAAAAATTGGTACGCTACAGTTATTGTCAAATTTCGTGCCTTAAAAATAGGGATGCTGTACGGCATTTTGCATTATCTGAATTCGAATGTGGATAATTCGGCCATAATCGTGGAAAGTATGCCACCCCAAATGCTGTATTTTGCACACGTTGATGCATCCGGGAATAGACACATACAGGCACAAGGGAATGCGGCAGGAGTTGGTAGAACTGCTGAGAAGTAAAGGTATTAGCGATGAGCGGGTATTAACAGCCATTAATCGCATACCGAGACATACATTTATGGATCCGGCATTTCTCGGGCATGCTTATGAAGACAAAGCTTTTCAAATTGGTGAGGGTCAAACGATTAGTCAGCCCTATACGGTTGCTTATATGAGCGAATGGCTTGAGCTGGAGTCCGGGATGCGGGTGCTGGAAGTGGGCACAGGCTCGGGATATCAGGCATGTGTGCTGGCAGAAATGGGGGCTGAGGTGTATTCTATTGAACGTTTTAAAAAATTACATGACACCTCGCGGAAGCAACTTGATTTATTGGGCTATCAACGTATACACACTTTTTTTGGAGATGGTTATGCCGGTTTGCCGGAATTGGCTCCTTTCGACAGAATTATTATAACAGCTGCAGCTAAAGAAATTCCGCAGGCGCTGCTCAAACAATTGCGCCCAGGAGGTATCATTGTGTTACCATTAGGTACGGGAGATGATCAACTCATGATTAAACTCACCAAAACCAGTGGTGGTGATTTTCGAAAAGAAGTAGGGGATAATTTCAGGTTTGTGCCTATGTTGCCAGGGAAAGTGGAGTGATTGGTAGGAATGAGGAATGAGGAATGAGGAATGAGGAATAAGGTGAGTGGTGAGTGGTGAGTGGTGAGTGGTGAGTGGTGAGTGGTGAGTGGAGTTGGGTTTTGAACATGAACACATGAACACCTGAACACAATTTCCCAGAGAACCCTGCTTGAAGGAGGAGATATTGGCCATTACTTATATCGTTGCAGAGATCGGTCGAGGTCGCGTTTTTGATCTTTTTCTTTGATGGAAGCACGTTTGTCGTGTACTTTTTTTCCTCTTGCCAATGCTATTTCAATTTTTGCAAAACCGCGTTCATTCATAAACAGGCGCAATGGAATAATGGTAAACCCGCGTTCCTTAACTTTGGCTAAGAGTTTACCGAGTTCTTTTTTACTGAGTAATAATTTGCGCATACGCAACGGTTCGTGTTGCCAAACTGTTGCCTGTTTGTATTCGGAAATATTTAAGTTTTTAATCCATAATTCGCCATCGCGAAACTGACAATAAGCATCATTCATGCTTACTTTACCTTCACGCACACTTTTAATTTCACTGCCACGCAACATAATACCAGCCACATACCTGTCGATTATTTCAAACTCGAAGGTTGCCCGTTTATTCCGCACATTTAATTCCTGAGGCTTCATTTACGTTACAGCTTTTCAAGCAAGCTATTCACTTTAGATTTTTTTAATATTTTTTGTCCGGTTCTGCCTTCAGCAATTAGCCGGTCGCCTACAGTTGCGATAAAAGAACACACAATTTCATGTCCGTTTACCTCTTCAAGTGTAGCGGTAAAGGTAACCTTGCTATTTACTTTTGCCGGCGAGCGGTGGTATACTTCAATAAAGGTGCCTATCCCCTCTTCATCTTCTTCCTTCATATCGAGCACAAACAGACGGGTACTCCACTCAGCGTCTTTTGCAAGACTAAACGTGCTATAGACATGGTGTACGATGCCGCTTTCAAATGCAGCAATCTCATCAGGTTGTACTACCTTTTCATACACTTGTTTATCTCCGGGGCGAAATGGATTTCTCACCCCACAAAGATACACAAGTGCAGGCAGGAGATTATTTCGCTGCTAAAATGGGGATTTGAATGCGGTGGCGCACCGTATTAATGGTTTGACCAAAAATGAGATCCTTTATACCTCTGTGTCCATGTGCACCCATTACCAGTATGTCTGCCTGTCTGGAATTTACGATATCGGGGATTGACCTGGTAGGTCTGCCAAATCCTAAAACAGGTTCTACCGTATATCCCTGTTCACGCAATGCATCTGCATAAGCCGTGAGCTGTTCCATGTCTTTTTTCGATTCCTGATCTTTGGTATATCTGCCGAAGGCAATAGCGCCTGCACTTTCTACAATATGAATCAGCAAATATTCGGCCTGCTTACCACCTGCTGAAATTGCATGCGTAATAGTAGTTTGATCATGCATCGAAAAATCTACTGCAATGGCAACACGATGAAATGCTACGGACTGTGTGATATGCATTGCCGGCAATACGGGATGTACGTGTGGAACCTGATCAGGCGACTGAGCAAAAAATGGTTTAATAGCGATATACAATAATAAACATATGCCATACACCGCAATTGGTATTACAAATACATAAACCCACCAATTGTCAGGTTGGTTTAATAAATCCATTATGGTGCTGAACACCAATTTGATATTCAATGAAATAATAATAATGGCAGTAATCCAGCTGGCCAATTTCGCGAGTGTTCCGATGGTAAAAATTCCCATTTGTTTTTTATCACTCACAAAATGTATCAACGGAATAATGGCAAAGCCCAATTGCATACTTAAGATAACCTGAGATAAAATAAGTAATTCACCGGTTTGATCTTCACCTTTCAGCCATATGACCAGGAATGCCGGTATAACGGCAAGCAGACGGGTTATTAACCGCCGCAACCAGGGGGTGATGCGCAGGTTGAGATAACCTTCCATAATAATTTGTCCGGCAAGTGTACCCGTAATAGTTGAGCTCTGTCCGCTGGCAATTAATGCCACTGCAAACAATATAGGAGCCCACTGCGTGCCCAGCATTGGCTCAAGTAATTTATGCGCATCCTGAATATCTGCAATATTGGTAAGTCCGTTTGCATAAAAAACCGCTGCTGCCAGAATTAAAATACTTGCATTCACAAAAAACGCAAGGTTCAACGCAATCGTGCTATCAATTAAATTAAATTTAATTGCACGTTTCTTGCCTTCGTTAGTAGGTTCAAATTTGCGCGTTTGCACTAAGGCGCTGTGCAGATATAAATTATGCGGCATTACTGTTGCACCGATAATACCAATGGCAATATATAATGCTGTATTATTCGGAATTGACGGTACAAATCCACTGAAAATGCCTGCGGGTTCCGGACCGGCTAAAAACACTTCAACACAAAAAGAAGCCCCCATGATAAATACCATTGAAATAATAAAGGCTTCCATTTTTCGAATACCAAAATGGAGAATCATTAACAATAAAATACAATCCAGTACAGCAATGCTTACCCCCCATAACAAGGGTATACCGAATAAAAGATTTAATCCGATGGCCAAGCCTAAAACCTCCGCTAAATCGCAAGCAGCTATGGCAATTTCGGCAAATATGTAGAGTGGAATATTGACCATTGGCGGATAGGTAGCCCTGCTTGCCTGAGCCAGGTCCTGACCACGCACGATGCCGAGCCTGGCGCTATGACTTTGCAAAAGGATAGCCATCAGGTTACTCATGAGTAAAACCCAAATGAGCGTATAACCAAAGCTGCTGCCTGCTGCCAGGTCGGTTGCCCAATTGCCCGGATCCATATAGCCTACGCTTACCAGATAAGCCGGGCCAACGAATGCCAGAAACCTTTTCCATCGGGAGCCACGACCGGTGGTATCTACACTGCTGTGCACATCTTCCAGCGATTTCCCGGTGCCGGCCGATATAAACTCATTCTTCATCTCATCCTCCTAATTTACGGCAAATATAAAATATTTTTTAGATTAGTCTAAATTACTAATTATATACACCTAATTCTAAAACGGCCTGCAGACATCACCAGTTACAACGGCTGTGGCTAGCGGGTTCTTAACCAAAGAGCGGAAAGCATTGCTATTTTGGGCCTACATGAACAGCACCTTACCTAACTAATGATAACAATTGCATACCGGTGCCGGAGGAGCGGATGGTTTACGTTTATTTCACTTTACGCACCAGTAAATTTGCCGCTACCTTTTGAGAGATTACGATTTCGATTTTATTATTGAGGATAATGGTTTTGCTCTGGTCAAATTCTTCTTCCTCTTTTATTTTAATACGCGTATGCAGAACCAGATTTATTTTATCGAGGTATTGTAAAAATGCAGGTGCGTGATCGATAACGGCAACAATAATACCCTGATCGCCCTTATGCATGGCATCCAGTGTAACATCTTCATGATAAGCAATATTGCCATTTTTATCGGGGATAGGGTCGCCGTGCGGGTCAAATTTTGGATATCCAAGAAATAAGTCGATGCGGTCGGTTAAAATTTCGGAGCGGATATGTTCGAGTTGTTCGGCCAGTTCATCTACTTCATCCCAGCTAAATTTCAATTTATCTACTAAAAACGTTTCCCAGAGTCGGTGTTTGCGAATTAAGTCTTTGGCCACTTTTTTGCCTTTCTCAGTAAGTGAAACGCCGTAGTATTTTTCGTAATTGATAAGTTTTTTAGTCGACAGTTTTTTCAGCATATCTGTCACCGATGCTGCAGT
This sequence comes from Bacteroidota bacterium, assembly GCA_029571985.1. Lineage (GTDB taxonomy): Bacteria > Bacteroidota > Bacteroidia > Chitinophagales > BACL12 > UBA7236. The sequence continues at coordinate 53,730 of JAKQVC010000058.1, read as the reverse complement.
CGTATTCAGTTTTTCAGCAATTGAGTTGGTGCTTACTTTGTCATCATTCAGCTCCGACAATTTGAAAATAGCCTTCAGGTAGTTTTCTTCTGTATGTGAAAGTGCTGTTCTCAAATGCCTGTAATGGTAGAGGGAATTAATATTGGTCGACTGAGAGCAAAACTAAGGTACAGGCTTCAATCGTTTCAATACCGTGTTGTTGGGCGAGTGATTCCAGTTCCGGATTTTCTGTGCCCGGATTAAAAATAATCCTGTTGGGAGCAGCTTGTATAATTCTATCGTAAAAAGCGCGCTGGTGTGCAGGATTGAGGTAAAGGGTGATGGTATCGATTTGCTCATTTTCGGGCCAAGCCGTTTCTATTGGCGTATCATCTATACTTCCCCCCACTTTACCAAAAGCTAATACCGGATGACCATAGCGTTTCAGTTTACGCACAGCCTTATTCGCGTAACGTTCCGGGTTTTCGCTGGCGCCAACTACGAGCGTTTTCTTTTGCATAATTATATAATTCGCCCGGACGTGAATTAGTTCACCATTAAATAAGCATGCGCACTGGATCTTCGAGGTATTCCTTCAGGTTTTTAAGGAATTGTGCACCCACGGCTCCGTCAACCACACGGTGATCGCAGCTCATGGTAAGTTTCATCACATTTCCGGGAACTACCTGTCCATTTTTCACAACCGGCACTTGCTGTATACCACCTACTGCCAGAATACAGGCATCAGGCGGGTTGATAATAGCGGTGAATTCTTCGATACCCATCATGCCGAGGTTCGAGATGGTGAACGTGTTACCCTCCCAATCGGCGGGTTGCAATTTTCTATCTTTTGCGCGGGCAGCTAAATCAGCCGTTTCAGCAGAAAGTTGTGCGAGTGATTTATGATCGGCGAAACGCAAAACCGGTACAACGAGACCATCCTGAATAGCAACAGCTACCCCGATGTGCACGTGTTTATTGATTCGAATTTTATCGCCTAGCCAACTTGAATTTACCTGTGGATTTTTGCGCAATGCTAACGCCGCAGCCTTCACAATCATATCGTTGAAGGAAATTTTCACGGGACTAACCGTATTCATCGAGGCACGGGCAGCCATGGCATTGTCCATATCAACCGAAATGGTCAGATAAAAATGCGGTGCAGAGAATTTGCTTTGTGCAAGTCGCTGCGCAATAACCTTACGCATTTGCGAAACCGGAATTTCCTCAAAACTTTCAATGCCGGCAACCGTGGTTTGGATAGCGGTTTGGGTGGTTGATGTTTGGGTTGATTGTGGTTGAACCTGCTCAACGTCTTTTTTAATAATACGACCATCAGGACCAGTGCCCGCAATAGCCTGCAGGTCAAGGCCCTTTTCTTTCGCGATTTTTTTGGCGAGTGGTGAAGCTTTTATTCTGGAGTCGTCAGTACTTTCTGATTGTGTTTCAACAGGAGCGCTTGTTTTTGGCTCCGAAACAGGTGCAACCTCAGTTTTAGGTTCTGATTTAGCCACCGGGGCATCTTGTAACAGCGCCTGGAAATCTTCACCCTCTTTGCCAACGATAGCGATAATCTGGTCTACCTGAGCAGCCTGGCCTTTTTCAACGCCAATGTACAGGAGGGTGCCTTTCACATAGTTTTCAAGCTCCATGGTTGCCTTATCGGTTTCCACTTCGGCAAGAATATCACCGGATTTAACCGTATCCCCAACCTTTTTATGCCATTCCACAAAGGTGCCTTCGGTCATGGTATCGCTCATACGGGGCATTCTAATCACTTCTGCCATACAGTCTAGAGTATTATGGTGCGAAAATACGGAGTAATACGTTATGTTGGGAAGAGGGGGATTAGCCGATTAGCCGATTAGCCAATTAGCCGATTAGCCGATTAGCCGATTGGATGATTAGCCGATTGGATGATTAGCCGACGCAGCGTAGCGGAGTCCCGAGTACTCGGGATTAGCCGATTGGATGATTAGCCGACGTAGCGCAGCGGAGTCCCGAGTACTCGGGATGGAATGCAAATGTGAGCGTGTGAAAGTGTGAAAATGTGGTAGATGATTGGCCGGCAGAGGGCAGTGGTGTCCCGAGTCTTCGGTTTGGAAAGCAGGTTAGCGCCGGTGGGTATATGCACATGATAGGCGGTTGCGATAAGATGATGCATAAAAAAAGGCTGTCACAATTTCTGCGACAGCCTTTGTAAATAGGAAATGAATTTCAAGAATTAATACCCGAAAATTTCTTCGAGTGTCACCTCCCTGAATTCGCCCATTGTTTTCAGATAATTGAGGTCAAGTTTCGCGCGATCGCCCATTACAAGAATGGTATAATGACGATCGCTGATGTGGTCGTCGAAAAATCCCTGCAAATCCTGCATACTCATGCCACGCATTTGCATATAAATATCCCGACGAATATCATAATTAATTCCTTTACGCAATGCATTCTCATAACTCCAATACACGTTACTTCTTACGATACGTTCGCTTTCTATTTGTTTGAGTGCAGATTCGAGGCTTGCATCAAATTGCTCTTGCGCCTGAGGCATATTACTCATGATATCAAGCATGGCATTTATAGCAGCCGGCATTTTATCGTATTGCGTACTTACGGCAGCGCGCACATAATGCGCTTCGTTTGCATTAGCGGGCGTTGTAAAGCTCGCATATGCTGAATAAGCCAAGGCTTTTGTTTCACGAATTTCCTGGAAAACAATACTGCTTAATCCGCTGCCAAAATATTCATTGAATAAACGAGCCTCCGACAGCAGGGATTTATTAAAGGTTTCATCCTTCGACATAAACATCACCTGAGCCTGTCCCATTGGATAATGCACAAAGAGTATTTGATTCGATTTTGTTTCCTGCTCGGTATATACAATCGGTTTTGGATAATCCTGCAAAGTGGCCGGTGTTTTATGATAGGTATCCAGCAGGCCTTTTACTGCGTCAATATCCTTCATACCATAATAAAATACGCGATGCTTAAATCCAGTTAATTGTTTGATTTGAGTGGTTAATTCTGACGGCAGGGTGTTTTTTAATTCCTGAATAGTTAAATCACTTGTTTGCGGATTATCGGCGCCATAACGTGCATAGGTTGCCAATGCACCAGAAAGGATATAAGATTTATTTGATTTTAAATCGGTGCGTTCCTTTTCAATACCGTCAACAAATTCTTTATACGCCTTATTGTCAGGTACCACATTATTTAGGAGATGCTCAAATAACTGAATACCTTTTTCGAGATTGGCTTCCAGTCCGGACAAGGAAACGTACACACGGTCAGTGGATACATTCACATTAAAGGACAATCCCAATTTAAAGAACTCTTTCTGCAGTTCAGCAGGACTGTATTTATCCGTTCCGAGATAAGGTAGAAAATTAATCGCAAATTCTAATGTGGCGTCATAATTTGTACCCATATCAAATATGTAATACAATTCAAACAAATCATTTTCATTATTACGGATATAATTTAATGGCACGCCGTTCGTCAAAGGCACATTTTTAATGCGTTCTTTGTAATCAACAAAATCCGGCTGAATGCGTGTTCCGGGCAATTTCATGAAATCCGTTAAAAATTGCGATTGTACATCTCGATTCGCTTCAACAGGAGTTATGGCAGGCTTCTCAACTTTCTTTACATTTTTATCCTCACCCTGACGCTTATAGATAATCGCATAATTACTGGCACCCAGATATTCATTCACAAATTCCATTACCTCCTGCTTGGTAATCTTTTCCATGGAATTATATCGGTTCACATAAGACCCCCACTCTATCCCGCGAATAAATGCCGAAACAAATGCGCTTGCTCTGCCTGAATTTGTTTCGAAGGAGCGGGTGCGCGAAAGTTTATAATCATTGACAACCGCATTAATCAGCCAATCATCAAACTCCCCTTTTCGCAGTTTTTCAATTTGCGCGAGCATCAACTGCTCACATTCTTCCAGGGTTTGACCATCACGTGGAGATGCGGTCATCGTCAATACACTGTAATCACGCCACTCGGTGTAATAAGTCTGTGCTGACAATACCTTTTGCTGTTGATTTAAATTCAGGTCAATTAAACCCGCCTGTGCATTATACAACATGCCTGCAACCAGCTCACCCAGCATACCTTCTTTGGTATTGGCGCCTGGGAATTTCCAACCCATCATCAGGCTTGCAGCTTCCTGTCCGTAAACGTCACGGCGCTGCACTTCCATTAATGGTTTTTCTTTATCGAAATGACGTACATCAACAGGCTTATTGAAATATCCGCCAAAGTAGGCATCAATGAGGGCAATTGTTTTATCATAATCGATATCACCACTCAAACAAATAGCCATATTATTAGGCACATAATAGGTATAGAAATATCCCATGATATTTACCATGGATGGGTTTTTTAAATGTTCACCCTCGCCAATAGTAGTTTGTTGTCCGTATGGTGTTGTTGGAAATAATGCTTTATAATACGCTTCAAACATTTTACTTCCATCGCGATCCTGACTCATGTTGTATTCCTCATATACAGCTTCCATTTCAGTGTGGAACAGGCGCAACACACAAGTGCGGAAACGTTCGCTTTCAATGAGCAGCCATTTATCCAGTTCGTTTGACGGGATATCGTTTACATAAACGGTTTGCTCCTTGCTGGTATAGGCATTAGTTCCTTTTGCACCTAAGGAAGTAATCATTTTATCATATTCGTTTGGCACTGCAAATTTTGCGGCCTCCTGACTCATCAAATCAATCTCGCGATAGATTTCTTTCTTTTTTTCAGGGTCTGTTTCTTTGCGATGTTTCTCATATAATTGTGAAATACCGTTAATCACCATTTGCTCACGGTCCCAACCGGTAGTACCAATTTGGGAGGTTCCCTTAAACATCATATGTTCCAGATAGTGCGCCAAACCGGTCGTTTCTTTTGGGTCGTTGTTTGACCCGGTGCGCACGGCGATATAGGTTTGAATACGCGGTTCTGTTTTGTTCTGACTGAGGTATACTTTCATACCATTTTTCAGTGTATAAATACGCGTGCGGGTTGGATCGCCAGGCACTTGCATATAGGGGTATTTACCACCATCTAATTGCTGTGCACCCGAAGCACCTGTTGTCTGATTAAATATTGTAAACGGATCAGGCGTGCCCGGATCTACGCGAACAGGACCAACGGTTTGACCTGTTGAACTCACCGAAGAACTGCTTGCGGTTGGTGGCTTACCTGTGTTGCCGGACTGGGTTGAGTTGCTTCCGGAACTGGAGCTTGAACCACTTGTTTGAGCCGTTGCGGTTGTCATTGTCATGAACAACAATCCATAAACTATCAATTTGTGCATAGCGTATTTTTTTATTTGCATTTTATGATGATTTAATAGTCCAATTCAAATCCCAACTTTTCACGTAAATCGCGGATGAGCGGATTCAATTCTTCCATCTTGCGATATTTTTCCTGTTGGGTGTAAGGACGTTTTACTTTTTCTGCTTGTTTCGTTTCAACTAAAAAATTAATTTCAAATGTATCATTCTGAAGAGATTCGCGTATAAAATCACTTAATTCATTTTGGATGCCCTTCAGCAGGTTTATTTCAATATGGTTTTCGAGTTTGACACTTACGATATTCTGATTGTCGATGGTAACGGCTGCATTATCCATTATGCTCGCTTCCGTTTGTTTATCCTGACGAATTAAAGCAGCATATTGCTTCCATGCCACAAAAAAAGTTTCAGGAGAGATTGCAACAATAGTACCATTTTGCTGCTGCTGTGTTGAAACGACTTTATTTTTTTCTTCCTGCAATTTTACCTGATTGCGCAGGTCGGTTTTTTTGGGAATCATAACCGTTTCAACCTCTTCCGGAGGCGGAACTTGTAAATTGGCATTTTGCACTTTAACCGTAGCAATAGGCTGTACCACTTTTTTTACTTCCGGTATTGGATTGGGTTGATCAACCGGCGGTATCAGCGTAGTGTCAACAGGAGGTTCAGGTCTTTTTTTTTCGGTAACCGGTTGTGTTTTGGTCAGGTCAGCCGTTTTTTTTTCCGGTACACCTGATTCGATGTTAGCAACAGCGCGGTGCACATAGCACAATTTCATGATGGCCAGTTCGACATGCAGGCGTTTATTTTTAACACCGCGATATTGAATATCAGCCGTATTCAGAATATTTAATCCACTCAATAAAAACGATGCTGAAATAATTGCCGCCTGATTTGTATACCGTCCGATAGCCGCTTCACTTGTATCCAGCAATGCCACCGTTTGTTCATGTTTACACATCAGCAGATTGCGAAAATGTTCGGCCATACCATTGATAAAAACATCCCCATCAAAACCTTTATTCACGATTTCATCGAACATAACCAACGCAGATGTAACATCTTCAGCAGCTGCTGCATCTGTAATTTTGAAAAAGTATTCGTAATCAAGAATATTTAAATTCTCAATGACATCTTTCGGCTCTATTTTTTTTCCGGAGAAGGAAGTAATACGGTCGAAAATACTTAATGCATCCCGCATGGCGCCATCCGCACGTTGGGCAATGAGATGCAAAGCCTCCTCGTTAACGGCAATGCCCTCGTTGGAACAGATAATATCCAATTGCTTAACCATATCGCGAATGCGGATGCGATTAAAATCGAAAATCTGACAACGGCTCAGGATAGTTGGGATAATTTTATGCTTTTCTGTTGTGGCCAGTATAAACTTGACATAAGCAGGCGGCTCTTCCAACGTTTTCAAAAATGCATTGAAAGCGGCTGAGCTGAGCATATGAACCTCATCGATGATGTATATCTTGAATTTACCGGAAGCCGGGGCATACCGTACCTGATCGACCAGGTTTCTGATATCATCGACAGAATTATTAGAGGCCGCATCTACCTCGTGAATATTAAAAGATGCATTTTCGTTAAACGACTTACAACTTTCACATGCATTACAAGCCTCACCATTCGATTGGATATCTTCACAGTTGATGGTTTTAGCCAAAATACGTGCGCAGGTGGTTTTGCCAACACCACGAGGACCACAAAACAAAAACGACTGCGCAAGATGGTTATTGCGAATGGCATTTTTGAGTGTGGCTACCACCTGATCCTGACCAATCACATCCTGCCATGACGACGGCCTGTATTTTCTCGCTGAAACGACGAAACTCTGCACGGGGTAAAGATATACAATTCACCGTGTTAGACATACTTATTTTACGCCTGAATGACACTAAATTGCAACTTAACACTACCTTTGATAACAACAGGTAAACCTGTCGTCAGCTGCACATGAAGCCCCAAACCAGCCTATATTACCGCTTAGGTATTGCCTGTATGGCGATACTGCTTGCGGGACAGGTATGGGCACAGAATGTGATTCAAAACGGGGATTTCGAAATTATGCTTGCCTGTCCGGACACCACTTCGCTGTTACAGCTGGCAGATGGCTGGTTTGAAGCCAATATTGCGAAAGCCGATTACTTTAATACTTGTGATGTCACGGGTGTTGTTTCGACACCAACAAATTATATTGGGTCTGAAATACCGCATTCCGGAAATGGGTATGCCGGCATTTATATTGCCGAAGAGTCGGGTCCGATATACCGAGAGTTTATTCAAACACAGATCACTGAACCTCTTATAAAAAATCATGCATATCAGGCAGAAGCTTACGTGAGTATTGCGGATGAAAGCACTTGTTACCCGTCAGCATTTTGTATTTATCTCACTTCAGATTCTTTAATGGATACCATCAGCAATGGATTTAATACACAAATGACTTTGTATGAACAGATTCTGTGCACAGAACCACAGTATCCTATTTCAACTAAAGAAGGCTGGTATCATGTTTCATTTTGTTTTATTGCCACAGGCAATGAACATTTTCTCACTGTCGGAAATAATTATAGTGAAGCCGTCGCACCTTGCGTTGGCAGTGGCGGTATGCCTGCAAAGGCGTATATATTTGTAGATGATATTGCTGTGCAGCCGATGCCGATTCAAACTGCATACACCGATACATTTTTTTGTAAAGGCAGTTCCGTTACATTGGATGTATCTCAGTTTATCGAACAACCACTTAACGTGCATCCTGTTGTAAGTTGGACAGATGGTCCGCTGGGCAGTGTGCGTACCTTCACACAGGAGGGTGTTTATACGGCACTTATTGACAATGGTTGCGCTGTTGATACGGTGCGTGTTGGCACACATTGGATATACGATTGCCCGGAAATTTTTTATTTCCCAAATGCATTTTCTCCCAATAATGATGGCGTAAACGATATCTATCGTGTGCAATCAGAAAATGTTACCGTTGACCAATTGGATGTTTACGACCGATGGGGTAGTCTTGTTTATAGCGGCACTCAAAACCCTACAGGCTGGGATGGCACCATCAACAATAAACCGGCAGACGTGGGGGTATACGTTTATGTTTTGCGCTACACGACAAATATCAGTGGCATTACCACGAATAAATGCGGAACATTACAACTGATTCGATAGTCAGATTATAATTTGATAAAATATCCGCTCCCTCTTATTTGCTGATGCGTAAACGAAATACAATACATACCATCCGGTAAGTCGGCTATATTCAACTTTTCCTGTCCTGTAACGATTCCGGATTGGATTATTTTTCCTTCCAGATTTGCAATTGCGTATTCCATTGCTGTGCCGGCAGGCTGTGTAATTTGTATATAAGTTGAAGCCGGATTAGGTGAAACCTGAAATGCTTCGAGTGTTGAAGGGATGATACCCACCGAACAATCAATTGGTTGTTGATTTTCCGCATAGAAAATATCACCTGCCTCAATCCACCAGTTTTGCCACATGGTATCTGCGCCAGAGAGTGTTTTCCAATCCACCAAATTTAAGGATACGGAGCCATCTTCCGTTCCGGGAATACGTATTACTTTCAAAGCGGCATTATCTCTGTTCCAGGTAATTGGATCATCCGCATTGCAGGTTTCGGGGTTATTGGGACCCGGACAATTCGGTTGCAGAAAAAAAGCATAATCGTCATAATCCGGATAGCTGCCATAAACACGTGCCAAACCATTTTCATCGATACATACTGCAGTATATTCTTCAACCCCGATACCAAAAAACGGTACGCCATAATCCGTATATAACCTAGCCAGAAAAGCAGCATGTCGGCCGCGGCGATCCGGGTTATCATAATGCGTATCTGAAATGGTATTCCATAAAAATGGATTTTGCAGAAAATCGTTATACCCCAGGGTCATGGTATTGTGGTAAGGATTGTTGAGTGCGATATTGGTGGTAACACTTCCGTTTTCGGCAGAAAAATACGCCTGTCCCTGAATGGCACATCCGGCGCTGGTTCCACCGATGGTAATTTTTTTATTGAGGATTAAGTCGTTGAACACATCTTCCAGAGGTGTATCGCGCCAATAGGACACGTAATCCCACTGATCGCCACCGGCAAACCAGAGTGCCTCAGCATTTTGCACCTGCTGTAGGATGTACGGATCTGAACCTGATGCCGGTTCAAGGCAAACGATGGATTCGACAGAATTGACTGTAACGCCTAAATCTTCAAAGAAATAGTCGTTATAACCATCATCCCCTGAAGCCCGTAATACAACTATATCACCGCCATCGGCCCTCTCCAGAAACCAACGCATGGCATTATCATTTTCTGTGGCGCCTCCCATGAGTACAGTTCCCGACAGTGGTGCCGTTACCACATCACTGGTGTCGCCCGTAAAATAAGAGGTATAGGTTTGGGCAATGGAAACGTTGGTCAGTAGCGTCAGATACAGCATCCCGAACAGTCGGCACGTCCTATTCTTTCCCGAAAAGATTTTCATCATGGCCTAAATATAGAGTTGAATGTATATTTGCACAAATTCTATTGATTTTGGAACCCGCACCTCGTGTTGACTTCAATGATACGGCCACTGCATTTTCAGGCCGGACCGATAAAGCCTTAAAATGGGAATACCAGTTGTTCAGGATGATGAATCACCCTGTTTTAACCAATGTACTCACTACGATGGCATCCTTATCCATTAAGATGCATTTACCGGTGAAATGGTTGATTAAGAAAACGGTATATGAGCAATTTTGTGGCGGTGAAACCCTGGAGGAAACCAAAAAAGTGCTGGCCGAGCTGGAAAAATTCGGCATTAGTGCCATCATTGACTATGGGGTTGAGGGGAAGGAGTCTGAAGCAGAATTTGAACGTACCAAAAACGAGTTAATTCATATTTTACAATTCGCCGCAGGCAAGAAAAATATTCCATTTATCAGTTGTAAGGTAACGGGTTTAACTTCATTTGCCTTATTAGAAAAACTCAATACGGGAAGTGCCCTTTCAGCAGCTGAGCAGACTGAAAAAGAGGCACTCTACACACGCATGTTTGCCATTGCACAAGCCGCTGCGGATAATGGCGTAGGATTGTTTGTAGATGCTGAAGAGAGCTGGATTCAGGATGCAATTGACAACCTGACCTTCGAGCTTATGCGCACCTTCAATAAACAAAAAGCGGTTGTGTATAGCACGCCACAAATGTATCGCCACGACAGGCTTGCATTTTGTCAGCGTTCGTTAGCAGACGCACAATCGCATGGCTATATTTTGGGGTTAAAACCGGTGCGTGGCGCTTATATGGATAAGGAGAGGAAACGGGCAACTGAATTAGGCTATACCGATCCGATTCAACCCAATAAAGCAGCAACTGACCGGGATTATAATCTTGCCATTCAATTGTGTTTAGACAATATGCATAATGTTGCGGTTTGTGCAGCTACACATAATGAAGACAGCAGCATGCAACTTGCTACAACGATGCAAGAACGGGGAATTCCGGCTAATCATCCACATTTTTGGTTCTCGCAACTGTATGGCATGAGTGATCAAATTACTTATAATTTGGCGAAAGGCGGATTTAACGTGGCCAAATACCTCCCTTACGGACCGGTGAAGGATGTTATACCTTACCTGATTCGCCGTGCTCAGGAGAATAAATCCGTGAGTGGTCAAATGAGCAGGGAATTATCGCTTATACACAAGGAAATTAAGCGCAGAGGCCTGTAAATCAACAGGTTTGCCGTTTTGCACCTGGTATTGATAAAAGTCACTCTTTACAGGGTGGGTTTTTGTTACCTTTGTAGTGCATACTTAAAAGGACTACTATGCCATTTTATTGCTTAAGGGGGCAGGTGCCGCAGAAGAGGCATACCCAGTACCGTAAGCCAGACGGCTCGTTATATCACGAAGAACTGTTTTCTACCGAAGGATTCAGTAATACCTATTCATTATTGTATCACCTGTATCCGCCAACTAAAATTAAACAGGTTGGAGAAGCTTACAGTGTTGAACCAAAGGTTGTATTAAGCCGACAGCTCAAGCACCGCTCGCTGAAAGGGTTCAAGATTGCGCCTGCGGATGATTTTCTGGAAAGTCGCAAGGCGGTGTTGGTGAATAGCGATTTACACATTTCGTTAGCTGCTCCGAGAAAGAGCATGACGGATTACTTCTATAAGAACGTGGATGCAGATGAAATGATTTTCATTCACGAAGGAAAGGGTAAATTATTAAGTGCCTACGGCGAAATTGCATTTGAATACGGAGATTATGTAGTGGTTCCGCGTGGAACGATTTATCAGATACATTTTGAAACGGAAAACAATCGCCTTTTGATAGTTGAATCGTTTTCACCTATCGAATTTCCAAAACGCTACATGAACAAAGTAGGTCAGTTAATGGAACATGCGCCTTTTTGTGAGCGTGACATTAAAGTTCCGGAAAATCTGAAAACGTACGATGAGGTTGGTGATTATTACTTCAAGATAAAAAAGCAGGGTATTATCTATCCGTACCATTATGCCAATCATCCATTCGATTTAATTGGTTGGGATGGATATGTTTATCCATGGGCATTTAGTATACACAATTTCGAACCCATCACCGGAAGAGTGCATCAACCACCACCGGTGCATCAAACTTTTGAAGCGCGAAATTTTGTGGTATGCAGTTTTGTACCGCGTATGTATGATTATCATCCACTTGCTATTCCTGCGCCATACAATCACAGTAATATCGATTCGGATGAAATATTGTATTACGTGGATGGTGATTTTATGAGCAGAAAAAGTGTTGAGCGCGGACAAATCACCTTACATCCCGGAGGAATCCCTCATGGTCCGCACCCCGGCACCTATGAAGGCTCCATCGGCAAAACAGAAACAAAAGAATTAGCCGTAATGATAGACCCATTCAAACCTTTGCAACTGACAGAAGATGCTTTGGAGATTGAGGATAAGGAATATTATTTGTCGTGGCTCAGCTGATTGGAGGATTAGCCGATTAGTTGATTGGGGGATTTGATGATTAGGGAGGATTGAGGATTGAGGATTGAGGATTGGGTGATTAGGGGGGTGATGGGTTTGGTAAAAAAATTTAGTGGGAAGATAAATTTATATTTAAGCGCTTACGGTTTACTGGTTATTAGTTTATTTGGTTGTTCTTTACTTATGATTTGCGTTTGAAACATTTAAGTATTTAAGTATCCTGTTTTTGAACTCATATATTTAGGCAAATATTAACATATGCACTTCAATTGTTGCGTGCAAATTATTTGCTGACCATGAGTAAATACAAAAAGGGCAACTTGATTTTAGAACTGACCTTTGCTTTTTCAGTTGATGTAATGACCTATTGTTCATTGTTAGAATCACAAAGGCTTTTTCTGATGTCCAGACAATTATGGCGCTCCGGCACAAGTATAGGCGCACTTGTACACGAGGCACAAAATGCGGAAAGCAAACTTGATTTCATACACAAAATGAAAATCGCCGGCAAGGAAGCAGAAGAAACCATCTATTGGATTAGGTTATGCAGAGCTTCAGTGAATTATCCGAATGCGGAACATTTGGAATCACAAGCATTATCAATCGAAAAATTCTAAACATCATTATAAGTTCAACAAAGAAATCATTATAAAATAATTTGAGTTACACATAAATACTTTAAAAAAATCAATGCACATAATTGGCACAAATAGTGAATAAAAAAGACGGCTAATCGGCTAATTGGCTAATCGGCTAATAAAAGGCCACTTTCAACCGTTTAATATCATCAATTAAATCAAATTCTTAATCAGGATAACAATACAAATCATGGAACAATCAACCTTAACATCTAATCCTCAAATTGTGACCGATTTTTTGCCTTTGAATGGTACGGATCATATTGAATTTTATGTGGGTAATGCAAAGCAGTCGGCTTATTATTATCAGTCGGCGTGGGGTTATGAATTAGTGGCTTATGCCGGATTGGAAACCGGTATTAAGGATCGTGCTAGCTATGTGTTGCAACAAGGCAAAATTCGTTTGGTACTTACCACCTCGTTCGACCCGGAGAGTGATATTTCACAACACGTGCGTAAACATGGTGATGGGGTAAAGGTGTTAGCCTTGTGGGTTGACGATGCTACCAAAAGCTATGAAGAAACCATTAAACGTGGTGCTAAAAGTGTAATCGCCCCAACACGTATGCAGGATGAGCATGGCGAGGTAGTTATTTCAGCTATTCAAACCTATGGCGAAACCATACATAAATTCGTAGAAAGGAAAAATTATACCGGAGCATTTTTACCTGGTTTTGCACCAAAAAAATCAAACGTGCCGGTTAAGCCAATCGGCCTCAAGTATGTTGACCACTGTGTTGGCAATGTAGAGCTCGGACAAATGAATGAATGGGTGAAATTTTACGAGCAGGTAATGGGCTTTCAGTTACTGATTACTTTTGATGACAAGGATATTTCAACAGAATATTCAGCCCTGATGAGCAAGGTGGTGAGTAATGGCAACGGATTTGTGAAGTTTCCGATTAACGAGCCTGCTGAAGGAAAGAAAAAATCACAAATCGAAGAATATATCGATTTTTATAAAGGTGCCGGTGTGCAACATATTGCTATTGCAACTGACAACATTATCGAAACGGTAACGGAGTTACGCGCTCGTGGTGTTGAATTTTTATATGTGCCTGAAACCTACTATGAAGATGTTTTGGATCGCGTTGGTCATATTGATGAAGACTTTGAAGCATTAAAAAAACTCAATATTCTCATAGATCGCGATGAGGAAGGTTACCTGCTGCAATTGTTTACCAAGCCGGTAGAGGATCGTCCGACAGTATTCTATGAAATTATCCAACGACACGGCGCGCGTAGTTTCGGAAAAGGCAATTTCAAAGCTTTATTTGAAGCTATCGAACGCGAACAGGAATTAAGGGGAACCTTGTAATTCTTTTTAAGACAATATAAAAAAGACTGCTTATCGCAGTCTTTTTTTATGCTATTATCTTTTCAACCAAAGTCAACAATGCTTCCGGTTGATCTGCATGCACCCAATGACCAGCATCCGGAACAGTAAATAATTGTGCATTCGGGAAAATTGCCGTGAATGCATCCCAATCTGCATCCTGCACATAGCCTGAATTTCCGCCTCTGATGCAGGTTACTTTTCCATAGTACGGTTCGGATGCTGTTATGCCGGATAAGGTTTCAGCATAATGTTGATATAAAGCCTCCAGATTAAACTTCCATTCGTAGGTGTTGTCCTCTGTCCGATGCAAATTTTTTAATAAAAACTGTCTTACACCCGGTTCAGGAATTAATTCTGTAAGTGCAAATTCGGCTTCTTTGCGCGATGTAACAGACTCCAGATCAAGTGTCCGCAATGCCCTGAATATGGTTTCATGCCCACCTGTATATTGCTGCACGCCCATATCAATTACAATTAAGTTAGCCACTCTTTCCGGGTTGTCGAGTGCAAACCGCATAGCCGTTTTAGCACCCATGGAATGACCAATTAATGTGATTTTTTGCAATTGATGCTCTTCACAAAACGCTAATAAATCCTCAGCCATTAAGGTATAACTATGCGCTTCCGAGTGGGGCGAATTGCCATGATTGCGCTGGTCGACAAGAAACACCTTATAGTTGGCTGAAAGCGCTCTTCCAAAAGTTATCCAATTATCGAGCATGCCAAATAAGCCATGCAGAATTACGACAGGACTCCCCTCACCTAAGACTTTATAATTTAATTTCATGAATGGTCAACTTAACTTTTCGCATGTGCCCGAGTGGAGTATTCATCATTCCGGTATCCGCTATGGTGCAATTGATTGAAATTTTCAGCAGCGGTAAACTATTCGATTTATTATTTCAATCTGGAGCGTTTCACCAGGTAGGGCAACAGCACATTTCTAAAATCGTCCATCATATCCGCATCAATAAAATCGATGCCGTATTGGCCGCAGCGCAATTTCAGTGCTTTCATGTAGGCCTGCATATTTTCCTGATAAGAGGCTTTTACTTCATTACTTCGCACACGAACTTTTTCACCGGATTCCATATCAACAAAAACATAGGGGCGGTTATCATATAAAAAGTCCAGTTCATGGCGCTTATCGGTAACATGAAAAACAATTACTTCATGTTTATTGTGCTTGAGATGTTGCAGTGCGGCAAACATATCCTCCGTTTTGGTGGCATCATCAAACATATCGCTAAAGATGACCACGAGACTTCTTCGATGAACACTATCTGCTATCTGGTGCAGGCATTTTCCCGCATCGGTTGTTACGTTGCGGCTTGATTTACCGATAAAACTCTCCAGCTGGGATTGTATCATTTTATGATGCACATTGCTACTTGCTGCTTTTGTATGCACCAATAATTCATCAGCAAAAATGGTGAGGCCAGCTGCATCGCGCTGCAATTTTAGCAAGTGGATTAAGGCACTTGCGCAAATGGCAGAAAAAATGAGTTTATTTACATGCAATCCTTCCTTCTGTTTATCCGGCTCAGGAAAATACATACTACTGGAAGCGTCAATTACTATCTGGCATCTCAGATTCGTTTCCTCCTCATATTTTTTGGTAAACAGCTTATCTGTTCTGCCGAATACTTTCCAGTCGATATGACGTGTTGCCTCGCCCGGGTTATAAATCCGGTGCTCGGCAAACTCAACAGAAAAACCATGAAACGGGCTTTTATGAAGCCCCAAAATAAATCCCTCCACCACCTGTTGGGCAATCAGCTCCAGGTGTTCTACCTGATGCAGGTCTTGTAAGGAAATCAGCGATTTAGTCGACATGACGGATGCAAGATAATAAAAAAGCCTTCTATCTAACGACAGAAGGCCTCATAACATTATATGTCGTTTTTACATATGTTGCTTCACTTTTGCATCGAGCACACTCTTTGGCACGGCTCCAACCTGTTTGTCGACTACCTGACCATTTTTAATGAACAGAATGGTAGGGATGTTACGGATACCGTACATCATAGAAATTTCAGGGTTAAAGTCTACATTCACTTTTCCGATATTTACTTTGCCATCATAATCCTTGGCAAGTTCTTCAATAACCGGGCCTACAACGCGGCACGGACCGCACCATTCTGCCCAAAAATCGATTACGGAAAGTTTTGCACTGTCAAGCACTGTTTGCTTGAAGTTTGCATCGGTAAATTCTACTGCCATAAAGAGGTCTAGTTGGTTTTTGCTATTTTAATATCTAAGTATTAACTAAAACGCTGCCCCGCCCGAAAAGTTCCCAAGGGTTATCGGCAGGTGGCACAAATTTAGCTAGCTCAGGTTCAAAGTGACCTCCCCAAATTTCCCCAAACTGTTCAAAACCTCCTTATCCGCTGAAATTCCGCCCACTTTGTTGCGCATAAGTACGTCGATTTGTTCGGTATGCTCAATCACTTTTACGATGATACTATCCTTTCCGGGGTGTTTTTCCATAATCCCGCTGAGGCCTTGGAGGAGATCCCGGTTTACGTCCTGAAGGCTTAGGGTAAGGGTAACCTTCATTGACTTTTTCTCCCGCATTTCACTAAGCAGTTGGATATCTGATATCCAGAATCTTTTACGTTCAGGATCATGGCGGTCGGATTGATAGGCACCCCGTACATATAATACATTTCCGGTTTGGTCTACATAGTTTTTGAACTTGATGTAGTTATTTTTAAATAAACCGATTTCTATGCTACCGGTGAAATCTTCCAGATGAAAAATTGTGTATTTATCACCTGATTTCCCGACACGTGTATCCGTTGAAGATACATAGCCTACTAAAGTAACGTCACCTTTATCGGCATACTTTTCAATATCCCGGATAACAGCCGTTTTGAATGCGTCAGCTTCTACCTTGAAATCATCTAACGGGTGTCCGCTCATGTACATGCCGACTACTTCGAATTCTTTTTTTAGTTTTTCGATAGTATTCCATTCAGGCAATTCCGGAATTTTCGGTTCTGAAATTTCAACATCTGCAGAATCACCAAACAGGGTTGCTTGTGATTTCACTGCATCGCCATTAAAATTATTGCCATAACGAATAGCAAGTTCAATGAGATTGAGTGTTTCATTTTTACCAATACCAAAGTATTGAGAGCGGTTTAAACCGAAACTATCCATTGCCCCGGCATACACTAATGCTTCAAACGTTTTTTTATTCACGCTGCGCAGGCTGACACGTCGGGTTACATCAAACAAGCCATTAAAGGGTCCGTTCTCTTTTCGTTCCTTTATGATTTCTAAAACTGCGCTTTCTCCCACCCCTTTAATTGCCGACATACCAAATCGTATCTGACCATTTGTGTTCACTGAGAAATTGATATCAGATTCATTAATATCAGGTGGCAATACCGGCACGCCCATTCGGCGGCATTCGTCCATAAAGAAACTTACCTTATCAATATTGCCCTGGTTATGGGTGAGCACGGCACTCATATATTCTGCCGGATAATGTGCTTTTAAATACGCTGTCTGATAAGCGACAAATGCATAACAGGTAGAATGTGATTTGTTAAACGCGTATTGTGCGAATGCTTCCCAGTCGGTCCAGATTTTTTCACATACTTTTTTATCGAAACTTTTCTGGGCGGCGCCTTCCAGAAATTTAGATTTCATTTTATCCAGCACATCCTTCTGCTTTTTACCCATCGCTTTACGCAATGTATCAGCATCACCTTTGGTAAACCCAGCTAATTTTTGCGAAAGCAACATCACCTGTTCCTGATACACCGTAACGCCGTATGTTTCCTGCAGGAATTCCTCCATATCAGCCAGGTCGTATTCGATAGGTTCGCGACCATGTTTCCGCTTAATATAGGTAGGGATATATTCTAATGGACCCGGGCGATACAAGGCATTCATCGCAATCAGGTCTTCAAATTTATCCGGTTTTAATTCGCGGAGATATTTTTGCATCCCCGGACTTTCGAACTGGAAAGTACCATTAGTTTCACCGCGCTGATAGAGTTCAAATGTTTGAAGATCATCGAGCGGAATGGTATCAATATCGATTTCGACACCATGATTTTCTTTAATGAGCTTTAATGCCGTTTTAATAATGGACAAGGTACGCAAACCCAAAAAGTCCATCTTGATAACACCGGCACTTTCTATCACCTCACCCTCAAACTGCGTAACATAGAGCGCTGAATCCTTTGCAACGGCGATAGGTAATAATTCAGTAAGGTCTTTTGGTGCGATAATCAGGCCGGCAGCATGCACACCAGTATTGCGCACTGATCCTTCCAATACGAGTGCCTCTTTAATGATATTACTGCGCATGTCCTTTGTGTCCTCATAAATTGAACGTAAGGCTTTTGCGTTTGCCATTTCATCCGGGGTGAGGTTTTCTTTTTCTGTTAAACTTCCTTCACCGGTAATAGGGGCTTGTATTAATCGCTTTAAAGAAATTCCGGGACGTTCAGGTACCAGTTTTGATAAGGCGTTGCTATCAGCAATTGGCAAATCCATTACACGGGCAACATCTTTAATACTGGTTTTTGCCGCCATTGTACCGTAGGTAATTAATTGAGCTACCTGGTTTTTGCCGTATTTGTCCACTACATAATCAATCACTTTTTGTCGGCCATCATCGTCAAAGTCCGTATCAATATCGGGCATTGACTTTCGGTCAGGATTCAAAAAGCGTTCGAAAAGTAATTTATATTTTATTGGGTCGATATTTGTGATACCAATACAATAAGCTACCACTGAACCGGCTGCTGAACCACGACCGGGCCCCACAAAAACGCCTAAATCGCGACCGGCGCGTATGAAGTCCATCACAATCAGGAAATATCCGGCAAACCCCATTGTTTTAATGGTAAACAATTCGAAATTGATTCGTTCTTCGGTTTCAGCATCGAGGGAGCCATATCGTTTGTTAGCTCCTTCCATAGTTAAATGCTTCAGATATTCCCACTGATTCAGCGCCGCATCATCATGGATTTTAAATGTATCCGGAATTGGAAATGCCGGCAGCAGAATATCTCTTTTTAAATCGAGTAATTCTATTTTATCAACAATCTCATTCGTATTATCGAGCGCCTGAGGCACATCGCTGAACAAGGCCTGCATTTCGGCCTGTGTTTTAAAATAGAACTGGTCATTATAAAATGCAAAACGTTTTCCTTTGATGATCATATCATCATCACCAAAGTCTTTCATTTTTGGAGTCGCCTGCTTTTCGCCGGTATTGATACACAGTAAAATGTCATGCGCATTTGCATCCTGTTGGTCAACATAATGCGCATCATTTGTAGCAATTACTTTAACATTATACTTATCCGCTAATTCGAGCAAAATGGTATTCAATGTTTCCTGTTCCGGGATAGCATGGCGTTGTAGTTCGATGTAGTAGTCGTCACCAAAAATATCAAGCCACCACTTAAACACTTTCTCACCTTCATCCCTACCCTTTTTCAAAATCGTACGTGGAACTTCAGCGGCGAGGCAGCAGGTTGTAGCGATGAGTCCTTCGTGATATTTTTCAATCAGGGTTTTATCGATACGGGGATATTTTCCGTACATCCCTTCCATATATCCCAAGGAGCACATCTTGACGAGATTTTTGTATCCCGTTTCATTTTTAGCCAGGAGCACCTGGTGATATCGAATATCTTTCTCTTCGCGTGAAAATTGTTTTCGGGTTCTATCTGTCACGAGATAAAATTCGCAACCCACAATAGGTTTAACTTTTACCTTTCCATCCTCGCCTTTATGTTTATAGGCTTCCGCAACAAACTGAAAAGCGCCAAACATATTTCCATGGTCGGTAATTGCAAGAGCGGGCATACCGTCAGCCGCCGCTTTTTTATACAACCTGCTAATGTCACTTGCCCCATCGAGCAGTGAAAACATGGTATGATTATGCAGATGTGAAAACTTAGACATAGGTGGAGCTAAATTAAGTACTCGAAGCCGTTATCAGCGGTCCAGTTTCCCACGCATGTTAATAAAAAACACCCCTTCTAAAACTGAAAATAAATAAAGGGTTGCATATCAGAACTCACGGCCTGATAGAGCAGAAACACCACACATACACAGATGGCCACCATAAGCGGTAAGGATCGGGTAGCAAACCAATCGCGGTAAAGTTGTTTCGTAGATTCCGGTATCCAGTGAATGGCATACCCAATAGCCATAACCGACATAACCGCCGCATATCCAGTGAGTATTTTCCACCATAAATCACCCCCAAAATGATTCCAGATACGATCGAAAATAACATCAACCGTATGCAAATCAGGGCTTCTGAACCAGATGCGCGTAAAGCTGATAAATACCAAGGTGAGTAAAATTGCCAAGGCTCTGTACACGGGCGTACTGACGGTGCGATCGCCAAAAGGTCGTATTCGCTCCCACCCTTTATGAATCATGAGTCCTACGCCGTTTAGAAAACCCCAGATAATAAACATCCAGCTGCTGCCATGCCATAATCCGCCTAGCAACATGGTAAGTAGAATATTAATATTCGTATTAACGGAGTGCCGGAATTTTTCAGAGAAATAAGAGAAGATTGCAATTATTGCTGCGCCGATAGCGAAATAAAGCAGCCAAATCCATTTTCCGGATAATAAAACCAAAACAAATGCGAGCAAGGAGATGACCAGATAAGAACCTAAAGTGCCTTTTCGATTCCCACCCAGCGGAATGTATAAATATTCCTTTAGCCAGCTACTCAAAGATATATGCCATCTTTTCCAGAACTCACTTGTGCTTACTGCTTTATATGGGGATAAGAAATTCGTCTTCAACCTGAATCCTAATAACAAGGCAATCCCAATCGCAATATCCGTATAACCGGAAAAGTCGGCATAAATCTGTAACGAATAACCAAATATCCCGAAAACCACTTCCAATCCGCTATAGTAACTGGGATTATCAAAAATGCGGTCGACATAATTTACACCCACATAATCCGCCATGATTTTTTTACCCAATCCATTTAAAATCCAAAACAGCGCCATGCCGAACTCGACCTTACTCAGTTTATAGGGTTGATAAATCTGATGGATAAAATCATGTGCCTTTACAATGGGGCCAGCAACCAGGTGGGGGAAAAAGCATACAAAGAAGCCGTAATCATATATGTGTTTGACCGGTTCAATTTTTCGTCTGTACAGGTCAATTGTATAGGAAAGCGACTGGAAGGTAAAAAAGGAAATGCCAATAGGGAGTATTAATTTATCGACTGAGAAGTCTGTACCCAGCCAGGTATTCGTGAAGTGTGCAAAATGATTGTAGAAATGCACTTCTTCACCGGTAACAACACTGATGTTTTCCGCAACAAAATAGGCGTATTTAAAGTACCCTAATAAAAACAAATTTAATGAAACACTCGCTGCCAGGAGTAGCTTTCTCTTCCATTCGACCTGGCTTTTATAAATTGCTCTGCCCCAATTGTAGTCGCTGATAATCGTAAAAACAAGCAGAATTAAAAAAACGCCGCTGGTTTTATAATAAAAGAAAAAACTGGCCGCCAGCAGATAAAGTGTGCGTGCATTTATTTTTTTATACACTACTGCGTAACCAAGCAATACCACGGCAAAAAACCCCCAGAAATACAGATGCGTAAAAATCAAAGGATTTTCCGGATCAAAAGCGAGTAGTCCACGCAGATAACTGAGTACGGGTTCCAAAGTAGTTTAGTTTGAATGGTGTGTAGAGTGGGCATTATAATGTTCATGAATAGCCTCGAACATCATACCACCAATAAGTTTATAGCCAGTGTTATTAAAATGAATTCTATCAGAAGACGCCAAGCCACTCCGATACCACTTATCAATACTTCCCAATCCACCCATCACCGTATACATATCCCAAACGGCGGCGCCATTTTTAGCAGCTACCTCCATAATTTGAGCATTAATCTTTGTACTTCGTGTATTTTTAGTTTTTTTCCGAATGTAATTATCACTGATGGTTGTAAACAGTATAGCGCAATCCGGTGAAACACTTCTTACAATAGCGCAAAGAGAATCATATCGGGCAAAGAAATCGGCGTACACAATATCTGCATCCTGCGCATCATTTACGCCTATGCTAAAAATGACTAAATCGGGCTTTACACTGGCCATTTCGTTTGTAAACTCAGTACATTGTAAATAAGAGTTTGTACTGGCACCATTGACACCAATTGAAATATATGCGACACCCGGGTTTTCATTTTCAACAATCCAGCCTCTGAACACAAATGGCGTTCCTGCATTTCCGATGCGATCCACCTGAAACGTAATACTGTCGATTGGTGCATCAAAATGGAATTGCGCATAACCTTCTTCCGGGAAATCTCTTCTTTGAAATCCGGTAGGAAACGATTCAGGGATTGAAAGAACGTAGTCCGGATTAAAATTGAAGTATAGTTTAATGTAATGGAAAGACTTAATATGATTATTTGGTCTGAGTGTAAACCCAAAAGTTGCAGTAGAATCAAAAGTAGTGGCAGACATACCTGACATGCCTAATCCTTCACACATTTCACTCGGCACAGCTCTGCAACGTGTCCACGTACCAGTGCCATGCGATTTATAAAATGGTGGACCATTGGTTTTTACCAATCGATAGGGAAATAAATAGGCGCCTCCACCCACAAAACCGCCAACAGCCTGAAAGCTATCAGCCAGTGTTTCAGACCATACACCGGCCTGAATGTGAGAACCACCAAAATGTGCAACTACCACTTTATCAATTTCACCATCGCGCAAGGCATCCAGTTTGTTATAAAAGTTTAACATCGCTGCACTATCACCCGGAAACACGAGCCGACTGGTATCATATTTAATAAACGCATAGGTATTACCCTGCTGGGCGAAACCTGTTATGACAGTATTAATAAAAAATATGAGCAAAAGAATCCTCTTCATTTCTAACTATTCCGGATGATATAATTATTGTATTCGATAATTAAAGCCTGATAAAACAGTACGGCTATTTTTCGTGCACCTTCAGGACTAAAGTGCGTATAGTCGGCGCCGGCTAATCCTGCATTTACCCAGGCTACCATTGAATTTCTTCCTCCCATAGCTGCATACATATCGTAGTATGCTGCGCCTGCTGCTTCCACTTCTTTGCGCAAGGCATTATTGAGCGGTTCAATAAGAGGATGCGTAACATAATTAGCGCCATCTTTAATACTCATATCAGATGGTCCGATAAAAATAATGTCTGCCTCAGGGCGCATATTTTTCAGATGTCGAATTTGCGCGCCAATAGAACGCGCATAAGATTGTGCATGCAGGGAATCTTTCAGGTATGGTATTGTATTTCCACCGAATTGAAGAAGAAACAAGTCAACACCTGCCTGCTGATAAAATGATTTTAATTGACCCGATTGCATACCGGTGAAAAAATCGCCCGAGCTACCGCGCAAAGGAATATTATCCATAATGACACCTGTTGCGCCCTCGAAAGAAACGCCATAAATATCAGGACTATCCTTACCCTTAAAATTATATTGTACCTCAACCGGTGCCTGGGGTAATTGAACTGTATACGTATGTAAATACCCATCTGTTGCCAAAGTATCTGCTGCAACCTGCACACCATCTGCCCAAACATTTATAGCAACAGGCGACATGCTATTACCATATAACAAATATAATTTCGTGAAATTAGACGCTCTTGCACCTGCGCGTTTGGTATTTATAAATTTCAACCAGGCTTCCTGTTGTCCGCCCAATTCGGAATTGGTATCTACAACAGGCGCATAACGAGAAAAGGCAATCATTGGTCCGTACGCTTTATGTAAAACCCGTTTGTCTTTTCGAGTAAATGCCGTGTATCTTTCCCAATTACTGCTATACGTTGTGTTAAAAGCCATTCCTTCTGCAACAGGCATAATATTCAACAAACCGACACCAGATCCGCCAAAGTGAGATTGCAATCTACTGCGTATATAGCCGGTAATACGGTCCACTTCAATTTGTGAATCACCATAATGCATAATTCGTACCGAATTTCCCTCGGCAGCACTATTACGCAATGCATAAAAGAAATTATCTAAGGCACCTGTTTGCTGCATGGTAATGTACTCGGTAATCGTTATACCTGAATCCAATGGCAGGGCTCCGTGCACTTTAGAATAATCAATTTTCTCTTCCTGAACTACAATGGTGTCTTCCTCCGGTGCAGCCACTTCCATATCAACGATTGTGGCAATGTCGGCTTCCGGTTCTGCCTCTGAGAATATGTCTGTTAAAGTTGGAAATTTAATTTTCACATGGTCTCCTACGGCAATGCCATCTTCGGGGAATATCCAACTCAACAGGCCAAGCAATATAAAACTAACCGCCAGAAATGATAGGATTTTTAGAGGAGTGAAGCTTGACATACGAGGCAGTAAAATTACAGTTTTATCGCGTGTAAATGGCAACATATGCCAACTTATACACATGCACCATCTGAAAATGTAACAATTTAATCAACGAATAAAATCAAGTAAAACGGTATGCCGGGTTTCTGGCTATTTCATACAGGAATGGGTACTAAATACAACAAGACATTACGACCCTGTGTGACAGCTCTATCCAATTACAATAAATACGTTTGCATATATAACGCCAGACGTATACATCTCGTATACATCAGCGCAACAATATTACATTTCCTTTAGTGAGTCCTGATACACCATCAGGACGTGTATAGGACATGGTGTAAACATATGTTCCCACCTCGCAATCTTCACCATCATACGTGCCATCCCATTTACCAAACAGGTCGGAGGTTTCATAAACGAGGGTACCCCAGCGATTATAAATACGCAAGGTGTAAGAAGTCAGGTCTGTGCAATCCATTTGTGTAAAGTAATCATTTATCTGGTCGCCATTTGGTGAAAAAGCACTAGGGCCAATAATTTCACAGACACATAAATCGGCTACAATATTGATATCATCTGAAGCTTTACATCCGTTTATGGTTACCTCTACAGTATAAGTGCCTGCCTGTGTAACCGTATACAAATTACCGGTTGAACCATCCTGCCATTCATAATCGAATACATCACTACCTGCATCCAACACAAGAATCGCACCCGGACATAATGCCTGATCAGGCCCCAAATCTAAACTTGGTTCCGGCGCATAGCTAACTAATACAGTGTCTTTATCTGTGCAACCGCCAACGGTTACCGTAACATAATATAATCCATCGGATGTTACTGTAAATGTGGGTTCTGTGCTACCATCCTGCCACAAATAAGTAGCACCGGTAGTTTCTACAGAAATGGTGTATGTATTATCGAGTCCGCAGATTACGGTATCTTCCGGCAGACTTATATCGGGTGCTGGCACATAACTCACTTCAACTGTGTCGCCATCAACACAGGAGCCATCTGTAACAATTACACTATAGATACCCGGTTCGTCAATGGTTAGTGTTGGCAATGTAGAACCATCAGACCACGCATATGTTGCCCCCGGTGTCATCACATTAAATGTCCATAATTGACCATCGCATAAAGTTAAATCCGGTCCCAGATCAACAAATTCCGGCGTTTGAATCAATACATTAACGGTATCATAGGTTTCAAAACCACAGGCATCTGTCATAACCACTGTGTATGTGGTATTCACCTCAGGTGAAGCCCAGGGATTGGAAATATCCGGATTGCTTAAACCCTCTTCAGGCGACCATGCATAAGTAACAAACCCCTCTGCCAATTCAAGTTGTACGCTATCACCCGGACAAACCGTAACATCTTCCAATGCATCCAGTTCTGATGTGTAAGAAAAACATATAACCTGATTATTATACAAAGAACCTGTTCCGCCGGTAAATCCAAAATACACCTCCGGATCATCGCCAAAAACGGCCAGCATCACATCAAATACTTCCGTAATAAATCCAACGCGATATTCGCAATCGACATAAACCGCAAATTGCCCCATATCTGCATCCCAGGTAATTCGCACATCGTGATAACTTCCATCTTCAGCATTCGCTGTTCCATCAATGATTTGCACGGGACCATCCAGATTATATATAGAAGCATGATCCAGAACACCATTATATTGAATAGCCACATGATCATAAGCAGGATCACTATAGTCGCCATTCTGATAAGTATCAAATTCAACGCCCAGACTAGGCACAATACCCTCATAACCCATACCTCCACCGGCAGCGCCTAAACCTGTGCCAACCGGTTGTAAAACAAAATACAAACCATCAGCACCGGTGGCATCTAAATCACCCAAATTCATCGTGAAATGAATTTCGAAATCGTATTCAAGATTAATTAAAGAATCATACCATATAGAACCCGCACTAAACGTTGTTTCATTCGTGAGCTGATAGCAGTCGCCACCCAAGGCAGTTGCATCGCCATTCAACGTGAACTGAGCAGAAACAATTGCAGGATACGTCAATCCACAACCCAATAATACAAGGAGTTTCAACAAGATTCTCATATGTGGTAAAGTTAAGCACCAATTCGTTTTTTTTGTATTTATTTGTCATAAAATAGCACACACGAGGCAATAACCCGGAATATGCTTCGTTGAGTATACACCTATGCGCACCCTGCTGTTCGTTTTAAGTTTTTGCATATGTAAATTTTCGCATGCTCAAGCCACCTGGATACAAACGGGGATAAGGGATACGGTTTTAGGCCTGTCGGGAGATGGCACGCATATCTGGATTGCTACAGAACATGATGGCATTAAATCTTTTAATCCATCAACAGGCGAGACAAGCACCTACGACAGCACGAACAGCGAAATTGAAACGACAGATTTCAGATCTATAGAATGCGCATTCGGAAAAATATACGCCGGTTCCTATACAGACGGATTATATGTATTTGATGGAAGTAATTGGACGAATTTTGATACATCAAATAGTGATATCCCCGGCAATATCATCAGAGATATTGTTGTTGAGCCAACTGATAGCAGTATCTGGCTGGCAACAAATAAAGGATTAGCCAGATACTTTCAGTCAAATACCTGGATAGTGTACGATTCTATTACCGACCAGATTCAGGCAACACATATCAATTGTTTACACCGAAGTGCAGATGGCACATTATGGATAGGCACCAGATATAATGGCATTACCAAATTTGTTGCAGGTGCAGCTGATAATTATAATTTCCTCAATTCGGGTATCAACGACAATTGGACGCGTGCTATTACCGAAGACGCATTCGGAACACTTTATGTTTCCAATAATGCAGGTATTAATACCTATAAAATCGCGCTCGACGACTGGCTGTTTGTTTACACACTTTATACAGCGCCTTTAACTTCTGTATTGGTGAATGGCATGGCCTTTGACAGTGACGATACGTTTTGGATTATTTCACATGAAGGAACAGTTCGCGCCGATAGTGCAAATAACTGGACGCAGTTCTATACGCAACAAAGTGATATCTCACATAATACGGCAGATGCCTTATATATTGATGCTTCAAACAGAGTATATGTTGGCACATACGGTGGATTGTGCTATTACGATGCACCAGATCCGCCGCGCATTTCCGATACAATAATTATGCAAGTGTATCCAAATCCTGCAACACAAACACTCCATGTAATCACTATGCAATCTTATGCATACCCTCCAACATTTCGCATTTTTGACGTGCAGGGTCGAGAGGTAACCCAATTCACAACCAGCTATGTGGTTGATGGGTCGTGCACTTACCAGCTTGACCTTACCCATTTAGTTTCAGGCATGTATTTGTTACAAGCCAGTACTTCATCCCAGCATCAAACGTGGCCATTTTTTAAAACCCGGTAACACATCTGACATTAATTACAGATATTTGACACCAGGCAAAACGTACATCAGATGAGCGATCACATTACATTCGATGATTTTCTGCGTGTAGATATCAGAACCGGAACCATTATACACGCACAGGTATTTGAGAAGGCCAGAAAACCGGCGTATCAATTAGAAATTGATTTTGGCGCTTTGGGTATCCGGAAATCAAGTGCACAGATTACAGCTCACTATACACCAGAGCAATTAATCGGCAAACAAATTGTAGCTGTGGTAAATTTTCCCGTAAAGCAAATTGCCAATTTCTTCAGCGAGTGTTTAGTTCTTGGTGCAGTTGAGAGTAATGGAGATATTGTACTGTTACAGCCTACACAATCAGTTGAAAACGGATTACGTATTGCCTGATTAGCCACCCGCCAATTTAAATTTATATCCTAATCCGGTCAGGATAGTTCCAATTTTTTGGCGATGGTCACCCTGAATGATGATTTCGCCATCCTTCGCACTACCGCCGGTGCCTAATTTTGATTTCAGAATCTTACATAAGGCTTCCAGATCAGTGTCAGAACCTTCAAAGTTTTTAATAACTGTTGCTGTTTTTCCTCCACGATGGTTTTTTTCTAACCAGATACGTAAATTTTGCTCTGCAGGAGAAACTGTTTGTTCTTGCTCATCATTTTGGGGCAACTGAAAATTCGGATCAGTGCTATATACTAATCCGGACAAATCGCTGAGATTCATTTTTTTCTTCGCCATGTCAATTTACATTTTGATGCATGAGGACAGATAAGGCTTTTGGCAATATTTCAATATGAAAATCCTTGTCTTTGACTGCTGTTTCGCCATCAATTTGCAAGTGTGCATATACGGGGGTTTGTATATTCACCTCTGCTGCGCGATAAATGGTAAAATGTTTTGCCTTCATATGGGTGCGTGTAAACACCTGCAATACGGCAAACGGCACTTTCCATTTCGGAATATCTTCCAACACAACAATATCCAGCATCCCGTCCTGTAAGCTGGCATGCGGAGCAACCTTTACGTTATAACCGTACTGATTTGAATTACACACGTTTATCATAAAAGCCTTTCCCTTTATCTCGCGATTATCGATGCAGGCTGAATATTGAAATGGCTCGTATGCAGATACACTGCGAATAGCGCTCCAGGCATATGTCAAAAAACCCCGTGTTTCTTCTCTGCTGAACACCTTTGCAACAAAGGCGTCAAAACCAATACCCATCAAACTAAAAAAATATTGGTCATTTACTTTACACACGTCTATTCTACTTACATAGTAATCATTAATGATGTGCAGTGTTGACCGAATATTAATAGAATAACCTAAATGACGTGCAAGTCCGTTACCGCTGCCGCTTGGTATGATAGCTAAGGCAGTTTGTGTTCCCACTAAACCTGTTGCTACTTCATTAACACTGCCATCACCACCTGCAACAGCTACCACATCAACACCTTGTTGAGCAGCATGCTTCGCTAATTCAGTAGCATGTCCGCGATGTTCCGTATAAATGATATCGTAATCAAAATGCGCGTGATCCAGATATTTATCAATTAATCTGGGGATGCGGTCTTTTCGTTTAACACCCGCAATCGGGTTTATGATAAACAAAATTCGCTTCTTCACTCGTTAACCAGTTTATCGTAAATCATCGCATGGTGATGCGTTTGAATGATGGCCTGAATTTTATCCTGCATCATATTCGTCACATCCGGATAATCCTGCATTTTATTATAAGTGAGTGAACTATCAGACTGATATTCATATAACCCTACTGTTCTGCCTCCATTATAAATAAGGGCAAAATCCTGATTAATTAATACATAATCAGAGGCGTGGTAATTATAGGCGAAACGCGTTGCTGTTGTGTCAAAAACAGAATTACCAAATGCTGTGAATTTACCTTTATACCCAACATAATCTAAAACCGTTGGTAATAAATCCGACTGTTGCACCACCATATCATTGATGCCTTTAAATTCACCATCAGGTCGGTACATCAGCAACCAGGTTGAGTGAGCCCCCACCTGCTCCTGATAAAATTCATGTTCCGGCAAAGGTGGTCCAGGGTGGTCGGCGGTCAGGATAAATAAGGTATTATCGTACCAAGGTTGCTTTTGAGCTTCCGCAAAAAATTGTCGAAGCGCATAATCCGCGTATCCAACAACTTCCAACATTGGAATTGGCCCTTTGGGAAATTGGCCAATATGCTGCTCAGGTACAGTAAATGGGTGGTGCGAACTAATAGTAAATATCTCAGTATAAAACGGCGCCGGTAAAGTTGACATTTTATTGGCAGTCCATTTTAAAAAAGGCTCATCAAAAATGCCCCAGTTACCATCAAAATCAGCGTCATTACCATATTCATTTCTTCCGAAATAACCGGTAACGCCAGCCTGCTTCATAAATCTGTCGAACTGCATAGAACCATTATTGGCCCCATGGAAAAAATAGCTGCTATATCCAACGCGATTCAATAAGGTACCAACACCTTCAAATGCATTGT
Organism: Bacteroidota bacterium; assembly: GCA_029571985.1. Taxonomy (GTDB): domain Bacteria; phylum Bacteroidota; class Bacteroidia; order Chitinophagales; family BACL12; genus UBA7236. Next base: position 23,180 of record JAKQVC010000058.1, on the reverse strand, counting down.
TTTGATAGATACTGGAAATAAAAGGTTCTTCCATTAATACAGGAATACCGGTAGTAACTGCAACAATTCCCTGATTAGATGACTTGCCATTGCTATAGGCATTTGTAAAAGTCATCCCCTCTCCCATCAATGAATCGAGAAAAGGTGTATAGCCCTTTCCCTGATTAAAAAAACCGATGTATTCTTTAGAGAAACTTTCCAGAACGATAATACACACATTTTGCTTTACGCCAGTTTTAAGCAAACTGTCCGGCATTTTATAAAAGTTGGCATTATCGTAATATATGGAGAACTGCTTCTTCAGATCCTCTTCGTTGAAATAGGTTGGTTCAATCAGCTGGCGGTGACCAAAAGCATAAATTACTGAAAAAGGTGTATTGATAATCAGCGATGTAAGTCGACCATCATCTACATAATCAGTTGCGCGTTCAGGTGAAAGTGGCTCCTGCATGCTACCTCTTGCTCCTATTACACCAAATGTGAGGAGCACGACCATGATAATAATCTGATAGGGATAGTGAATAAACCGAGGTGCGTGAATATGGATTTTTTTTATGCGATGCAATTCTGTTTTTCTATACAAGTATTCAACACCTAAAATCAATACAAAGGCAATGAGAAAAATACTCCAATAATCCCGGATAACCTGCGGGAGGATATTCGTATCACCTGTAAGACCAAGTTCATGAGTAGAAGTGCGTTTCAGACCATATTCATAATAAATCCAGTCGCCACTTTCTAATAACAAGGCTATACCATTGAAGGTATAAAACAATATTTTCAGTAATCGCTGATACCCGGTTTTATCGAACCAGGGGTTTGGAATGAGGTGCAGGAGGATGAAAATGATATTGACATAAATAATACTGGCAATATCAAAACGTATCCCGTAGAGCATGAGCATACCAAATTCTCCCGGGGGGATATGGGGAAAAAACTCTTTATTAAACAGAAAAAACAGAATACGGCAAACGGAATACAGCATCAACACGATACCCAGTCGCTTGAGCAATAATTCAATGTGTAACAGTTGATCCTTGATTTGCATCTGTAGGCAAAGATACGAAATCAGACTGCCGGGGGCGGAACTTTCACATCGTTTAACGGTTCTCGCCGATCACAGCCTTAAAACTCAGGTCGAGGCTTTTAACGGAATGGGTAAGGGCCCCTACGGAGATAAAATCTACACCGGTTTCAGCAATGGTCTTAACTGTGTCGATGTTGACACCGCCCGAGGCTTCGGTTTCCATGCGGCCATCAACCAAGGCAACCCCATCGCGCAGCATCTCTACCGGAAAGTTATCAAACATAATCCTGTGCACCCTACCCGTTTTGAGTACATGTTGAACATCTTCCAGGTTGCGCGTTTCAACCTCTATTCGGAGATCAAGAGCATTATCATGTAAGTATTGCAAGACACGATTTACCGCCGCTTCTATGCCACCGCAGAAGTCAATATGATTGTCTTTAATCAGAATCATATCGTATAAACCAAAACGATGGTTATGACCGCCACCAATCCGTACTGCCCACTTCTCAAATGCGCGAAGTCCGGGTGTAGTTTTACGTGTATCTAATATTTTAGCATTGGTATGGCGAACCATCTGCACAAATGCATTGGTGGTGGTGGCTATACCACTCATCCGTTGCATAAAATTGAGCATCGTGCGCTCTGCCACAAGAAGTGCCTGCACGCGACCATGCACATGAAAAGCAACGTCTCCGGGTTCTACGCGTGCACCATCCGGAATGAAAATGTCAACCTCAAGTTCTGGGTTGACATGTTTTAAAATATGTTCTGCTAATTCGACGCCGGCTAAAATGCCTTGCTCTTTCACCAGCAATTTTGCTGTTCCCAGGGCATCGTGGTCGATGGTTGCCAGGGTGGTATGATCACCTTCCTGAATATCTTCGATGAGTGCCTCATCTAAAACATCCATTAATTCCCAAATCTGCACATTATTCATTTTCGAAGCTCAATTCCTGAATATAGAATTTATCGTCCTTCTTCTTCAAATACACATACGTGCGAAAATTCCCTTTATCAGTAACCAATGAGCCGATAGCGTAATGTGCGTTATTTCCACCGGAAGGGCCGTTGTGTTTGAAGCTGAAGCTTTTTGGCTTGTTTTTGGTAAAGAAGTCTTTTACAATGGCCTCAGCCTGACTTTTGCTGTAAGCGCCTTCTTTATTGCCGATTTTAACCTCAACGGTATTATCGAAATAGGTAGCTAAAACCTTGCTGTCGCCTGCTTTGATAGCAGAGGCAATGCTGTCGAGGTCGTCGACTACCGTGGCAAAAATGAGAAACGGAACTACCAGAAAGGTGGTAAACAGTTTCAATTTAGAATGCTGTAACATGGTTGCAAATTTGGTCAATGCTGAAGTAAATGCGAAAACCATACCAAAATTAGTGTTTTTTCAAGAACAGCCCTTAAAACTTAATCACATCTGCTTTTTCCCCTATCTGATAACCGGCCATCCGGTCCTAAAAACAGCCGGCCTATCACTTGGATTTGCAGGTCTGACCACCATCGGCAACCGGCATTCGAGAATATTTGTGCACATACGGGCTCACAAATTGGCTGCGCCGTAACTTTGCAGTATGAGTGCAACCAAGAAAGCGATGTTAATCATTATGGATGGCTGGGGTCATGGTCAAAATGCCGCTGCCAGTGCCATAGCTCAGGCTCGTACGCCAAATGTTGATAGTTATTACTTACGCTACCCCAATGCCGAATTGCGCACGGACGGCGAATTTGTGGGCCTCCCCGAAGGACAAATGGGCAACAGCGAAGTAGGACACCTGAATTTAGGCGCCGGGAGAATCGTTTACCAGGAATTACAACGCATTTTTGTGGCCATACGCTCCGGTGAATTTGCACGCAATGCTGTTTTATTAGATGCTTTACAACGCGCTAAAACAAGCGGTAAAAAATTGCACCTGATGGGTTTGGTGAGTGATGGAGGTGTGCACTCACATATTAAACATCTGACCGCACTGTGCGATTTGGCAACAGAACAAGGGGTTCCGGCAGAACAACTGTTTATTCACGCCTTTACAGACGGTCGGGATTGTGACCCAAAAAGCGGACTCGGATTTATACAACAGCTGCAACAACATTTACAAACAAGTGGTGGCCGGATTGCAAGTATTTGCGGGCGTTATTATGCCATGGATAGAGATAAAAGATGGGAGCGCATTCAACTTGCTTATGAATTATTGGTGCAGGGAAAAGGAAAGCCGGTAACAGACCCGGTTGCTGCTATGGAAGCAAGTTATGCAGAACAGGTTACGGATGAATTCATTAAACCCATTGTTGTTACAGATGCACAAGGCTCACCGTTAGCAACGATTGCAGATGGAGATATTGTTATTTGTTTCAACTTCAGAACTGACCGTTGCAGGCAGATAACGCGGGCGCTCACTCAGGAAGCCTTCGCTGAGCAACACATGCAACCTCTACAGTTACATTATGTAACGATGACACGCTATGATCAAACGTTTAAAGACGTGCAGGTCATTTTTGAATCTGATGACCTGACAAATACACTCGGCGAGGTACTGGAAGCAAATGGGAAAACACAAATTCGCATTGCGGAAACTGAAAAATATCCGCACGTTACTTTTTTCTTTAGCGGTGGAAGAGAGCGCGTATTTTCAGGAGAGCGACGAATCATGTTGGATTCTCCAAAAGTGGCTACCTACGATTTACAACCGGAGATGAGCGCATTTGGTGTCAAGGATGCCATTATTGATGCGATTAATCAGGAAACACCGGATTTTATTTGTTTGAATTTTGCGAACGCAGATATGGTTGGACATACCGGTGTTTTTTCAGCAGCCATGCGTGCTTGCGAAGCTGTTGATACTTACGTTGGAGAGGTGGTTGATGCTGCGCTTGCAAAAGGATATGCCATTATATTAACAGCCGATCACGGAAATTCGGATGTAGAGATTAATCCTGATGGCACGCCTAATACCCAACACAGCACAAATCCGGTTCCGGTATTTTATATAGATCATCAGCCTCAGTTTACGCATATCCGGGATGGCAAGCTTGGTGATATTGCGCCGACTATTTTAACGCTTATGGGACTTTCCATACCTAAGGAAATGACCGGAGAAATATTAATAGGATAAATCAGCTGAAAAAAAACACAGAATCAACTTTAATAAATTGCTGATTCTGTGTCAATTGCTTCAGAAAAGATTTCAGGCGAAATTACATTTCCGCATAATATTTAAAGAACCAAGGCAAGGTTTCAATGCCTTTGTAATAATTAAACAAGCCATATTTTTCGTTTGGCGAGTGAATATTATCACTGTTTAAGCCAAATCCCATTAAAATACTTTTTGCGCCCAATACACGTTCGAATAAGGCTACAATCGGAATACTGCCGCCTTCGCGCGTAGGAATCGGTTTTTTCCCAAACGTTTTTTCCATTGCTTTAATCGCAGCCTGCATAGGTGGATAATCTAATGGCACCACAACCGGTTCGCCGCCATGGTGGTGTGTAACTTTTACCTGTACATAATCGGGTGCAATTTTGTTGAAGTGCTTATCAAAAAGGTCTGCAATTTTATGCGACTCCTGATTTGGCACCAAGCGCATTGAAATTTTTGCAAATGCTTTTGATGGCAATACTGTTTTACTACCCTCGCCGGTATATCCGCCCCATATGCCATTGACATCTAAGGTTGGGCGAATGGAAACGCGTTCAAGTGTGGCATATCCTTTTTCGCCTTTTACTTCTTTAACGCCCAAATCAGATTTATATGCTTCGAGGTCGAAAGGGGTTTTTGCCATTTCCGTGCGCTCGGCATCAGAAACTATTTCCACATCATCATAAAAACCTTCTATGGTAATATGCCCGTCCTTGTCGATCAGGCTGCTGATCATATCACATAATACATTAATCGGATTCGCAACGCTGCCGCCATATACACCTGAATGCAAATCGCGGTTAGGACCAACTACTTCAACTTCCATATAGGTTAATCCGCGCAATCCAACAGTTACTGACGGAACATCATTTGCAATGATAGATGTATCACTGATTAAGATGACATCGCAACTTAATAATGATTTATTTTCCGTAATAAAGGTGGCCAGGTTTGGCGAGCCAACCTCTTCTTCACCTTCAATAATAAATTTAACATTGCAGGGCAGCGCATTGTTTTGCATCATTGCCTCGAATGCTTTTACGTGCATAAACACCTGACCTTTATCATCACATGCACCACGTGCGTAAATATTTCCATCCTTAATTACAGGTTCAAACGGTGGAGAATCCCATAAATCAATCGGGTCAGCCGGCTGCACATCATAATGCCCATAACACAAAACAGTCGGCTTTGATGGGTCAATTATTTTTTCTGCAGTCACAATCGGATGTCCGGCGGTATTATTTACTCGAACAGCATCAGCGCCAGCAATGCGCAAACTTTCGGCTACAGCCTCAGCCATTCTGGCAACATCTTCCTTGTATTTTGGATCGGCGCTCACGCTAGGTATGCGCAGCAGGGCGATTAATTCATCCAATAATCTATCCTTATTGGTTTCTATGTATTGATTGATAAATTCCATAATGAGTATTTAATGTTCAAAATTAGGGCAAATTCACGGAAGATACCACGCATAATAGCTAATCGTTCCGATTTGCAGAAGATGCTGCATGTTTTGTTTTTCAATAAGCTGAGGCGCCAAACGGTTCGCAGTTGCCGCCGGCTCCATAGCCTTCATTGGCGTAACGGAAGCGTCATATATCACCAATACGGGCTTATCATTCATTTTTTCCCTCAGCGATGCCGGCATCTGTCCGTCAATGAGCATCTGTACATAGTTATGGGCAAATGTTTTTGGCGTCCGCGATAATTTTACCGACATCAGCGGCAAACCAGATTTCAATTGTACCTGATAGGTGTATGCCGACCATTGATCAACATCATCCAGCGTATAGGCATATTCCTCTGAGCCAACATTGTAATACGGAATCGGTAAAATTGCCTGATAATCGGCATAGGAAATATCCGGCAAGCCGGCCAAAGCTGCATCCGAAAAAATATTTGTGCTGGTGTTTTTACGGGCAAATGAAGCAATACCTATCATATCTATACCGGTAAGACATAAGCAAACAGCCACAACGATGGTACTACTTTTTCGGAAGTGTGCAAAAGCAAATCTGTCAACTACCATCAGCAATCCAAAATGGGCCGCATAAAATATCCACCAACCCATCCGGCCGATGCATCGAAAATGCTCAATTGGCGGATATACTTTCGCTACATAATACAGCGGATTGAAATAATTTTCCATCAGGTAATGATTTTTACCTGCAACAATTTCCATTCCGGCGCCTGTAAAATAAATCAGCACCAATACGATAATTGATGCGGTTACAGGCCTGTTAACAGGTATCTGCCACTTACGGGTTTTAATGCTGTTTATGCTATATTGAATCAGGAGCATGGATGCTAACAGCCAAAAAAACAATCCCATGTATGGGCCCTGTTCATAATCATATTTTAACCTGCCGCCGAGAAAAGGTAACACATGAATATCCGCTTTTGCTTTATAAAACTGATAGGCACGTAACTGCCATGCCGGAATACTCACACCATCCGGAGTACCGGTACGCATCGACAAATGCGCATCTGTATTATTTATCGTTAGCAAAACGATAAGCACTGCACTGATAACCGCCAGTGATGGCCATAGGTAATATTTCCAATCGACTAATAATTGCCGAGGTTTTAACAAAGCATAAATTGCCACAAATAAAAGCACCGGCATGCCCAATAACAATAAATAATACAAGTGAATACATGAGGCTAAAACAATAATGAAACATATCCATGCTGAGGCTATCCAAACTTGTTTGTTCGAGTTGCTTTTCCATGCATCGTATAATCGCAGCATTTGCAGAATGACCAGAAAATACCAAATCATCATGGATAAATTCATGGTACCGGTAAACATGCGCAACAATTGAGGCGACATCCACATGATCACAAGCGCACCGCACACAATTACATATTCATGCCTGAGCAATCTGCGGAGTATTTTCAATAATACAATTGGCGACAGGATGATTTGCAACAACATCAACCAATTAAATATCGGCACTGCATATTTGCTGATATCAGAAACATGCAGAGAAAAGGCCCGCATGATAAAAGCAATTGCCGGTGAATTATCCGTATACCATACAGATTCGCCATAAGGATATTGCATGGCAGTAAAATCCGTCGTGCCTGTACCTTCCGGCTGGGCTATATATGCCTGCAGTGTAAAGTAATTTTTCAATCCATCACCCGATGGTCTCAACATAGTATTACCGGGATGCAGCACTAATGGGCTAAACATGACAAATATCAATGCCAAATGCACCAACCAAAAGGTCAGATAACCAGGACGTGATATGTGCGTTAATTTTTGCATGCTTCCAATTGAGCAATCTTGTTCCGATATCGATAATGCCATCCTTCCCAACCCTGCAAACCACCCGTATGTATGCACAATATCCTTTGATTTTTCCAGGCACCTGTTTTCAAAATGTGTTCAACCTGATAAAACATTTTGCCGTTGTAAATGGGATCAGGTATAATTGCATGGTGCGCTATAAATTGTTGCATGTAGGCATGTAATTCCGGATGAAACCCGGCATACTTTCCAAAAGCTGAATCGAAGCATATTTTCCATTGAACATTCTGTGCATGAGGTTGCACATACGCCTGCACGGATGGTGAAATCGTATCTGTTCGACCATTTAAACTACAAACACCCGTAACATGCGCGGTTAATCCTTTTGTATTGATGATGCCGGCCAGGGTTCCACCGGTTCCTACAGCACATACAATTTGATCATATTGATCTGCAATGCCGGAAAGAATCTCAGCACAGCCCTGTACGGCCAATGCATTTGTTCCACCTTCCGGTAACACATAAACATCTCCGAATTGCGCAGTCAGCTGACGTACAAATGCCGGGTCATTGCGCAATTTATACTCCTCCCGATGGATAAACTGCATTTCCATTCCAAGTTCACGCACATAACGGCAGGTGGGGTTGTCCGGATCATCTTCTCCACGTATAATAAAAATCGCATGCAGGCCCAGTTGTTTACAGGCTGTTGCGGTAGCATGTACATGGTTAGAAAATGCGCCGCCAAAGGTCAAAATTGTCCGATAGCCATGTTCAACTGCAGTGGACAGGTTGTACTTCAATTTAAAGAACTTATTCCCCTGCACATCCGGATAAGCCAACTCCAACCTTAAGACATCCACAGGATATCCTTGTAAGGAAATAGTTGTAATTGGCGTGGTAGTCATTTGATAACAAAGATGTCAAAAATAGCTATCTTTGTGCTCGCTTTGATAGCTGATTGCACTTATCGTCAGATGATGTCTATCAGAAGTTCAAATGTCAGCCAAAGTGTTTTTCTAAACACGGTTTAAAGGGGGTATAGCTCAGTTGGCTAGAGCGCTTGCATGGCATGCAAGAGGTCGTGAGTTCGAGTCTCACTATCTCCACTTCCCAAGGATTTTGTGATGAAGACTTCAGTTAGTAATTGCAAATCCGGATGAGCGCTTCTTTTCTTTAAAAGCAATTATTTCCTGAGCAGCCCTTTTTGATGCACCGGGACCTCCCAGGTGTTGAGCAAGCAAATTGTATTCCTGCAGCATGGTTTTACGTTCGTCGGATGCCTGAATCAATTGTTGCATATGCCTAATCAGATTATCGCGTGTAAGGGCATGTTGAATTAATTCAGGAACTACTTCTTTATCTGCAATGAGATTTACCAGCGAGATATATTTAATATGCACCAGTCGTTTTGCAATATGGTAAGAAATAGCACTTCCCTTATAACACACAATTTGAGGAACACGGAATAACGCCGTTTCCAATGTAGCCGTGCCGGAGGTAACTAAGGCAGCATGCGCATGTTGCAGAATTTGATAAGTTGCGCCTTGAATATATTGCACCCGATGGTTTCCCGAAAACTGTTTATAGAATTCCGGATCAAGTCCGGGTGCGCAGGCAACAACAAAAGCATATTCAGGAAATGCGTCAATTACACTGAGCATAATGGGTAATTTCACACGAATTTCCTGCTTTCGGCTGCCGGGTAAAATGGCAATATATTTTTGATTGTTGAGCTGATGTGTTTGTAAAAATGTTTCATCAGGTTTAAACTGATGAATAGCATCTAAGAGGGGGTGGCCCACAAAGGTGACCGGGTATTGATATTGCGCATAAAACTTTTCTTCAAAAGGTAAAATTACCAGCAGCTGATGCACATATTTTTTAATGATTTCGACACGACTGCTTTTCCATGCCCATAATTGGGGAGAAATGTAATAGGAAACCTGGATGCCAAGATCATGTGCAAAGGGTGCGATACGCAAATTAAATCCGGGATAATCAACTAAAATCAGCACATCCGGCTTCCATTGCGCAATATCATTTTTACAAAAACGGATATGTGCCAGAATTTTACGCAAGTGTAAAAGCACTTCCAAAAATCCCATATAAGCCGTATCGCGATAATGCCTGACCAGATCAACACCGGCTAACCGCATGCCATCGCCACCGATACCTCTCAGTTCTGCATGAGGGTCGAGTGCCTGTATTTCTTTTACGAGATTAGCCGCATGTAAATCGCCTGAGGCCTCACCGGCAATGATATAATATCGCACAGGATTAGATTAGGATAAAATTGAGTAATTACCTAAAATATAATAATACACGAGCATGAACATGGAGAACAAAACAGTAACCACACCTACTCCACGCATACAATTGTCTTTTCTCACCCGCATATAAATGAAGAAAGGTAGAATATTAAATACAACAGCCAGCGTTGCAATGAAGCGCTCCCGTACGCCGAAAAACGATTCACCCTGAATGGTTATATTTCCAATCAGACTTTGGTTAATCTGATAAAATACATAGAACATGGTTACTGTTAAAAAAACAGAAACCATCATGCCAACAAATACATTATCTTCCTGAAGTTTGCTCATATCAATTTATCCAAGGTTATTAAACGTATCTGAAGTGTCAATCTGTATATTTTTAGGTGACAAAGTATGTGGCAATTGCCATTTTTGATTAAAATAGGCCATTGCATGGTGTGCAGTTAAATCATATTGAACCGGTACTACAGACACATAACCATGTGTAAGCGCCCATTCGTCTGTATCTTCTCCCTGGTCGTAGTTCACAAATCGGCCGGTTAGCCAATAATAGGGTCTGTTATGCGGATCTAAACGTTCATCATATTCTTCTTCCCATTTCGCATGCGCCTGCCTGCAGATGCGAACACCCTGAATTTCGTTAAAAGGTAAAAAAGGAATATTTACATTAAGTAAAGTATCCGCCGGCAAGCCATTCCGTAATACCTGCTCGGCAATTATCGTGGCGTATTGTGCAGCGGCTGTAAAATCAGCATCTGCCGCATAATTTAATAATGAAAATCCGACAGCCGGAATTCCTTCAATACCTGCTTCCATTGCAGCAGACATGGTGCCGCTATAAATAATATTGATAGAAGAATTGCTCCCATGATTAATTCCAGACACGCACAAATCCGGTTTGGTATGCAGAATTTTATCCTTCGCCAGTTTTACACAATCAACAGGTGTGCCTGAGCATGCATATGCTTCGATATCACCAAAAAGATTTACAGGTTTCAGTCGCAGGGGCTCATTTAACGTTATAGCGTGTCCCATTCCGCTTTGTGGTTTATCCGGCGCCACTACTACGACGCGACCAAGATGTTTAACGGCTTCAATTAGGGCGTGAATGCCACCTGCGTGAATGCCATCATCATTCGTAACCAAAATAGTTTTTTGCTGCGCCTCGGCCATGCATCATCACATTACGCACAATGAACAATCAGGCATCACTCGTTGGTGCCCAGTAATGGTTGCAATTCTACTGGTAAAATACCATTACTTGAACGCAACGAACCTATATCATTGATAACTTTATCTAAAAACCCTTCCTTACTGATTTTAATAGATGTAGATGCACCCGATAAAGTACTGACATCACCCAAACCATTTACGTCGGTTTCGGTAATGATTTGAGTATTTGCACCTTCAACGAAAGTTACTTTTGCTTTAAACACCGGTTTTTGATCTACATCATACACATACAACGTGCTGATGGCCGCCAATTGAGTTACCTGATAAATATCATCGCTACCTTTTCCACCCGGGCGGTTACTGGTGAAATAGCCAAAACCATTTTTAATGGTAAAACCATAATCATCCTGAGATGAGTTTACAGGCATGCCCAAATTTTCAGGAACAGTCCAGTGGTCGTCCATACGGTGCGATTTAAAAATATCCTGACCACCAAATCCTGCATGATAGTTACTGGAGAAATACAACACACCATCCGGTGCTAAATAAGGATATAATTCGTCGCCTGGCGTATTAATCACATCTCCCATATTTTTGGGTTCTGTCCATTCGTTGTTTACTTTCAGGCTATAGTATAAATCTATACCTCCTTTTCCGCCGGCCATATCACTGGCAAAAATCAAAATAGTGCCATCCGGAGAAAGCGTTGGATGGCCTGCTGAATAACCCCGGCTATTTAAGCTCAATGGACGCGGTCTTGCAAATTTTCCATCTGTATAGGCTGCATAAAATAATTCCAATTTCACCTGGCCGTCAGGTGAAACTATGGTTCTGTCATTGATATGGTTACTTCTGGTGAAAAACAGCAGCTTTGAATTTGTATCATAAAAAGGAGCCGCCTCATGGAAATCAGCGTTTACATGTTCCATCGGGTTAACCGACCAGGAATTATCTACCCTCGGTTCGGCATAATACAAATCGTAATAAGGGGTGCCGGTATTCGGATTAATTTCATCTCCATTACTGCGGGCAAAGATGACACCGCGTTTAAATTGGGTCGGGGTCATTTCAGAACCAGTCGTATTAAATGCAACCGGTTCAACTGCATAACCACCTTGTTTAGATTTATTGGTAATAGCCCAATCGCACGTTGAAGCAAGATAGTATCCTTCCGGTTTATAAATCGCGTATTTCAGATAGTAGTTTTTTGCTTCGCGATACTTGCCATTAAACTTAAGTAAATCGGCATAACGCAATAAAGTACCTGCGTCTGCGATATTGTGCGAAGCTATTACACCGTACCAATATTCAGCCTGCTGCCAATTTTCCATTTGAAAATAGCAGTCTGCCAATTTGGTATTTACAATATAGTCATAACCCTGTTCCAAAAATGAAACATAAATTTCAGCTGCATCCGGGTAAACACCATTTGCATAAAATTTATCTGCACGCGCCATCATGTCGGGTTGTGCCGATAGGCTGTGCACCACACTGATAAACACGGTGAATAAGCCAATACGATATGAAAGCATGGAATGCATTAGAAAAAGCGTGGGTTTACAAAGTGATTGTTATGTCTGTCGAATCGGTATATAATAAAAATTTCATGCGAAGGCGCCAGATAGATACCATCATCTACTAATGACGTATTAAAGGAATATCCGATTCCAATTTCATGTCGGGTGATTTTATTATCGGAGTTATAAATGTATTCACCAACAAATGACAAACTATTATTTGTTCTGTAGGTGGCGCCGATTAAAAATGCATTATTATATATTGCCTGAATACCCGCATCAATTTGCGTTGGCAAGCTGTCTGCCATTTTAATTAATACGTTTGGTTTGAAAGCCAATTTTTTATTGATTGGCACAAGAGCTCCTGCTGTTCCATAAAGCACAAAAACATCATCAAAACTCTGATTTGTTTTATCGCTCACTTTTTCATCGGCATTGGTAGGCACGAGCCCAAATAAAGAAACGGAAGAAACACCTACATAATAACTATCTGAATGCAGATAAATACCTGCTCCGGCATTTGGCTTCAGGTAACTTTCCAGTTCTTGCGTAAAGGATGGGTCGCCACCATTATACGCATCGAGCTCTGTTACGTCAACTGAATAGCTGGAAATGGATGCTTCCAAACCAATGGATGCGGTGAGGTTATCGCTCACGTGTATACGATAGGCATAATCCAGTCCGATAAAATTAGTTGTGGTAACACCAATATTATCGCGATATACTTTTGCGCCTAGGCCTACTTTATCATTCGCTAATGGTGTATGCAAAGTAATTGCTTCTGTGCCAGGTGATCCATTTCCAAAGTTGACCGCATTGCGGTGAAAAAAGAAGTTGGCATCCAATACACCGGTTGAGCCCGCATAACCGGGATTAAAGGTGAGTTGGTTCATATTAAACTGCTCATACATAGGTGGCAACTGCGCCTCTGCGCGATGAGCAACCGCGATTAAGATCCAGGCAGTTAAGATGTGTAGACGTATCTTCATCGCTTTAATACTATAAATCCAACAATAGGGTCCAATAAACCATCAACGCGCAGCACATAAAAATACGTGCCATCAGGTGCCTGACCGGTTGATGAAATAAATTCAACGTTAGAATTCCCATCCCAAAGAGGCCCCTGGTCAGCACTCGCTGCATTTTCATAAATGAGGTTATTCCAACGATCATAAATTTTTACTCCGTAACGAATATTATTATCCGGCCAGTCGACGGTTACTACATCAAAATCTCCATCTCCATTTGGTGAAAATGAATTTATGACGTGCAATTCGCCATCTTCCACTTCCGGTTCTAAGGCACGTACTAACACATATGCTGTATCGCACAAGGGTGGTACGTTATCATCACAAACGATATAGCCAAACTCTTCAGATCCGAGGTCGACAGGTATATAATTGACATGATCGCCACTGATAGTTGCGATGCCGGATATGCCATCCGTAAGCAAACCGGTAATGAGCAGGCCATCACCATCTCCGTCAAAATCGTTGAGTAAAACAAAAATATCGATTGTATCACCGAGAATTAATTCAGCGGTATCATTTACGGCTGAAGGTGCATTGAAATTTACGGACTGCACATCAACGCAAACCGTAGCCGTATCACAATACACATCTGAACCAATTTTACAAGCGCGGTAGGTAAAACAATCTTCACCATAGGTATCTGTAAATGGTTCGTAGAAAACGAATTCGCCACCAACGATCGTGGTAGCTCCGAAATTGGCGTCATCCAGAATTTCCATTTCGAGACCTTCATCATCTAAATCTATATCATTTAACAGCGGCTCGAGATTAATGGGTGTATTTACGAATGTTGTCACTGCATCGTCAATAGCGATGGGCTTATCATCTACAGGATTAACCGTAATAATAACACTGGTAGTACCACAAATATCCGGATCGGTATTCGCGCATCCGGTATATTGAAAATTATCGGTTCCGAAAAAATCCGGATTAGGCGTATAAATGAGTAAATCATTCACATCATCCACAAACACCGAACCATTGGCTGGTGCAACTGCGATGTTTAAATAAATATCTGTGACGCCCGTGGTATTCAGGTCGTTGGCTGTGACATCGAAAATGACATCGGTCACATCCTCGTTAATCACGTAAAAATCGGGAGCTGCGTCGTACGACTGAGCCAAAACCGGCAGGCTGGAACCCAACACTATGGCTAAAATCGCTAATCTGCTCCCCTTGAGTAGTCGCATCATTAGTCAAAAATAGGGATTTAATCGGCATTCAAAAACGGATATCGGTAATCAGTTGGTGGATTAAAGTTCTCTTTGATTGTTCTAGGCGACACCCAGCGTATCAAATTGAGGATACTCCCGGCTTTATCATTCGTTCCGGAAGCACGCGCTCCACCAAATGGCTGCTGACCTACTACCGCGCCGGTTGGTTTATCATTTATATAGAAGTTACCGGCCGCATGGCGCAAGGCCTGTGTGGCTTCCACAATAGCATATCTATCTCCCGAAAAAATGGCTCCCGTTAAGGCATATGGAGATGTAGAATTCACTGTTTGCAAGGTTTCCGACCATTTGTCCGCATCGTAAACATACACTGTTAATACCGGTCCGAAGATTTCCTCACACATGGTCCGGTAACCCGGTTCTTTAGCCAAAATGACTGTTGGTTCTATGAAATAACCGTTGGTTTTATCATAGTTTCCACCCGCAATGATTTCAAGTCCGTCAGCCTTTGCGCGGGCAATATATCCGCTGATTGAATCGAATGCCTTTTCATCAATAACAGCGTTGATAAAATTGCTGAAATCGTCGATTGGCCCCATTTTCATTGTTGCAAGGTCTGTGACGAGGTATTCTTTCACTTTTGGCCAAATGTTGGCAGGTATATAAGCCCTCGAAGCGGCAGAACACTTTTGCCCCTGGAACTCAAATGCACCGCGGCTTAATGCAACCGCAACTGCTTTTGGCTCAGCACTTGGGTGTGCGATAACAAAATCTTTACCACCGGTTTCACCCACTATGCGCGGATAGGTTTTATAGAGATGGATATTGTCGCCAATCGTTTTCCAAATCGTTCTGAACACCTCTGTTGACCCGGTAAAGTGTATACCGGCGAAGTCAGGATGGGCAAAAATCACTTTTCCTGCTTCTGAACCGCTCACATGCACCAGGTTGATTACGCCATCAGGCAGACCAGCTTCACGAAGTATTTCCATGATTACCCAGGCACTGTAGATCTGGGTGTTGCTGGTTTTCCAAACCACTGTATTGCCCATCATAGCGGGCGCTGTAGGCAGGTTACCACCAATGGAGGTGAAGTTGAAAGGACTCAGGGCAAACACGAAACCTTCCAAGGCACGATGCTCCATGCGATTCCAGGTTCCGGGTGCGCTTTCAGGCTGGTCTGTATAAACCTGCTGCATAAACGCGGCATTAAATCGCCAGAAATCAATCAATTCGCAGGCTGCATCGATTTCAGCCTGGAAAGGATTTTTGCTTTGACCCAGCATGGTGGCGGCATTCATCTTATAGCGGTAAGGCCCGGCCAGGAGTTCGGCAGCCTTCAAAAATATGGCGGCACGTTCCTCCCAAGGGGTATTTTCCCATTGTGTTTTTGCCTGTAACGCAGCGTCAATAGCCATTTGAACATGCGTGGCATCTCCTTGATGATAAACACCCAGGTCATGTTTAATTTCATGTGGGGGATGAATATGAACTGTTTTACCGGTTCTCACCTCCTGACCACCAATAAACATCGGAATATCTACCTGGTTTGATTTTAAATCAGCAATAGCCCGCTTTAATGCTGCGCGGTCGGCAGTTCCCGGAGCATAACTCCTAATCGGTTCATTTACAGGGGCAGGCACACGAAATATGGCGTTTGACATCGATTGAAATTTGCTGCAAAGATAGGGAATTGGCGTGGTGAATGGTTAGGGTTATTGGAGATGCTTGCGCCCATTATAGGGTGAAAACGAGGGTGCTAAGCTGATTGAAGGCGCTGCCTCTATGGGGCAGTATTTCTGTATCTTTGAATCCGGTATTTTAAAACAGGCAAATCATGCATTCAGAAGCATATTCCATGAAATTAAGTTGTTTCATTATCTGTATCACAGGCTGCTTAACACTAAACAGTCAGACGACAATTATTGATAGTATTATTTCTGGTGGACAATACCGCGACTACAGGCTGTATGTTCCAACAGCTTACACGGGCGATGAAGCCGTTCCGCTGCTGTTAAATCTGCATGGGTATAGCAGTGATAATTTTGGACAGTCATTATATGCCAATTTCAATCCAATTGCAGATACCGCAGGATTTATAACTGTATTGCCTAACGGCACCTTTGATGGGTTTGGATTGCGTTTCTGGAATTGTTTTGTTGCGCCCGGTATTGGTGTAGATGATGTGGCATTTCTCAGTGATTTAATTGATTCAATCAGCGCAATGTACAACATCGACCCGCAACGCATTTATTCAACCGGAATGAGTAACGGCGGATTTATGAGCTATGCACTTGCCTGTGAACTCAGTGAACGAATAGCGGCTATTGCCAGTGTAACCGGAACTATTGATAAAGACCGTTTATCCTATTGCGCACCAACACATCAGGTTCCTGTGATGCACATTCATGGCACGAATGACCCAACAGTGCCATATGGCGACAACGCGACATTTTTTTCTGTCGATTCCGTAATTCATTATTGGACAGCATTTAATCATACAGATGAAATTGCAGATTTTATTGCCGTGCCGGATGTTGTTACAACGGATTTATGTACCGCTGAGCATTATATTTACGATAACGGATGGGCTGGTAGCCGCGTTGAGCATTTTAAAATTATCGGAGGTGAACACACCTGGCCGGGAACAGCCATTACTTTTTTAGGTATAACCAATCAGGATATAAATGCATGCAAGGAAATATGGCTTTTTTTAAGTCAGTACAGATTAAACGAACTCACAACGATTTCTCCTGCAACGCCTGACATTAATCTCAACACATATCCAAATCCTGCTTCGACGCAGCTTACCATTCAGACAGAAATACCACAACCAGTGGTTACTATTTCAGATGCCGCAGGTAATACTATTTATCGTCATCAATATACGGATAATAGTACTATTCAAATACCTGTTGCAGATTGGGTAAAAGGTATTTATGTTGTGCGCATTGAGGGCGATGGAATTGTTGGCATCAGCAAAGTAGTGATACAATAAAGAATCGTGCAGCGCATTTATTTTTTGCGCACACAAACCATATTGTAGCTATCTACTTTTTGCACATCATACCAGGTTCCATTATAAGTATATAAAGAAACCGCCTGGGTGCCTGAAGCTTCTGTAGAAGTCCACAGGGTGTAGCTCGAATCCCAATTAAAACTATTGATATTCAGATATATCGCGGCTGCTTCATCTTTTGCCGGTAAATACCAGTCATCATGACCACCCGCCGTACTCTGGTCGCACACCTGAGCGGCATACGGTTTACCTTCGAAACCACTGTTATTACCCACGGCAGCTACAATTGCTTTTGTATTGAGGGCGCCATCTTTGGTACTGGAAGCGGCTATGCCTATTTCCGCATATCCACCCCAGGTAATTTTAGGTTCGGCGGTAAGGTCAAGCACATCCAGTTGCATGGAGTCGTTGGTAATAGAAACAATTTTTTGTGCATGTACACAAGACATAACACCAAAACAACAGGTGAGTAATAAAAGGGTTCTCATAGTAGCGGTTTACATTAAAGGTAGTAATTAATTGATTGATGTATTGTATGCTGTCATATTGATGCGAGGATACATCAAATGAGTATGTTACTTAAATACGCCGGATGAATATCAAACAAATCCGAGTTTATTATGCAATGCGGTGCTCAATTTAGGTAAATGATTGCGCTGCATGAGGAAACTGCTCAACAGTGCAAAATCTTTAAAAATATAATGTTTATTTAATGCACCCTGCAAATATTCTTTTCCTGAGCTTCCGCCTGTTCCAACTCTGCTGCCAATCATGCGATGCACCATATTGATATGACGGAAACGCCATGTGGCCATTTGCTCATCAATATCGAGCAGGTGTTGCATCATTTGAAAGGGCAACTGTAAAAGCGGGTAACCACGGTATAGTGAAATAAATAAAGCATTGCGCATGGCTGCGGTGCTCAAAGTGGTATGGTCGCTTTTTTCAGTTCCCAGAAATATCGCTTCAAACACAGCGCGATTATGTTTTTCACCTTCAACGAGTGTATCGGTGTAAGTATTTAAATAAGCATTCCAAAACGGATGATGCGGGCCTTCCGCATTTGTGGCTTTAAAGTCGGTCCACATGGATGCATCCTCAAAAAAAGGCATTCTTGCGAGCCAGGCATCCAGCATTTCGAGGAGAGATGGTTGATTTTCGACCTGCTTTACGTAATCTACGTATTGAGGTTTGAGCATCGATGTATAATATTCCTTACCATATCGATTATCGAACTTAAGTCCCAGTTTGGCTTCCAACATTTTAAATTGCCAGCTTTGAAAGCCGGATGCCGGACGCAGAAAATCGCGGAAGTCATAAAAATCGAGTGGTGTCATCGTTTCCAGAATATCTATCTGATGAACCAGCACCTTCAAAATGGTGACTACCCTGCCCAGCCGGTGTACCACAGTTTGCAATTCGGGAGAATTATCATTCACCTCCGGTTTGCCCATTACTTTCAGGGCGCTATCCACTTCAAAGTGAATTTGTTTGAACCAGAGCTCATATGCCTGATGAATGATGATAAACAGCATCTCATCGTGGGCATGTGCATCCTGTTTATCACTTTCAAGATCCTGCGCCTGTAATATTTTGTCTAACTGGAGATATTCGGTGTACTCGACCGGTTTATGCGACATGCTGCTATTTTTTCCAAAAATACAATGTTCAGGTGAAACTCAGGGGAGACTTTTGTCTGTCAATCAGGCAGAAATCGCCTTTTAAGCACTATCCACAATCTAGGTCATACACAAACGAACCTCGTGTATAAATGCGTTTTACAGGACGGAACCAAGCCTTACCTTTAGCTTGGGCAAGGTATCTAATTGCAGAAGTAACCCTATGGCAGGAAAAGAAAAAAAATCGAAGGCGAAAAAAAGTAAAGACCCGGGTATTGCATGGTATAAAGATGAACGCCTGCTTAAAATAACGGGCGTATTCCTGTTATTGGGCAGTTTCTTTTTAGGTATCGCATTTGCGAGTTACCTGATTACATGGAAAGCCGACCAAAGTCTGATTTGGGAAAATCCTTGGGCGCAGCTCTTTAACAGTAGTATTTCGGTACAAAATCATTTAGGCACGCTGGGTGCTGTTTTGAGTCATCAGTTTTTTTATCGCTGGTTCGGTATTGCGAGTTTCTTTTTTGTGGTATGGTTTTTTACGCTGGGGGCCAATTTCTTTTTTAGCAAGCGCCTGTTTAATAATTGGAAAATAATTGGACAGGGCATGGTTATCATGGCCTGGATAAGTGCGATGCTGGGTTTTCTCTTGTACAATGCCGAATTTCCCTGGGGTGGTGCATTTGGAAAAGGCACAGCTTTTCATTTAGAAAGTTATCTCGGCAAGATAGGTGCCATTTTAGCCTTGACCGGTGTCATGATTATTTATCTGATTGTATTTACAAAAGTCGATTTAGGTAAGATGCTCACCATCTTCGACCGAAAGAATCAGATGCCGGGTGTTGATCCATTTACTGAAGACGATGTGCCTGTAGAGGTTGAACAGGACGATGAGAAAGAAATTATCGCTGTCCCTCCGGTTTACACGAGCAAAGATGATTTGGAAATAACACCATTAAAAGCCGAACCGGAAGAGGTGGTGATGGAGTTGAAAAAAACCGACCTGCCTCCCATTCAACCCGAAGTGCATCCAATTGATACAACAAAACTGGAAATTGAACAGCCTACTATCGATACGGTGTTTGAGGATGTAGAAGAAGTGCCTGATGACATTGCCTTAGACATCGCAGAACCGATTGAAGAAAAAATTGCAGCAGAAAATCTAAACTACAATTTTGACCCGGTACTGGATTTGCCAAAATATAAATATCCGGAAATCGAATTACTGGAAGAATACAGCAGCGATTCTGTGAGTATTAATACCGAAGAATTAGAACGCAATAAAGATCAGATTATCGGCACGCTGAATAATTATAATATTCAGATTTCAAAGATAAAAGCCACTATCGGACCAACGGTTACTTTATATGAAATAATTCCGGCCGCCGGCGTTCGTATCAGTAAAATCAAAAACCTGGAAGATGATATTGCGTTAAGTCTTGCCGCATTAGGTATTCGTATTATCGCCCCTATACCGGGAAAAGGCACTATTGGTATTGAAGTGCCGAATGTCAATAAAGAAACCGTGTCCATGCGGAGTCAGATTGCCAGCGATAAATTCCAGCATGCTAAAATGGATTTACCTGTGTGTTTAGGCAAAACCATTTCCAGCGAAAATTACATAGCGGATCTTACACGTATGCCACACTTATTAATGGCAGGTGCCACCGGACAGGGAAAATCTGTTGGTATCAATGCGATTCTTATCAGCTTATTATATAAGAAACACCCATCACAGCTCAAGTTTGTAATGGTTGACCCTAAGAAGGTAGAGTTAAGTTTATTTAGTGCCATAGAAAAACATTTTCTGGCCAAATTGCCCGGAGAAGAAGATGCCATTATTACCGACACACGCAAAGTAGTGAATACATTGAATGCTATTTGCATTGAAATGGACACGCGTTACGAATTACTGAAGAATGCGCAGGTTCGGAATATCAAAGAATACAACGCCAAATTTGTTAAGCGCAAATTAAATCCGAAGGAAGGTCATCAATTTCTGCCTTACATTGTATTAGTGATTGATGAGTTTGCCGATTTAATTATGACTGCCGGCAAAGAAGTTGAAATGCCGATTGCACGTATTGCCCAATTAGCGCGTGCGGTGGGGATACATTGTGTTATTGCCACACAGCGTCCGTCAGTAAATATTATTACCGGTACTATCAAGGCTAACTTCCCTGCACGTATTGCGTTCAAAGTGGCGAGTAAGGTCGATAGCCGGACCATTCTCGACAACAGCGGTGCCGAACAGTTAGTAGGCCGGGGTGATATGTTGTTGGCTATAGGAAGTGATATGGTACGACTGCAATGTCCATTTGTAGATACCCCTGAGGTGGATAAGGTCGTAGATTTCATTGCCGGCCAGCAAGGTTATCCGGAAGCCTTCATGCTACCGGAGTTCATAGATGAACAGGCTCAAAAGGAAAAAGCCGATATTTTAGAAGGCGAACGCGATCCGCTTTTTGCCGATGCAGCCAGAATTATCGTGCAACACCAGCAGGGAAGCACCTCGCTGATTCAGCGCAGACTCAAGCTGGGCTACAATCGTGCCGGCAGACTGATGGACCAGCTGGAAGCGGCGGGAGTGGTTGGACCGAGCCAGGGAAGCAAGCCAAGAGAGGTGCTGTACGGGGATTTGGGACAATTGGAACAGTATTTGCAGGGATTGGATTGAGAATCATCAATTCACATTAACTTTGCATTAGATTTCAATCGACCAAATTATGAACAGAATCAGCTTATTTATTCTGACCTTACTTGTTTCTGCACATGTTTCCCATGCCCAGACATCAGATCAGAACGCCGTAAAACTGCTGAAAAGTGTCAGCCAGAAGTACAGCGCTTACAAAACCATGCAAATGGACGTTTCCCTCACCATCGAAAACCTCGAATCGAAATCCAAGGAAACTAAATCCGGAAAGGTATCAGGAAAGGGGAATATGTTTAAGGCCGAGATGGGCAACCAATTGATCATGAGTGATGGCAAAACCCTGTGGACCTACCTGAAAGATGTAAATGAAGTTCAGATAAGCGATTTTGAACAAGGTCAGGGCATCATGTCGCCAAACGACATTTTCAAAATTGCAGAGAAAGACTACCTTGTTTACATGGGTGAAAAGGTAACTGAAAGCGGAAAATCTTTACAAATCATTGAGCTGACACCTAAAAATAAAAGTTTAAGTTTCAGTAAAATCAAAATGTATATCGACACTTCAGATAATACAGTGAAGAAAGGTGTGGTATATGATAAAAATGCCATTCACTACACTTATACCATCAGCAATTTCAAATCGAACGTTGATATGCCTGACAGCAATTTCAAATTCGACAAATCAAAATATCCGGGGGTAGAAGTTATTGACCTTCGCGAGTAATTATATTTTATTGGCATAAAAAAAAGCTGTTGCAAACAACAGCTTTTTTTTATGCTTATGATGTTCTGAAATGTTGCGTTTTGATGGGTATTGGGCGTTTATCGAATCACAGTAACGTTACCTGAAAAAGCAGTTGTAATGCCATTGTCGAAAGTAAGTTCTATGATATAGGCATATACCCCATTGTTCACAACCTGTCCCTGGAAAGTACCATCCCATCCTTCTGATTCATTTTCTACTGGAATTTCCTCTTTCTGGAAAAGCAGCTCGCCCCATCGGTCATAAATGCGCATACTTTTTATGGAAGCGAGGTTATAGCCGTATGCAAAGAAGTAATCATTCGCATTATCTCCATTCGGCGTAAAGGTATTTGGAATAAACATCGCATTACCCGGATTTGGTAAAACCTCGATATAGACATCATCTATGGCAATACATCCATTTTCATCAAGAGATGTAATTGTATACAAAGTTGATTCATTTGGATAAGCGTTTGTTGTTGCACACCAGGTGCATACCACCTGTGTAGGTGGTGTCCAGGTATAATCACCCCCTGATTCACTATG
>JAKQVC010000052.1 GCA_029571985.1 Bacteroidota bacterium | reverse complement strand
GGACGCGAAATATTTACCTATGCCAATAGTCCGGAGTATTATATCAACGCGGGGTATAGCGTTATAAACGGTGATACGACACACTACTATGCCTTTGCTATCGGGTGGGCAAAGGTGCAGCCTACCACCTTCGTCCTCTCCAACGAGGAAGATAGTCTGATTGATTATTGTATTGAGCTGGGATATGGTCACATGAACTTGTATATGACTTTAGTCGCCCTTCAAGAGGCTTCGGGTGGCGTGATTTCGGATACATTCCTGGATGTTTTGGCAAACTGCCCCGCAGGTAGCCCGATATTCACCCAAATACTAAGTGACTATGCGGGTATATCAGACGGGGTCGCCATTAATACGGATGGTACGGTGTTCACCACAAGCATTAAGGGACGGAGCTATTACGGGCAACCGGGTTATTCTACCTACCCCTCCAACTACGTGGGGGTCGAAATGTTTACCTACGCCAACAGCCCTGAATATTATATTCCTGCCGGAAGCGACAGCTCCGGTGGAACATACTATGCCTTTGCTATTGCGTGGAATGCCGACAATACATCGGTAAATGATCTGACTAAAAATGACAATATCATTATTTATCCTAACCCTACAACGGGGATTTTGTGGTTTATCCCACAGAATAATGAAATCATCAACAGAGTTGAAGCGTACGATATGAAGGGTAAACAAGTGTTTTGTGCGGATAACGTGAAGGAAAACCATATTGACTTATCGGGATTAGAAAACGGTATTTACTTATTAGAACTTGAGACTCATAACCAGAAATTGACACAAAAAGTTATCAAAATATAAAAACGATGCACAACAAATTGTATGTGGCAGGCGGGGGTTTTAGCGCCTGAAGGTCTGACATGATCTCTGTTGGAAATCCCTACCGACCACATACAAGTAACTGCTGTGTGGAATTATTTAGTAATAATCAGGAATAATTAAGGGTATTTTTTTATGTAATAATAAATTATAATCGCTATGAAAAAAATCTATTTTGTAATTTTAGCATTCGTAGTTATTAATTTGGGGACAGCACAATCCTGGCAAAGGCTGAATTCCATACCAAAAGGGAATTCGCTTTTTGACATTGAATTTGATGCTAACAACAATGCTCTGCTCGTTCCGGGGAACAAAGCTACTACCGATACAGCCACAACCTTTGTCCTCTCCAACGAGGAGGGCAAGCTGATTGACCGGCTGCTTGCGGCGGGGTATGGAAACATGGACTTGTATATGACTTTAGTCGCCCTTCAAGGGTCTTCGGGCGGCGTAATTTCGAATACATTCCTGGATGTTTTGGCGGCCTGCCCTGCAGGTAGCCCGATATTTACCCAAGAGCTGAATAACTATGCGGGTATATCAGACGGAATCGCCATCAATACCGATGGTACGGTGTTCACCACAAGCATTAAGGGACGGAGCTATTACGGGCAACCGGGTTATTCTACCTACCCGCCGAACCAGTCAGGCGTAGGACGCGAAATATTTACCTATGCCAATAGTCCGGAGTATTATATCAACGCGGGGTATAGCGTTATAAACGGTGATACGACACACTACTATGCCTTTGCTATCGGGTGGGCAAAGGTGCAGCATACCACCTTTGTCCTCTCCAACGAGGAGGGCAAGCTGATTGACCAGCTGCTTGCGGCTGGGTATGGGAACATGAGCTTGTATGAGACTTTAGTATACCTTCAAGATGCTTCAGGCGGCGTGATTTCGGATGAATTCTTAGAGGTTTTGGGGTCGTGTCCCGCAGGTAGCCCGATATTCACCCAAGTGTTGAATAACTATGCGGGTATATCAGACGGAATCGCCATCAATACCGATTGTACGGTGTTCATTACAAACATTAAAGGGCGGAGCTATCACGGGCAACCGGGCTATTCCACCTACCCGCCGAACCAGTCAGGCGTAGGACGCGAAATATTTACCTATGCCA
>JAKQVC010000041.1 GCA_029571985.1 Bacteroidota bacterium | reverse complement strand
CCTTACGGAGTACAAGTAGCTTCATTTACCGGTTTAAATGAAAATACCACCTATTACTTTAAGATTTACCCCTACACCAACAGCGGTATTAATATTAATTACAAAACCGATGGTGTTGTGCCGCAGGATGATGCAACAACTACTTATGGAATTCCCGCCGCTCCTGTAGCCACAGCCGCCACCACTGTTGGCTCCACCGGTTTTACTGCAAACTGGAATGCAGTGGCAGGAGCAACAGGATATCAGTTGGATGTTTATACAAAAACTGCAGGAATTAATGCATCTGATTTATTTATTTCGGAGTATATTGAGGGTTCGAGTAATAATAAGGCAATTGAGATTTTCAATGGAACAGGATCAGACGTTGATTTATCGGTTTACTCAATCAAAAAACAATCTAATGGAGTAGGTGATTTTGGAGGAAACCTGGTTTTAACCGGTACTCTGGCAAATAATTCAGTTTATGTTATAGCTCATTCTTCGGCAAATCAAACAATTCTTAATAAAGCGAACCAGACAATTGGGAGTTCACCACTTGATTTTAACGGTAACGATGCTGTTGCACTTTACAAAAATAATATCCAAATAGATGTTGTTGGGATTGTAGATCAAACTGCTAACTGGGGAAAGGATATTACTTTAGTAAGAAAGTCAAATATTTTAAATCCAACAATTTCATATTCAATAAATGATTGGGATTCCTACGCAACAGATACATTTGATTATTTAGGCTCACACACTTTTGATGGCGGAACAACCAATAATTATTTGAACGGTTTTGAAAATAAAGATGTTGGAAATGTTATATATTACAATCTAACCGGCCTTAATTCATCTACAAAATATTTCTATGTGGTAAGGGCAAGCAACGATGCCGGCACCAGCGAAAATTCAAATGAGATTTGGGTAACAATAGGCGCTGCAGCCTCTACCTACACCGGTACCGGCAACTGGTCAGACGGCTCTAACTGGAGCAACGGCATGGCCGGCGAGAATACGAATGTTACAATTGAAGGCTTTGTAACGGTTGATGATATTTACACATGCAACAATTTCA
>JAKQVC010000029.1 GCA_029571985.1 Bacteroidota bacterium | reverse complement strand
CTGGTGCCATTTTTATTACACATATGAAAGTTGCTTGCGAAATAGCGCTTGCAAGATTTACTGTTTGTGTAAGTTCCACCGCTCCCGTTCCATATGACTGCAAACGGGCTGCATAAGTACCTTGAAGAGTAGCGGAAACTCTAGATAATGCCCCTTCTGTAGTGAATCCTTTTGTCCATGCATTCAATTGAGATGAACTTGCCCAACTATCAAAAGTTGGGTCATAAATGGGTAAAGTAATAAAATTGCTGTCAGTACTTTCCAATGCAAAAAAATCACTCTTGTAATTGGCTCCCAAACGCATTACTGCGGTGTCCATATTATACCCTGTAGCGGATACTATTCCAGTTGGAGCGCCTGATAATGTTGCTTCACCTTTATAATAGGCTATTGAAGCTGGTGTTATCGCTATTCCGTTATCGTAGAAATACATGGTATAATCACCAGAACCTTCAATCCATGAGGGCCAAGGCGATTTGTAAATATGTCCTGTGGTGTTGGTTAAAATCTGTTTGCTTGCATAAATTTCTGAAAATGCCAAGAAGTATTTAGTTGTGTCCCAATCTCCCAAAGAATCATAGGTTTTAGGCCCCATAATCGCATGGGTACCGGCAGGACCTGCTAATGTTGTATATGCAACAAAATCCCTATCATAGGCGTCGCTTGCTAAAACGGGGCTTTGCTGGTCAATAATCTGGCATTTACCGGGTGTGCCGGAAATGATTTCTCTTGACAGTGCGGAAAGATGTGCCGCTATTGCCCCGTCACCTGCCAGTGGCAAACCCATTTTATTTAGACTCAAAGTGTCCACCTCCATTCGACTTGTGCACAATCGGAGCTGGTTTTCCCTGCAAAGTTCACCGCTACTTCCGCAAGTAAAAGATTATTCCGTGAAACTATACCTAATTTTTTCCATGTAAAATTTCCATCAGGTTTTCCAAGCATTGCTGTCATTTCCGTATAAGTAGGTTGGTAACGGATGTTATCAATGGTCACACCACAAAATGCGTCCACTCCTAATGTTGCGAAGTCGCTTGCGTCATCGCTTGCAGCTGGTGCGGTAATGTTATCGGAAATCCACAAGTACTTGGGTGTTTCCATTCCTTTACCTGCAATGGCCTTTGCAATGGCACGCTTGCCCAAATCGGTTATGAGATTGTGTTTATGCAATACAACAACCCCGTTTATTTTTACGGTTATTTCGCCGGTCACTGCAATATTATCCTCGTGTTTGGTTGGTTGTTCCATCTCATATCCTCTACTGTATATAAAGTATACGACGGTGTACCGATTGTCAA
>JAKQVC010000027.1 GCA_029571985.1 Bacteroidota bacterium | reverse complement strand
CTGGGGAGCCATTACATTTGGCAATAATATTATTGGCGATAGGAATATTGAAGCCTTACCTGATAATTATCTGTTTCAGCATGAATATGGGCATTATTTGAGAAGTAAAGAGTCCGGGCCTGGTTATTTTTTTGAATATGGTATCCCAAGCTTGTTGTATGCAGCATGGCACACTCCTGAACAGCACCAGTATTATTGGACGGAGCTGGATGCAAACAAAACGGCATTTTTTTATTTTGATGAGCAATACCAAGGTTTTCAATACTGGAATTTCAATTATAGTCCTTTATTTGAAAGAGGTAATCCATTTAACAATTCATATCCAAGATTTCGATATGAACACACCAATCGACCTTCGACTTTAACAATAGACAAGAATTGAGAAGGATGGATACTGCATATAAAAAAACGATTACTGAGAAACTCATAATTTATGTAGTTCTTATAGCTTCAATGGTTGGTTGTGATAAAGTTGATTACAAGATGAAAATAACAAACAACAGTAATTCAACGATTTACTTTTATTATAGCTTTTCATATCCGGATACTACCATAAGAGCAGAAGGCAATCCTTTGGGGTCACCTGATAATTATAGAATCTTATCAGGAGAAACAATAACAAATCCCATGAGAGGGTCATGGGAGGGTCAATTTGATATTTATAGCACACTTATGATTTTCATTTTCGATGAGGCGACATTGAAAACCGTTCCATGGGATACGATCAGGAAAAACTATATGATACTGAAGCGGTATGATTTAAGCTATGAGGATCTGGTAAAAATGGATTGGAGGGTAACATATCCGTAAAATAATGTTTTTTAGGCATATTGGTAATATACTGCACCAGGCGGTGTCGCAGATATTGTTGTTAAGTACCAATTTCAGGATAATTTTTACAAAATCATTGATCTGAGAAGGTATGATAATCAATAAATAGCCAGCCAGCCCGGAGGGCTGCAAGTCCAATATCCATGGTTACATCCATGGTAAATGTCTGCCCTGGCTTACAACGCCGGAGGTGTTGAAGAACAGCAGCTTCAACCCTCTCCGGGGTTGGTCAGCAGGGCCGGAGAACTACCCCGGATGTTACCGGGGACATTGGACTTAAAAGCCCCGCTGGAGCGGGGCAGGCTCCCGGGCCTTAAAAAATTAAACGAGCGTGCAAAGATGGAAGTTAAGCAAAGCGGCAGCACAATACTTGCAAGGTGGTATCCGAGCGGGAGTTATATAAAAGAGACGCAGGGAGGAGTTACGAAAGAATACACGTTTATAGGAGGCGATGCCTATACTGCCCCGGTTGTTGCAATAACCCAGGGAGGAACCACCACGTATTACAACCTGCTGAGGGATCATCTCGGGAGTATAACACATGTAGTAAATGCATCGAACAACACGTTGCTTCATGAGTACAGTTATGATGCCTGGGGGAGGATGAGGAACGTGTCATCATGGACCAATTATGCTCCGGGTTCTGAACCGTCGTTATTTGTTGCCGGAAGAGGATTTACAGGACATGAACACCTGCCATGGTTTAACCTGATTAATATGAACGGACGCCTTTATGATCCGCTGGTCGGGCAGTTCCTGAGTCCGGATAACTATATTCAATCTCCCGATTTTACACAGAATTTTAACAGGTATAGTTATTGCCTGAATAATCCACTAGTCTATGCGGACCCCGATGGAGAGCTGGCTTGGTTTATACCTGTAATAATTGGTGCAATAATTGGTGGTACCTCAGGAGCTGTAATGGCTGATAATGCAGGTGCGGAAGGATTCTGGGAATGGGCTGGATATATTGGAGGGGGCGCGTTAGTTGGAGGACTGTCGGGAGGTGCAGCAGCCGGAGTAAGCGCTTTGGGAGGTGGTGCGATGCTTGCAGGAGCGACAGCGGGAGCTGTCGGAGGTGCCGGATTTAGCGGAATGGCTACTGGCTGGGATGGAAGCGCCATGTTAACAGGAGCTGTTAATGGAGCGTTAGCAGGTTTTGTTGGTGGAGGTGTAGGTAGTGCAATCGGAGGCGGTTGGGGAGCTTTAGCAGGTGGTGCAGCTTCAAATCTTACAAGTCAGTTGTAGTACAATGACGGGGATTTTAGTGAAGTAAATTGGGCATCTGTAGGCATAAGTGGCGCAGCTTCTTTTGGTTTATATCATGGAATGCAGTATATGCAATACAGAGCAATGGATGGAAAGCTGGGTCAATTAAACGTTACCTATAGACAATTTTCTAAGATAAATGCTGCATACCAAAGGTCCAGCTTTTGGCACAAAGAACATGGGGTAATTTTGAGTAGGGATGGTTCAGCCAGGTTTGTTGCGAGAGCAGACCGTCACAAATATGATGTTACATTAAGATTGAACCCACGAAATGGAGATTTTGCAACGGCTCATACCCATTGGACAAAAGATGGAGTTGATTTAGGCGGTGGCGTATTTACTGTTGGAGGATACCATTCTCCTCATGATTTAGTTAGTATACCGGGTTATTCTTTGGTTGTTGGTAGGACAACCTCTACTTATTCTATAAGTGGTACAGGTGCGTTTAACTATATAAACCCTGATCCATTTATAAGGTTTTTTATGTTCCCATGGAATTGGTAAAATTTAAAGACATGAGAAAACTAATTTTAATACCCACTCTGTTTTTATTGTCTATTTGTTTTGCTCAAGCACAAATGATAGCAGGAAATGATACCTTGTATTTAAATTACTTTATTGCTGTGGGTGAGTTTGGAGGAAATAATGAAGGGTTAATAATTTACAGCAATAACAATGAGTTAAGGGCCAAGGGTGTTAGGTATAATGCTAGTAGTTATGGGATGCCTTTAAAAGTTGATGCGATTATCGATTTCTACGAAACAAATAAAAATAGCTATACTGTTATAAAAGCAGAGTGGGTTTTAGGCGAAAAACAACGTGATTACATCGCTAAAATACTGGAAGAAATAAAGACAAGACCCGTTGAAGAAAATGTGTATAGCAATGCAAGTGAACATTATGCAATATTAACGAAGAAAGAGAGCTGTGTTTTTATTGATAGAACCGGGGAATGGAATAAATTTTTTGAGATAAAGAAAGTCCTAGACATAGAGCAACAACATCGAAATCGAAAGCATTAAATGAAAAAAAGCCCCAGCGAACTGGGGCTTTTTGCTTATAG
>JAKQVC010000026.1 GCA_029571985.1 Bacteroidota bacterium | reverse complement strand
GTAGTGGGTAGTGAGTAGTGTGTAGTGGGACTTATTCAATAGCCCTTCGGGCGTGGGGTTGGGTATTGAAGGTTTAATATAATATTTAGCATTTAGGATTAATCACTCGCACACTTGCACACAGCATCCGCCGTACGGCGGACCTCACTTGCACATTTGCATTCACGTCGACACGTCGGCACGTCGGCACGTCGACACATTTGCATTCATTGGCAATCATCACATCTGTATCTTTCGGCTAATCGGCTAATCGGCTAATCTGCATTTTATAACGATGAGTACTTTATTGTACATGTGTACAACTCCGTTAATTCCCGCTCTTGTACAGTATGTTTTGCTGCCATACCTTTGAGTCATACAATAAAGGAAAAAGCAATAACGTTTAACATCCACCTTAAACAAAAGGTAAACTTATAGGTCAAGTATGAAAAGGAGACGGCCCCGATTATTCGGGGTCGTTTTGTTTTTGGTATTTCTTCTGGAAAAACGCTTAAATTAGAGCTTACATACGAATGGGGGAGGAAATGACGTTATAATGACAAGTCGCTCCTGAACCCACACACGTAGTGCCCATTTGTTAACATAACAGGAGCTTATGCGACAAGTCATTTTTCCCTTCTGCATCGCGGTTTTGTTCGCGTCATGTGCAAAGGATGGAATTATTCACGAAGATCTTATTATTGATGGCAACCAACCGCCTGAAGTTACAGGCGTTTCTATTGTTGAAGTCAATAATTATGTGAATAGTCTCTACATCGATTTATACGGTCGAACACCAACTTCCGAAGAATTATCCGCAGCTACAAATTTGCTGATTGAAGCTGATTATGATTCCTTATCCCGTCAGGAACTGGTAGCCGGTATGATGGCGAATTGGGAATACTACAAAAACTTTAATCTGCTGATTTCGCAGCAGTACCTGGTGGATGCAGACAGCGTGAGTATGCAATACCAGATTGAATACTGGGAATATGTAATTGATTTATATACCGATGCCGGTGATGCATTGGAAGTGGCTTATTACACCTGGGAATTAAACAGGTTGCTTGATTTAACAACTGCGCATGTAGATTACGCAAATGGGACAATAGATATTAATACGTATTTCCGCCGATACCTGGATAATTACTACTATGATCAGGTGAATATGGGGAGTTTGAATTTTGTGATATCCGTTTTTAATAATGTGTTTCATCGCTATCCAACAAATGATGAGGAAGCATCCGGTGTAGCAATGGTTGATGGTTCAACCGAGCAATTATTTTTAATGGATGGCAGTAGTAAAGGTGATTTCATGGATATTATGACAACAACGCCCGAGTTTTATCAGGGTTTGATTATTTCGGCTTACACCGCCTTCCTGGCACGAAATCCAACAGCTGCTGAGATAGACTTTTTTACGCAGCAATTACTGGAAGGGGTGAGCTATCATGATATTAAGAAAACAATTTTAACCGGCGAAGAGTATGCAGGCTTCTAAACATTTGATCTGGGTAACACTGTGCGGGTTGCTCCTGAGTACCTCCTGTAAAAAAGAGATTGAACAGGAGGTGATATATGATAATATCATTTATGAAATTGATACGGTACCTGTTTATCAGTCAAACGCAGAAAAAGACAGATTAAAAACACCGCTGCAATACATTTCAGGATTATACAGCAATCTGTATTTATCCGGAATTCCATCCAATGTATTGGATAACCTGGTTATTTACCGATTATCCATCGGTGATAAAACCCTGGTAAATGAAATGATATTGAATGCGATGCTGGATAGTCCGGATGTTTTGGCAACTATTCCTGACGATAGTGAGATGCGTGATGATGTTGAAGCTTTTGTGGAGGAATGTTACCTGCGCTTTTACCTGCGAAAGCCCTCTGCGTATGAATTATATGCCATGACAGAAATGATTGACGGTGATGCCGATATGACGGTTGTCGATGTTTACAGAGCCTTTTTATTGAGTAATGAATATATGTTTTATTAAAACCTGCACAACGATATGAAACGCAGAAAATTTATTCGCAACACGTTTATGGCTACTGCCGGTATGATGACAGCGCCCTATATCCTGCCTGCCGGAACAATCTCGCGCAGCTCCGGATTTCGTTTAGCTAATCACGTGGTATTAGTTGTGTTTGGTGGTGGTATACGGAATCAGGAATCTGTCGGACAACAATATTTGCTCAACCAGGCAGCGGGCCCTGGCGGAAATATTATGCCGAATATGCTTACCGGTGCGCAACCTACTTACAATTTGCTCTATACACCATGGGAAACAGCAGTAGCCTCACCTTTGGCTACAAAAGGCACTTTGTATAAACACATGCGTTATGCCGGCGGACCAACAGGACATTTTAATGGTCACACAGCAGTGATTACAGGTAATTATACTTCTGATAGTTTAAATCTATCGGCAAACCCGGTAATGCCAACCATTTTTGAATATTACCGAAAACATAATGATCCTGTGGCATCTGCATTAAATGCCTGGTGGATGTCTATCGATTTAGGACCTTATGTATATCTGAATTATTCTCAGGATCCTGTTTATGGTGCAAAATATGGCGGTAACTATATGAGTCCGACTACAACTTTTGGCTCATTGGGTGTTGATTATTTCAGCACACTCAACACCATGCATCCTGAAGAAATTACCCGCATGCAAACGATCAAGAGTTTTCTGGATGCGAATTTCGATAGGTCAGTAACTGATATTCCGGGTATTTTAAACTCGGATGAAAACCGACAATTAATTCAGGATTTTATGCTTCAGTTAATTCAGGGGGATATTCCGGTTGAATATCCGTTGCCACCTGGCATAGGCCTTGATCAAATGACAGGAGATTTATCCAATATTGCCGTTTCCTGGAAGGTATTACAACAATTTCATCCTGAATTAATGGTCATTAATACCACGAATCTTGATATCTGTCACACTAATTTTTCGGAGTATGTAAAATATCTCCATAAAGCTGATTTTGGTGTGGGCTGGTTGTGGGATAAAATACAAAGTGATCCTGTTTTGGCAAATGATACTATCATGATATGTATACCGGAACATGGCAGAAATGCAGTACCAAATACCATTCCGGATGCCAATGGATTATTTGCTTACGACCATACCGGCGATGAAAATTCGCGCGATGTATTTTGTCTGGTTGTCGGACCTCCATCCGTAGTTAATCAGGGCCTGGTTGTGGGTAGTGAAGATGCACCGGAGGGCGAAACTATTGATGTGGTGCCAACTATCGCACATATTTTAGGGTTTAAAGATCTTATTCCACCGGGTTATTTACCGGGATCCATTTTAGAAGCTGCATTCGTATGATGAAAACACGATTCATTTATAGCGCAATGGGATTGATTTTTTCAGGCTGCCTGCTTTTTCAAGCCTGTCAAAAAGAATACATCCGCATAGAACCTGAATTACCGGAAAATCCTTTTAACAATGATCAGGTAGATGGAGGTGTTGATACCGTGCACATTGATTCATCCAGTTTTTTGGGATTACAAACGTATATTTTCTCAACTACCTGTGCCGTGCCGGGATGTCATGATGGCACATTTGAACCTGACTTTCGCACATTGCAAAGCAGTTACAACACATTGGTATATGCGCCGGTTATTAAAAATGACGACGATGATACTTTTACCTACAGAGTAGTGCCGGGCGATACTGCTTTAAGCTGGCTGCACGAACGCATCACCACCGACGACCCTGTTTTAGGCAGAATGCCGCTTTATGACACCTTATATCCTGAGGAACGTGAAGCCATTACACAATGGATTTTAGATGGTGCAGAGGATATTTTTGGTAATTCACCAATGCTGCCTGACTTTCAGCCGAATACCTATGGATATATCTGCTATGTAAACGACACCACCGGTGAGCGATTAGATACCAATCGGGCTGATTTTATTTTTCCGGTCATTCTGCCGCAAAGCAGCAATGTGCAGTTTTGGTTCGGTTTATCTGATGTGAATGCAGCGGGTGAATTTGAATTACCTTCCGATATTGTAGAAAAATATGTACGCATCTCTCAGGATTATTATCAGGAAACAGACTATACAGAAATAGAACTTGAACTGGAACCTGATTTAGATCCTTTTTATGGTCCCGTATTTTATGATCCGGAAGTAACAATTCCCTATTGGCATCATATGACCATCAATACAGATGATTTTGAAGTCGGAAAATTGTATTTCATGCGTGTTTATATGCGTGATAATGCACATGCCTATGCAACTGAAATTCCGGATAATTCACAAATCTATATTCAATATTATTTCACCTTCAGAATAGAATGATGCAGTTTCGTTTTATCCTCCTGGCAACAGTTGTTGTATTATCAGCCTGTAATAAGGACAATGATTTGCCCAACGATCCCATGTCGGTGGTGCCTGAAATTGAATTGATTTCAACAGGGCCAACTACTGTTGTAGCCCTTACTGATTCAATAGAATTTCTGTTACATTATCAGGATGGTGATGGCGATCTGGGCTATAACTCACCGGATTCGCTTTCCTTATATATTACGGATGACCGGATTGGCTTAACTGAGGAGCTTTTTGTGCCCTTATTGGCGCCCGAAGATGCACACGTTTCTATACAGGGCGAATTGCTGGTTGAATTGCATAATACTATTCTTATTGACCCGGAGTCAACCAGCGAAACGGTAACCTTTACCATCTACCTCCGTGATAGAGCCGGAAATGTAAGTAATACAGTTACTTCCCAGCCTGTAACCGTTGTTCCGGAATAAGAAAAACGGTGAGTAAAATCACTTGTTTGCATCCGGTTAATGACAAATCTATGACAAAGAGGCGGTCGCCTGTTTTGAACTTTGCACCGGCAATGCAAGTTGCTACAAACAGACGAAAAAGCGACCGTGAATCAATATAAAGTACTTACCGTAACCCATCACCAGGTGCCCGTTGACCAACTGCGGCACTTTATAATACCTGAGGAGAAGCAATCAGAAGCTTATCAGATCCGGTTACATACTGTAAAACAACAGTTGCAGCTGGATGAGTTAATGTATCTGAATACCTGCAACCGGGTTACGTATTTCTTTACATCCACCAGGCCATTAGACAGAGCCTTTACGGCGTCGTTTTTTAAAACCATAAATCCGCGGTTTGAAGCGTGCAATACAGTGCATACCATTGCATTTGAAGGAGCAGAAGCTTTGCAACATTTATGTGAGGTAGGTGCATCACTTGACTCAATGGTAGTTGGTGAGTACGAAATTATCAGACAATTGCGCGTGGCGTATGAAGAATCGAATGCGTTGCAGTTGACTGGTGATGATATTCGTCTGGCGATGAAAATGCTCATACCGGCAGCAAAACGCATTTTTACAGAAACTAAAATAGCTGATCGTCCTGTATCAGTTGTTTCTCTTGCCGCAGCACGTATCAGAAATATGCAATTGTCTCCTGATGCGCGCATCCTGTTTATCGGCGCCGGCGAAACCAATACACATATGGCGGCTTATTTACGCGATATGGGTTTCAATGATTTTACTATCTATAACAGAACCCTGGAAAATGCCGAAAAAATGGCCAGAATATATGGCGGCGTACCAAAGGCATTAACAGCATTACCCAATCATAAAAATGGGTTTGATGTCATCGTTTCCTGTACCGGCGCTGTGCATACACCTTTAACGGAAGAGGTGTATCAAACTATTTTAGGTGCAGATACTACACAGAAAGTAATCATTGACCTGGCTATCCCATCTGATATTGAGATGGATATTATCACCAAACATCATGTGCATTATATCAATATCGATGATTTACGTGTAGTTGCTAAAATGAATCTGAATCTCCGCAAATCAGAAGTGATTAAAGCGAAGCAATTGGTTCATGATTTCGTAAAGGAATTTCAAAGTGTCTATATTGAGCGATTAGTGGAAAAGGCGCACAGCCAGATTCCAATTAAATTACGCGAAATCAGAAATAAAGCGATTGAAGAAGTATATGCGAAGGATGTTGAATCACTGGATGATCAATCGCGCGCTGTATTGGAAAAGGTGATGGATTACATGGAAAAGAAATACCTTGCACTTACAATGGCCTCTTCTAAAAATGCCATGCGCGGCCATCATTCATAATGCAGGATAGAAAGCCCATAATTATTGGATCGCGGGGAAGTGACCTGGCACTCTGGCAGGCACGATTCGTTCAGCAGGAGCTTGCGCTTGCAGGATATCGTTCAGAAATTTCTATTATCAAAACGCAGGGCGACATTGTTCAGCATTTAAGTCTCGAAAAACTGGAAGGCAAAGGCTTTTTCACCAAAGAAATTGAAGAAGCATTATTAGCAGGAACAATTGATATTGCCGTACATTCACATAAAGATTTACCCACGGCTCAAACGCCAGGATTATGTATCGCCGGTGTATCCTATCGCGAAGACCCATCTGAATTACTCTTAATCAGAAAGGATAAAACAAATGCATGTTTACCATATCATTTACCTGAAGGTGCAACCGTTGGCACAAGCAGCGCACGGCGATTTGTTCAATTAATGCGCGAACGTCCTGATATAAAATGCATCGATATTCGTGGCAACGTGCCTACCCGTATTCAGAAATTGAGAGATGGGTTGTATGATGCTATTTTAATTGCCTATGCAGGTGTGCACCGGTTGAATTTGCAACTGGATGATTTGACGGTTATTAAAATTGACCCTAAACAATTTATTCCGGCTCCTGCTCAGGGGGTACTGGCTTATCAATCTCGCGAAGATGATGCTGAGATGCGCGCCATCATACAACAATTTCATCATGATGATGTAGCGGAATCTATTCAGGTTGAACGTCGCGTGATGCAATTATTCAACGGTGGTTGTCACATGCCACTTGGCGTTTATTGCGAAAAACAAGGCGCTATCTGGCATGCCTGGGCTGTCCGTTCCATTGACCGTGATGGAGAAGTGAGTCGATTGTATATGCAACATGATGCGCCCGGATATTTAGCCGATGCAATTTATGCGCGCCTCCAACATAAACAGCATCAAGAGGTTTTAATCTGCAGCACTCAAGTGCCTGATATAGTATTCGAGCAATGTGCATCATCCGGAATTTCAGTAACGCGGCAATCGTTTATCGACATCACACCTTATCCGATAAATCAACAGGCCATCGATGCAGATTGGGTGTTTTTTACCAGCAAACATGGTGTAAAGCATTTCTTTGAACAGCAACCTCTCCTGCATAAACAAGTGCGATTTGGTGCATACAGTGAGGACACGGCTGCCGCGCTGGCGATATATCAACAGGTGGATTTTATAGGAAACGGAGATTTCCAACAAACAGCAAAAGATTTTCAAAAAGTGGCTACCGGTTCAACAGTGCTGTTTGCCGGTGCTGTTAATCCGCACACAGGATTTGCTGAGGCTGTTTCAGAATTTGCAACAACCGGGCATCTGACTGTGTACAACAACACCTTGCTCCCCGCGCAGGCACCGACTGCAGATATTATTGTGTTTAGCAGTCCGATGCAGGCTGAGGGCTTCCTCATTGAAAACAACATCCTCCCGCAACAGCGCCTGGTAGCCATAGGCAAAACTACCCGCGATTACCTGTCATCCAGAGGTTTTACTCAAGTGATACTGCCTTACCAGCCCTCTTTCCGCGCTGTTGCCGATTTGCTTTGCGGTCTTTAAATGCTGTTTATAGCTTGCGGATGGGAATATGTAATTTTGCTCAATGGCATTTGGGATAAATAGCAGACGTATCCGTAAGGCAATTCGAAGATTAAAAAGTTTACCGGGGGGCATCAATTTTTTTCGGTATACATTTAATAAAATACACGCAGCCTGGTTACGCATGATCAAAAGCACACGCGTGGCCCATCCTTCCTCTATTATGTTGGAAGTGACTAACCACTGTAATTTAAAATGTATTACCTGTCCCCGCGAATATCAATACGGTGAACAGATGGATGTAGGCTTTATGCCTATTGATAAATTAAAAAAGATAATTGATGAGGCTTATCCCTATATCGATTCAGTAGGTTTAACCGGATTGGGTGAAACGCTGCTGTATAAACAACTGCCCGAAGCACTGCAGTACATCCGCTCAAAGAATAATGGTATTATCACCACCATCAGTATTAATGCGCATTTGCCGAACAGCGTTGAACTGGTTAAGAAAATTGCAGACCATCTGGATACCTTGCAAATTTCAATGGATGGGGTAGGAGAGGTGTATGAACACGTTCGCTTAAGAGGTGAATTCCCCTTGTTTTATGAAAATGTTAAACAAATCGTAGAACATTGTCGCGACCGACGTGCGGATGTGATGTTCAATTTTGTTGCCATAAAAGAAAATTATTTCAATATGGCAGAAGTTGTGCAAACTGCCGGAGAATTAGGTGTGGAATTTGTAAACGTAACGCCATTCAATGTAGCAGCTGTAACAGCACACGATATTCAATACTACGATTTCTTTCATTCAGAGGCGTTTATTGCAGAACTCAAACGTGCCAAAGAAATGGCAGATACACTGCCGAATGTCGAATTATCTGTGTGGGACATTAAAACGCCAAATACGTTTCAGAAATGCCATCTGCCCTGGAGCCATTTCTATATTAGTTGGGATGGATATGCTACACCATGCTGTGCAAAACCATTTCCGAAAGAACTCAATTTTGGAAATGTATTTGACAACGGGTTAATGTATTGTTTAAATACTTCCGGATATCAACATTTCAGAAAATTGTGGCTGGAAAATAAAACGCCGGCTTTTTGTGAAAAATGCCATATGGTTGACTTAAAGCCAATCAACCTGCCTTTTGAACTGCCCATTAATTAAGCAATCAGGGCTTTGTAGAGGCCGTATATGCACGCAGCAGCGGCGAGCGGCATTAATATTCTAAACCGTTTTTTGCTTCGGGCAAAAGTATGCTCCAATTGAGCCTGTGTGGCATCTGAAAACCGGAACACACCCCACATCCACAGCCCTAAAACGCCGAAAACGATCAGACCGACAATATTCAGGAATAGTGTAAAAGTTGACGTTAGCATTTCAATCCGAAATAGTATTTTTGATACATGAAGTGCAAAAATACGGTTTTACAGTTGGTTTATCTTGCCATCACGCTGTGTAGCTGGCATGCAGCTAGTGCACAGGTATGGACCCTCAACAAAGGCGAATACTACCTGAATGCATCGCTTTCTTCTCTGCAGTATGACGAGGCATTTGATGATGCAGGCGATATTGTCGCCTTACCGGTAACAGTAGATAATAAAACCTATCAGCTTTTTGCACAATACGGTGTTTCACCTAAGCTAACGGCACAGGTTAAGATTCCATTTGTACAATTGACCAGCACAGGAGATTTAACGGCTTACAATAGTTACATTGATCAATATCTGGAAACAGGATCTTTAAGCGGTATTGGAAATGCGGAAGCCGGGGTGATTTATAAAATTGTGGATGACAAACCTTTAGTGTCTGCATCACTTTTTGTTGAAACGCCTTCCGATATATACAATAATCTTACCGGCTTGAGGACCGGCTTTAACAGTTGGGCACTCAGGCCTGGATTTGGGGTAGGGTGGGGATTTGATCAGGCCTGGTTGCAATATTATCTGGGCACCAGTTTGCGCAATAATGATTATAGCCATGCAGTTCTATCCTCATTGGAATTGGGATATAAACCGGTATCGTATTTGTATGCAGCAATGGTGTTTGAAACCAGACAATCTTTTCAAAATGGAGAAGATTGTGATTGCACTAATTCGGAAACTGCCTTGTTTTTGAATAACCAGGAATTTATCAGCTTCGGATTGAAAGCCGGATTTACGCTAGGTCGTGTCGGGATGAATTTCGCTTATTCAGGCGCTTTTTATGGCTCAGAAGTTGCTGCGGCCGGCGTGCCAACAGTAGGCATTCAGTTTCGTTCAAACTGATCTTGTTTTTTATCGAGTTCCAGGAGTTTTTCGTGGATATTCAGCACCTGCCGGATGAGGGGGGCGGTGCCATCATTATAAATGATGAAGTCAGATAATTCAACTTTTTCAGCCTCAGCCATTTGATTACGCATGCGGGCAAGAATATCTTCAGTATCTAATCCATCACGTTCCTGTATGCGTTTGATGCGGATATTAACCGGAGCCGTTACGCAAATGGTTTTATCGAGATGTTTATAGCCGCCACTTTCAAATAAAAGTGCTGCTTCCTTTATGGCATAGGGGAATTGGGCATGACGTTGAAACCATTTTTCTCCATCCCGAATTACAGCAGGATGAATGATGGCCTCATATTGTTTCAAAAACTCCGGTTCATTGAAAACAACATGGGCAACTCTTTTTTTGTCTAACCGATTGTTGGCATCATAAACATCATCGCCAAACAATTTTTTAACCTGCTCGATGATTTCCTTGTCTGATTGCAATAACTCCTTTGCACGGTCATCAGCATAATAAACCGGAATACCCAGTATTTCGAAAATGCGGCAAACAGTTGTTTTTCCGCTGCCGATGTTTCCGGTTATGCCAACTTTAATCATATTACAGATAACGATTTAAAATGGTCAATCGTATGAAAAACGGCTGGAAAGCTCCTGCAACACCTGACAGATTTATCCGGTGTTGCAGGAACGCGTGCATAGCTGCACAAATGAGATCAGGCCTGCTGCTTACGAGCCAGCATGGCACGTGTATAGTCAAGAGAAATTACGGATTTCTCAATGCGCACTTTAACGTTTGAGTCGATTTCCAGTAAATAGGTGTCGTCATCAACTTTTACAATTTTTCCATGAACGCCGCCAATGGTAACGACTTTGTCGCCCGCTTTAATCTCGCTTAAAAAGGATTTCTGTTCCTTTGCTTTTTTGGACTGTGGACGAATCATGAAAAAATACAAAATCAAAAAGAACAATGCAAAGAATGCAATGCTCATGATATTTGAAGCTCCGCTTGCCTCACCTTCTGGTGGTGCGCCTAATAATAATAAATTAAAAAAATGCATGATGTTGACTGCTTTATATTTATAGTTTACTTAATAACGTTTCCTTTGAT
Organism: Bacteroidota bacterium; assembly: GCA_029571985.1. Lineage (GTDB taxonomy): Bacteria > Bacteroidota > Bacteroidia > Chitinophagales > BACL12 > UBA7236. The sequence goes on along the minus strand of JAKQVC010000026.1, from coordinate 5,846 downwards.
AGTAAGTCGAGTTGGATTTGGAACTGTATTTGCCTGAACAGTTACCGTTTTAGAAATAGCGCCACTTTTATTTTTGCTATTAAAAACAACTTTAATCACACCTGAAGCGCCCGGTGCAATGGGTTCTTTTGGCCAATCCGGAACAGTGCATCCACAGCTGCCTTTAGCATTGGTAATTAGCAGGTCGTGATCACCTGTATTTACAAATTTAAAATCAGTAGCAACTGTATCCCCTTCCTTTATGTCACCGAAGTTATAGGTGTCACGTTCAAAAGTGATGACAGTGGTGTTTTTGATAATGTCTGTGCTGATTTGTTCTTCCTCTTCCGGTTTTGCAATACGGTCGCTAGATGTTTCTTCTTTACAGGAGGTAAATACACCCATTAAAACCAGAAGGCAGATAGTGAGAAAGTGCGTTTGCTTTTTCATATATCAAATGTACGGTTTATTCAATCAATCCCCGGCCGGTTTTAACAATTTTGCCGGTCGTTTTCATCTCATTCATCAGCTTGTCGAGAATGCCGTTAATAAATTCGCGACTCCTTGGCGTGCTGTATAGTTTGCTGATGTCGAGGTATTCGTTAATCGTTACTTTAGTTGGAATAGTGGGGATGTGGAGGAATTCTGTTAAAGCCATTTTCATCAAAATACGGTCAATCAGCGATACACGCTCTAACTCCCAATTTTGAAGTTTTGGTTTTATCAGTTCATCGAAATGTTCATTTTCTCCCAGCGTTTTACCAACCAGTGTTTCTGCAAAAACTGTTTCTTCTTCCATGATGTGAAAGTCGAACAGTTTTTTCTCATTTGGTTCAGTTAAAGGGGTATTGAAGAATTCTTCCATAAGTCCTTTAACAATAAATTCATCATCAGCCCAGGTTGGAATACAATTTTCCAAATGCTCATCAAAGTATTCATTTTTGAGCAGGAATTGGTCGAAGATGTCTTTTAGTATTTTTTTGTCAGCTTCTGCTGAAGGCTCTGCCATCACATATTGCGCATAAGGCGGAAAATCTTTAAGCTGCTGATAAATAATTTTGGTGTATTCCTCATCCACAAAATCAGTCAGCTTTTCGCGTTTTAGTCGCGATTGAAAATACTGATTTTTGATGAGTCCCTGTACCACTGAGTTGGAAAAAAAAGTAACAGGGAAATTCAGGTCATCTTCGGAAGGTAAGTATTTGTTTTTCTTAATATGTGCCTCCAGGTCAACCTGCTGAGCTAACTCGGTGAGAAAATGCAAAGCATACAAATAAGCCAAATGCGAATTTCGAATGCTTTTATGTAAATGTACCATCGCCTGACGATTGTCAGCATCTCCCGCACAAGCTGTTACATACAGCGTTTGCATGGCTTTAATTCTTAATCCTCTTCTGCTCAGCATGTCAAATTACTCTGTGTGTTTAAGGGATAAACAACACGATAAATGCCTTTTTACAGGCGTGCATTAATATTGGCCACTGCGCGAATACGCTCTTCTGCAACGCGATTAGCAGCCGCCTGTGTGGTAATATTATTTGAGGCGGCAACGGCAAAAATCTCCAATGCGCGCTGATAAATAATTTCTGTTTTTTGTAAAGCACGTTCGCGGTTGTATCCTTCTAATTCAACGTAGCAGTTGATTAATCCGCCCGCATTAATCAGATAATCTGGTGCATACACAATTCCGCGTTCAATCAATGCTCTGCCGTGCTTTTCCTCTTCTTTTAACTGATTATTGGCAGCACCGGCAATAATGTTGCAGGTCAGCTTGCCGATTGTTTCATCATTAATCGTTGCACCCAATGCACAAGGCGCATAAATATCCATCTGTGTATCGAAGATTGAAGCGGTACTTACTACCTCTACACCAAATTCTTTTGCAACTGCGGAGGTGCGTTCTTCGCTGATATCGGCAATCATTACGGTAGCGCCTTCCTGCACCAGATGTTTAACCAGGTGTTGACCAACATGACCCACACCTTGCACTAAAACCCGTTTTCCGGATAAGCTGTCAGTGCCGTTGGCATACTTTGCAGCTGCTCTCATGCCTAAATACACACCGTATGCTGTTACCGGTGATGGATCTCCACCGCCGCCTAATTGCTCCGGCTTACCGGCAACACTTTCGGTTTCCATGCCGATATATTCCATATCACCTGTGCTGGTGCCTACATCTTCAGCAGTGATATAGCGTCCTCCCAATCCGTTTACAAATTTTCCATATCGTCTGAACAAGGGTTCACGGTTGGTGAGTGCCTTGCTGTCGCCAATGATGACTGCTTTGCCGCCACCTAAGTTTAATCCGCTGATGGCTGCCTTATATGTCATACCCCTGGATAACCTCAGTACGTCAATAATGGCTTCATCTTCATTTTGGTAATTCCAAAAGCGTGTTCCGCCCAGCGCAGGGCCTAATGTAGTGTTGTGAATGGCAACTATAGCCTTGAGGCCTGTTTCTTTGTCGTTACAGAAAACCAATTGCTCATGTTCCATTTCACGCATGGTGGTGAAAATCTCGCCATTGGTAAGCTGAGGGGTATTGTTTGACATAAATGAACGATTTTTTGGTTGGCTGCGCAAAGATAGAACAAGTTATAAAATAGAGAACTATTCGGCAGATTAATAGTTTTGCACTTTATGCGCTCATTAGCTCCTGTCCACAGATACCTGCTCAAATACAAATGGCTGTTTATTACAGGAGCTGTTTTTGTTGGTCTGGCCAACGTTTTTCAGGTATATGCCCCCGGTTTTATCGGAGATATGATTGATACGGTTAGCGTAAATGCAGATGAGCTCAAGCAAAATAAGGATGCCGCATTAGCTCAATCCGTTTTCAGGCAGCTGCTGATTTATGCACTGCTGTTTATGGCTTTTACGGGTATCAGGGCTGTTTTTATGTTTTTTATGCGCCAGACGATAATTGTCATGAGCCGGCGTATCGAATTTGATCAGAAAAACGAGTTGTTTCAACACTATGAACGTTTGACACCGGCTTTCTTCAAACGCAATAATACCGGCGACCTCATGAGCCGGGTGGCGGAAGATGTAGGCCGGGTAAGACAGTATGTGGGCCCCGCCATCATGTATTTTCTGAACCTCGTATTTAACTTCATATTTGCGATCTGGATGATGTTAAGCATCAACCCGACACTAACTGCTTATGTGCTGATTCCACTGCCCCTGTTAAGTATTTCCATTTATTTCGTAAACAGCATCATTAACCGGAGGAGTGAGCATATTCAGGCCCAATTATCAACGCTTACCAGTATTGCCCAGGAATCCTTTTCGGGCATTCGTGTCATTCAGGCCTATGCCCGTGAAAAAACCACAGTGGCCTTTTTCGACAAGGAGTGCGATGATTATAAAGAGAAATCGCTCAGTCTGGCCCGCGTTGATGCTATGTTTCAGCCTTTGATGGTGCTGTTGATTGGGGCGAGCGTGCTCCTGACCATTTTTGTGGGTGGATGGCAGGTGATTGAAGGAGAATTATCCCCGGGCAACTTAGCAGAATTCATATTTTACGTCAATATGCTCACATGGCCCGTTACTTCGCTGGGATGGGTAGTATCAATCATTCAACGCGCCGCAGCCTCCCAAAAGCGCATCACTGAGTTTTTAGAGATAAAACCGGACATCGAGAACGAAGATTATCCTCCGCATCAACCTGCAGGCAGCATTCGTTTTGAGCATGTTTCTTTTACCTATCCGGATACCGGCGTGGAAGCCTTGCGCGACGTCAGTTTTCAGCTCAAAAAAGGGGAGAAAATGGCCATTATCGGCAGAACAGGTAGCGGTAAAACCACTATTGCCGACTTGCTATTCCGCTTGTATGATCCAACTGAGGGTGTCATTTATTTTGATGAAATCCCGGCTTCCCGTATACCGCTGCATGATCTTCGGAAAGGTGTATCAGCCGTACCTCAGGATGTTTTTCTATTTTCGGATACTATTCAAAACAATATCGCATTTGGAAACCCGCATGCTACACGTGAACAAGTGGAACAATGCGCAAAATACGCTTCCGTACACGACGAAATTATGCGTTTCCCTAACGGATATGAAACTGTAGTGGGGGAGAGAGGTGTAACGTTAAGTGGCGGACAAAAACAGCGCATTTCAATGGCCAGAGCGTTTCTAAAGGATAGTCCTGTCATTATTTTAGATGATGCCCTGAGCGCCGTAGATGCAGATACGGAACATACCATTATTGGCAATATGCGACAGTATCTCGAGGATAAAACAGCCATCATCATCACCCACCGGGTCTTTAATCTCATGCAATTTGACCGGATAATTGTGCTGCACGAGCATGCTATTGCCGAACAAGGCACGCACGCAGAACTGATGGCCGGTAAAGGACTGTATTATAACCTGTTTCTATCTCAGGAAAAAGCAAGTGATACAAAACTTGTGTAAAAAAAGTTGATTGTATCGTTTGGAATGTAAAATCTTTTTATATTTCGGACAAATTAACAGCTTATAACACAACTTTTACCTTAAACAGATTATTGTGGAGCACGAAAACAGCAAGCGGAACGATAGCGTATTTTCAAGGAAGATACGCGCTGGAAGACGCAGGACGTATTTCTTTGATGTGAGAACAACCAGGGGGAATGATTACTACATCACGATTACTGAAAGTAAAAAGCGCTTTGATGGAAACGGTTATGAGCGACATAAGCTGTTTATTTACAAGGAAGACTTCAACAAATTTGCCGAGGAACTGCAGCAGGTGATTGACCATATCAAAGGGCTATTACCTGATTTTGATTTTGATGCGTTCAGCCATAAATACGACGAAAATGAGCATGGTGGTGATCACGACCATTACGATGATCATATGGAAGAGGACAACAACGGCAATGGCAATGATAATGGCAATGGCAACGGACAGGATACCGGTAACCATAATCCGCCGCAATACGATGATGACTTAAAGCTCTAAGCAACAAGCAATAAGGATTACGACCACCGGTTTCGGTGGTTTTTTTATGCCATTAACGAAGCGAGTATGGATAACAACCGGCGGGTTCTAATGCTCGAATTTATATAAAGTATTATTTTATATAAACTTATATAATGTGTTAATAATCAATTGTTTATTTTAATAAACGAACCGATAAATTGTTGCCCGTTTTCAGATCCGGAAATGAACCAGTAGCCACTAGCAAGATGCGCTACGCTAAAGGAGCCATCCGCCTGCAGTATCACCGGAGCGTGGTTTCCATGAAGGTCAATGGCCTGGTAGGTTGAACATTCCGGTCCGGAAATGCGAATCTGGTCAGTTGCGGGATTTGGGTAGATGGTAAGGGGTGTAAGTGATTCAAGCGTTAAAGCCTGTTCAATACCAGTCTGCATGTCTCGTGCGGCTACCTTGTTGAACCATATACGTAAAACGGCGTCGCGGGTATCGCCCCAGGCAGCGTAAACCGTATCCTGAGCAAACTGAACGGCCATGAAATCGTTGCCATTTTCATACAATACAGGGTCAAAAGCCGATAATGTGCTACTTACACGGAAATTGGGTGAAAAAGCAAGTGAATCCTTCCATCTCACGGCACACCATATTTCCGACTGAACGGCAAACCCGGTATCCGCAGCATTTCTTCTATCGCGCCAGCAAACCGCCAAGTCGCCATCTGCGTCAAAATCGGCCCAAACTAGATCCTGCATGACATCGTTGGCCTCCGCATCATCATTGATGCGTTCAGGTGCGTCCCAGGTGTCGCCGCCATCCGTCGATTCAAGCATGTAGATATCGTTATCGCCATAGGGCGCAAAAATCCATAAGAATGCCAGATGATTAGGGTTGATAGGGTCTACCAGCAATTGATAGCCTTTTTTAGAGGTGGTGTCGTTCGACA
>JAKQVC010000008.1 GCA_029571985.1 Bacteroidota bacterium | reverse complement strand
TTGGTGCTCAGCTATTTTTTTATTATAGTCAGGTTAATAGAATTGGTCATCAGATCATTATCCGGGAAATATACATTCGTATTATATGTTGCTGCAGCCGGGGTTATCTGGCTGTTGTTCCAAAGGTTAACAGGCCATGCCATGCAAACCGATATGGTTTTGGTGGCTGTGGTTTTTACAGCCGTGCGCATTTTATTGATGTCGAAACGAGTGAATACGCGTTCGCTGGCCGGGATGATGGTTTGGCTGATATTTTTCTCAGCATTGAGTGCTTTTATTCTGTATACCGGTAATTATAAGAAAGAGGAAGAAACAAAACGTTTATTTGCTGTAAAAAAATCAATCGAAAAAGACCCAATAACGGAGTACTTGTTCAGGGATCTGCAGCAAGATTTTCAAAAACAAATTGCACGCAACCTGGTGTCAAATACCGGCAATCTCCGGCAGGGATTTGTCAGTCAGATCAGGCAGGATTTGCAAACGAATTATTTTAAAAAGTATACCACCGATATTTTTGTGTTTTCGGCCGACTCACTGGTGCTTTCAACAGATGAAGAGAACAATCCGACACTGCCGGGATTCGTGGATGCCATAGAGAATAATGGTGAGTTTACTGCAGCAGAGAATTTTTATTTCATCAACGATTATACAGGCAATTATTATTATCTCGCTGAACTGGTATTTGCTGTTGACAGTCTGCCGCAGCCTTATACGATTTATTTGCGCATGATTCCCCGTAAATTCAGTGCCGAGAGTATATATCCGGAATTGTTGATTGACGACGACCTTCGCACAGCCAGTAGTTTTACCAAATTTGATTATGCAATATACAACGACCATTCTTTAAGTGAACGTAATGGAAATTATTCTTATCCGCTCATGGATATTTTCTATCTCAATAAAGAAGACGAATCGGCTGATATTTCCGAAAATGGATATGACCATTATATATATAAGGTAAATGACAATAAAAAAGTTGTCGTCAGCACACCTGAACATACCTGGCTACAGCCTATCAGTTTATTTTCTTATTTGTTCTTTTTCTTTCTGGTGTTTTTGGTGGTGATGTTTATGTTCGACTGGTTGGCGGGATTGCTTCAGGGGAAAATTATTTTGAGCGATTGGATTGATACCACCCTGCAGAATAAAATTCAGTCGGCCGTGATTAGCTTGATTGTATTTGCCTTCATGATGATGGGTGTTGCTACGGTGTTTTATATTTCCAATCAATACAATGATTCGCATAAACAACGCCTGCTTGATAAAATTGAAGGGGTGCAAACCAATATTGATTACCTCCTGTCAGAAGGTAAAAGAAAGAGTCAGACCGTTGGTGCGACACAATTGAAAAAAATTGGAAACCATGTGGCAGAGTTATCGGAGGTGCATGCCATGGACATCAATATTTACAAGCCAAACGGCGTATTATTAGCTTCATCGCAACCGGATATTTTCGACAAAGGACTTGTATCGCGCAACATGCAGCCGTTGGCATTTTTCAAGATGAGCTGTGATAAGGAAACCTGGTATATTCAAACAGAAAGCATCGGCGATTTGAACTTTTTGTCGGCCTATGTGCCGGTGCTTGATAGAGATGATGAGGTGATGTTTTATCTGAATTTGCCCTACTTTGCCACAGAACAAAATTTGCGTTCAGAAATCAGCTCGTTCATGGTTACTCTGGTGAATGTGTATGTTTTACTGCTTATTCTAGCCGGTATCATCGCCTTTTTTGTAAGCAGAAGTATCACACGCCCTCTCGCTACAATTGCCGGTAAGTTTCGTGAAATTAAATTAGGCAAAAGCAACGAGCCGATTAATTGGACACATGATGATGAAATTGGCATTTTAGTAGATGAGTATAATAAAATGTTGAAAGAGCTCGAGCGTTCAGCGCAATTGCTGGCCCGCTCAGAACGTGAAAGTGCATGGAGGGATATGGCCAAACAAGTGGCGCATGAAATTAAAAACCCGCTTACGCCTATGCGGTTGAGTATTCAACATTTGCAAAGAGCTATTCAAACAAATGCACCCAATACACAGGAACTCACGCGCAAAGTAACAGATACAATACTGGAACAAATTGATAACCTGGCCCATATCGCTTCTGAGTTTTCCAATTTCGCCATTATGCCGAAAGCTGTAAATGAGGATATATGCCTGAATGATGTATTAGCCTCGGTTACGGATTTATTTACAGAAACCGAAAACGCAGAGATAACTTTACAAATCCCTGACACACGTGTCTTTATCTTTGCCGATAAGAATCAAATTATTCGCGTTCTGAACAATGTCTTAAAAAACGCTATTCAGGCTATACCGGACGACAGGCAGGGGCGTGTAGATGTGGTACTTGAGCAACGACAAATGCGCGCACTTATTAAAATTTCAGACAATGGTAAAGGCATAACTGAAGAAGAGCGCGACAAAGTGTTTGTGCCTAATTTTACTACGAAGAGTTCAGGTATGGGCATTGGATTGGCGATGTCCAAAAATATTGTCGAAAGTGTTGGAGGCTACATATGGTTTGAATCTACTCCGGATGTGGGGACTACTTTTTTTATTGAATTTCCGATAAAGGATATGATATGATGGGAAGAGAACAATCAGAAAAATTATTTGAAGAAGCGAAGACGTATTTTCCCGGGGGAGTCAGCTCTCCCGTAAGAGCCTTCAAGAGTGTGAAAGGCGCTCCGATATTTTTGAAGAAAGGAAAAGGTGCCGAGGTGTGGGATGAAGATGGAAATTCCTATATCGACTATTGTTGTTCATGGGGACCTTT
>JAKQVC010000276.1 GCA_029571985.1 Bacteroidota bacterium | reverse complement strand
CATCTTGTCCAGCTCCGCGCTGTCAAACCCGACATCGAGAAGCATTTCCTGATCGAAGTCGGCAAGCAAATCAAAGTCCCACTCGCCGAGGTTCTTGTTAAGTCTCAAATTCAGCTCTTTTTCTTCATGCTCGGTCAACTGTCTTGATGGCACGCGGACGTCAACCTCCACAGCCCCGCGACGCTTTAAAATGTTGATGCGCTGGTGACCGCCTATAATTTTATTATCTGCATTGATAATGATGGGATCGGCAAGGTTGAACCTTGTCAATGAAGTGTCTAAGTCCTTGGCTTGTTTTTCGGTAAGCTGTCGAGGATTATATTCTGCAGGCAATAGATCGGCGATTTTGCGCGTTTCGTTTTTCCAAACAATCCTATCGCTCATAATATCCAAGTCGGTTCGTAGAACCCTTTTCCTTTTGTGTATTCATCTAATCTTTTCAAGTGTTCATCGAAAGCAATATCTTTAAAAACTGACCATGTTCCACGTCGGACAGACATGTCATAATCATCCGCGTCTGGTTTTCTTAAAGTGATTTTCGCGCGCCGTTTCAAATTACTCCCCTTTTAAATCTGCCGGCTGCTCGCGAAAACAACCGGCAGATCAACAAAACGGAGAACCCCAATGAACACGCTACTATTAACACGGCTGTTAGGTGGTGTCAACCATTATTGCGGAAATCTTTGGTGTGTGTTAATTTACAGCTACCGTTTGAGATGGAAAAAAATTGCGTGATTTAAAAATATTCCATGTTACCGGCTCTGTGTATTTCGTTGCTTTCCAATATGCAATCTCAATTGCCATGCCGTCACTTATCCCATCATCATCATAAATGACAAGCTGATCGCAATCTTTCATTAAAAACAACCCAGCCACAATGCCAGCGCCGCGCTTTTCAGCACTTTTGTCATCCAAAAACAACGGAAAATATAAATGTGGCATTATTGGGATATAACCCATTTCAAACGCTGTTTTTGCCAGCTCCTTTGCTGTTTCTGTGTTTGCCTGTATGTTTCCGCGTAAACGACTGCTTATAAATATTTTTGTCATTTTGTTCGGTGTCATAATTACCCCCTTGTTTTGTTTGCTATTTGCCTATCACATGGGAACATACAGTCCATTGAGCACGGGCGCGCTTCATAAACCGGCTCAAAGTCTTTAATAAAAACCCCATGATCATCTGTTAAAATCTGAGAATAACACCTTAAAACCTGACCATCCGGCATTAAACAAAAATAATCCCCGCCAGCTTTACACATTTCGTGTCTTTCCGGCATCCATTTATCTGAAATATCTCCGACAATCATTGTTTGAGCGCCGTCTGCAAGACATTTAATGCCGTCCCAAACGTCCCTATGTTCCGCCCAATCAAAATCCTGTTTCAAAACTGGATGTATGTTTACGCCATATCCCTCAGCTTGAAACATTTTAATTTTTTCTTTTGCGACATTGTAATTTTCCGGTGTGATCACAATGGTCACTCGCGGCATAATTCCCTTACCACGTAAAATAAATAAGTTTGTCATAAAGTCATCATCAGAATGATAATGATATGATGCTGTCCATGCGTGACAATTATATGCCGGCAGTTTTTTGATGGCTTCACGGTTTAGTGTGTTTGATGTGATCGCCCAGCGGCTAAATCCAGAAAGATGTAAAAGCAACTTGTTTAAATCTTTATACATAGTCGGCTCACCGCCCGTCATTTCCAAAAGCAACGGCTCAAACCGATCTAAATATTGCACCCATTCAAACCATTCCAACTCACGCCCGATGTTTTTAATCTTGTCAAACGCGTGCAATTTTCCATCTTTATCAATCCGATAATCGCAATAACTGCACTTCAATTGACATCGCCACGTCGGAACAAAAATAATTTTTTTTACCATATACCCCCCTTTTGTGTGCCACCCTTTTGAGTGGCGGTTTTTAAATGCCCCACAATGAGCCAGAAATGCCTCTAATTTCGATTATCTGCCGCTTTGCCACCAACCACCCATCCCCCTTTGTAAAACCCACCACCTTTGAGGTTAAACCCGCCACCCATTCCAATCAGCTTAACCAAAGACCTGTGATGACATTTAGGGCATAAAATTACACGTTTTGATGTTATTTTTTCCCGTGATTCTTGAGTGTAGCCGCAACTTGTACATTCACGCTGATAGTTTGGCATTAAATGATTGTCTCCTCCGCCCAAATCTGATCTATTACCCCCATTAGATTAAGAAAATGCAATCTTTCCGGTTTCTGAATATAGTTTTCCGTAAATTTTAAAGTTGACTGCCAGTTTGATCTAACGGCTATAAGTAAATTTCGGGTCATCTATCCCTCCTGTTCATCATTTCTCTCCGTTGGGGTTAATCTGCACAATAACGTAATCAGAGTGTAACTTAATTTCCAATATTGTCGTGTTAGGATATTCCTTTTTAAATAATGTTTCTGCTGTCGCCATATTCTGTGCGACCACACAAGACTTTTGTGAATAATTATATGGTGTTAAAATATCATATACCTTCATCATTCCCCCTATTCGTTAATGGTTTTAACTGTCTCCACATTGTCTACGGTTCCATACATAGCCGATATGATGGCGTCGGCGATTATTTCCCTTTGGCGTTTCAGGATAGTAACATTTTCACGAATAATCTCTAAAATCACAGCTCTATCCACCAC
>JAKQVC010000268.1 GCA_029571985.1 Bacteroidota bacterium | reverse complement strand
GGATTTGTTGAGCTGTAAATTGGTTGTGATTTTCGGTTCGGCTTATGCGATTCAGAAAATCTTGTAGTTCATCCACAAATAAATTGTTTCGGTCAAAATCTGGAATAATGTCTTTGATAGTGCCTGTTTTTGTTTCTATGTGCATTTCTGCAGAGAAAAAATTTAGCGAAATAACAGCCTGTTCAAATTGGAATTGATACCTCCTTTTCTGCGGTTTGTCCAGCAGATTCATATGCACATGTGCTTCAATGCCATTTTGATAGCGAATATCGAAATCTGCGATAGCTTCTGTTTCGATGTTAAGTTCGTTCGAGTAGGCATATTTTTTTGCATAGGTTAGCACGGGAGTCTGCGCAAGCCAGTTAACCACATCTAAATCATGACTGAGTGTTAAGGCAACACCGCCACCCAGGTCCTTTAGTGCGACATAGGATGACCGATAATCTTCCCATGGATGCCAGTCAGGTAAATAACTTCCCCAATACGTTTCCATGCGTTGCAGTGAACCATATGTTTTGTCTCGAATAATCGAAGCAATCAATTGCAGGTGTGGATGATAGCGCATCATATAGGCAACTTGCACCACTAAATTGTTTTGCATTGCCAGTAACTGAATTTCATCCAAATGCGCTAATGTATGCGACAAAGGTTTTTCAACTAATACATGCATGCCCTGCGAGAGACACCATTTTGTTGTTTCTGCATGCAGGGAAGTCGGATTACATATGATGGCACAAACACAATGTGCTACTTCTTCTTTATTGATATGTGTTGTTACTAATTGTGCATCTACCTGCCGCATCGGACCAGCAGCACGTCGCAAAACATGTATGTCTGTATAGCCCGCATGTAGCAAATTTTGAATATGCCTTTCTCCAACAGAACCGGCACCTACTACTAATATGGGTGATTGTTTATCCATCAAATCGAAGGCAATCCAATTGTTGCAATTTTTTTTCTGCTTCTATGAAACTGTGTAAATCGTCGATATCTGCTGCATATGCGGCATCTACAATAAAGGGTAATATATTTTTACCGCTCATGCTGCCATTTTCAATAATTGCAGTCCGAATAACATCCAATGTGCCTATTTGCCAAAATATTTGAGGTAGTGATTGCCGCGGCATATTATAAGGTTCATCTATTCCATCAATCTGTAAAAGTGGCTGCATCGGTTTTTCTGTATCTGAAATCCGCCACATTTTATATGGTGTAATGGGAGCCGGTGTTACTACGCGCAATGAATCGGCCTCTGACTGGTGCAGGAGTGAAATGGCGGCATCTATCCAATCCGCTTTTCGCAAAGGAGATGTGGGCCGTAATTGAATAATGTAATCTGGTCGATACTGTTCTTCATTATAATGCCAGGCGATAGCATGTTGAAATACACTTAAATCAGTGCTGGTATCCTCAGCTAAGTCGGCGGGCCGAATAAATGGCACTTCTGCTCCGTAGTGTTTTGCAACTGCGGCAATTTCCGGGTCATCGGTATTCACGACGATGCGTGTAATATACTTGCTTTTTTGCGCAGCCAGAATACTATAAGCTAACAGCGGATGTCCGCATAAAGGTTTAGTGTTTTTTCCGGGAAGTCCTTTGCTGCCACCTCTGGCTGGTATAATTGCGAGCACTTCCTGATGTTGAACATGTGTTTCCGTTTGCATAGACTTATTGCTTACCGGATTTTAATTTTGTTCGTTGAATAGCTTCCACCGGAAGTATTTCTTCTGACTTATATTGCAATGCTTCATGCATATGATGTAAATCACGTACAAGTTTTTGCAATCCCGGAATTTCTAAACTCGCTGCATGATCAGTTCCTTTCCAGGTTCGATCTTTTGTAAAATGGCGTTCTATCCAACGTGCCCCTAACGTATAAGCTGCAATATCAGCTGCAATGCCTAAATGATGGCCGCTAAATCCGATTTCTTTAACACGGTAACCATATAGCTGATATAATTTTTGAATTTCAAGTAAACATATTTCATGAAATTTTATTGGATACCCACTGGTGCAGCTATACAGTACTAATCTGTTTTTCGCCTGACCTGTTTCTTCAAATAATTGTATGATGGAATCTGTTTCTTCGGTTGTTGTCATGCCAACTGAAACATGCACATCTCCTGAATAACCATCGCGTAAAAGGGTGAGTATATTGGTTTGATTATTACAAGCAGAAGGCACTTTAATAAATTCAGGTTGCAAGGAAATTAATTCCTGTGCGCTTGTCATGTCCCATACGGAAGCTGTGTATCCTATGCCGATGGATTTTGCATAGGCTTGTAATTCAGTGTGCTGCTCAAGCGAGAATTCTAAGAACTCCCTGTGTTGACCATATGAATCACCATAACTCTGCCACGGTTCCGGGTGTGGTGCCGCATATTGATCTGCTGAAAGGGATTCACGTGGATTCCGCTTTTGAAATTTTGCATAGTCAGCACCGCATTCTTTCGCTAAACGAATAAGTTCCAGTGCAATGTCAAAATTGCCCATATGGTTGCAGCCAATTTCTGCAATGATTTTGGGCGGCTGATAATTAAATGTAAACATACTTTCACAGCTTCGCTTCCTCAGTCACATAGGTGCTAAGTAAGCCTTTGATTTTTTTATTTTTTTAACCGGCCTTTCCGTTCGACCACAAAACAATGGCCGATTCTAAAATGCCGGATGCTTTATCTTGTGCAAATGCAGTCTCGTCCACCACAGTGGTTACTACTTTGCGTTTAATCAGCGCTTCTGTTTTTTGTACCCAATACTGCAAGCGTTCTGGATCTACTTCGCCTACAATCAGTAATTGAATTGTGCCGGTATCTTTTCCTTCGGCATAATCACCGGTGATTAAGGCAAATTTGATTTCGCCTATTTGGTTGACAATATTCTCTACTATTTTATCAATGCCGAGATATTTTCTGACCAGACTATTTAATTCAGGAAATAAAGGATGCTTTTCGTTTGCCTTATATTGAATGGTGTTGCCTTCATCATAGGAAATCAAAAAGCCTGCTTTGGATAATTTGTTGAGTTCCAGTCTGACCGCATTGGTCGACTCATGCATTTCTTTGGCCAGTCCGCGTAAATGGGCAGATGAACGTGTGTTGCTGAAAAATTTCAGCAACAGCTTGATTCTGGTTCTCGAGGTAATAAGAGATTCTAACACCGCGCCAAAAATGAGTAACAAATTTACTCATTTTGAAGATTTTACCTGTAAGGAGAGAAAAATTTCGACGAAAACCCCAAAATCGGGCGTTTTTAAGCGGCTAGAGCTAATTTACCCCCTTGTATGCGGGTTTTGCTGTAGTTGTAACATGGATTAGCCTATCTGTATAATAGCTGATAATTTGTTCAGCAGCGTTTCCATGTCTGAAAGAGGAATCATATTAGGACCGTCGCTCAGGGCCTGGTCGGGATTCGGGTGTGTTTCAATGAAAAAGCCGTCAACACCTGTGGCGGCTGCTGCTTTAGCCAGATATGGCGCGAATTCACGCTTTCCGCCACTTTTGCCACCTGCCCCGCCCGGCATCTGCACGCTATGGGTTACATCGAAAAGCACGGGCGCATACTGACGCATGATGGGTAACGAGCGCATATCTACAACCAGGTTATGGTAGCCAAAACTGGCTCCACGCTCGGTAAGGAGGGAGTTAGGGTTGCCGGTTGATCCAACTTTTTCAACCGCATAGGCCATATCTTCCGGGGCCATAAATTGCCCTTTTTTAATGTTTACAGCTTTTCCGGTGGCTCCGGCTGCAAGTAATAAGTCGGTTTGCCGGCATAAAAATGCAGGAATCTGCAACAGATCCACCACTTCCGCCACCGGTTTTGCCTGTTCTGGCAGGTGGATATCTGTTACGAGTGCTACGCCCAATGTTTCCTTGATTTCCTGTAAAATGCGTAAACCCTCTTCCATACTTCCACCCCTGAAAGAGCCGCCTGCAGTGCGGTTGGCTTTGTCGAAAGAGGCTTTAAAAACATAAGAAAAGCCCGTTTTCTCAGCCACATGCATCATGGTTTCGGCTACTTGCATGCACAAGTCGCGACTTTCAATTACACATGGACCGGCCAGTAAAAGCGGTTTGCCATTGCCAATTTGAATAGTCGGCGTAATCTGCACAGGGTTAGAATAAATATGCAACATCCTACAAAGGTAGCGAGAACACAGGTATCAGCATGCATCAACGGGTACATCATTTGGTCGCAAAAAGGCCAACGGCCTTGTAAAACAGCTCGTACATACGATAATTATTAACTGAGAGTATAAACTCTATTGTTACTAAAATCCCTGCATTGTCTCACTACTCACTACCCACTACTCACTACCAATAGGCAAATGTAAAATTCAGGAGCCGGTAAGACTGTAAGCCGGTAAGTTAATTGGAAAGTTGTTGCTAATATTTCCTCATTCCTCATTCCTTATTCCTCATTCCTTTTTCCTCATTCCTCTTTCCTCAACAATCAGGCAACTACAGCAGCATAGTTTGCTTGTGCAGAAACAGTTTGTTTACTATTATATTTAATTTCCCGCTTAATAACCATCAACACATTTTTTACATCTGCAATTTCATCACATGGTAATTCGATTACCATAATGCCGCGCATTTCTAATTGCGTTTTTGCCCAGGCGGCTTGTTCTGCTGATTCAACGGTTACCGCTTCGCAATTGATGATGCGGACAACAATGCCGGCATCGTGACAATAAAAATCTGCATTAAAGACAATGCGCTCGCCATCGGGGCGTTGTAAATAAAATGGATATTGACGCGCAAATGCAAGTCCAAACACTTTGCGCTCTTTCAATTGTTGCCAGATGAATTCCTCTCCAATAGCAATGCGCTGGCGATTTGTGATGATGTGCTTTGATACAGTCATAATCGTGTTTTTTGTTTTTGTTAAAGCCGACAATCCCCTGCACCATCTGATACAGAAGGTGTCAACCCGTTTACCATTACAATTGTTTATCCCCGGAGAGTGAGTGATTGCAGTGAAAAAAGATCTACCAAATATTTTTCCCAACAGCAATCCTCAACTCAATAATAACCGGAGCGTTTTGGTTTGTTTATCTATTCGTTTTTTAGCTTCAGAGAATAAAATAATTGCCTTAAAGAATTGTTGGACAAATGCCTATATTAATTTCTTTCTAACTGATCTAATCTGCTTTTTAAGACGTGCAGCTGTGTGGTTAAATCACCAATCATTTTATCCAAATCATTTTTCTTCACCGGCATGTAACTGGATATTTTACTTTTCACAAACCAGATTTCTCGCACATCATCAATATCTACCACAATTTCCGGATACGATTCATTATCACTGATCAGATATAATTTATGCTCGCTTTCGGCGCGACTGACAATGCGCTTTACCAATACATTATCATTGGTAACCACTACATGCACATACCCATCACGCACATCTTTAAAATGATTATCGCAAAAGCGACCAATTACAAAATCACCATGTTGAATAGTATCCTGCATAGAATCTCCTTCAACCTGAAAGCATCTGAAAGTGCCATTTCGATAATCAGAACCCGGTAATTTGAAGGCAGGTAGTTCTCTGTAAAATTCCGGCTCCAGATAACGGGTTGGATAACCGGCTGCCGCCTTGGTGTCGACCATTACAATATTTTCGTCGCCATGCTCATCCACTGTTACCACCACCGGCTTAAAAATTACCCCACCGGTAAATTTTTCGGCCCCACGACCGCGACGGGTTAAATCGGTATGTAACATCTCATCTATAGAAATGTCAAAAACCCGCGAAATTTCTACCAGGGTCTTGTGACCTGGATTCGCAATATTGGATTCGATGTTGGCAATAGTGGTGCGACCAATACCAATCATTTCTGCCAGCTCCTGCTGACTCATCTTCCGCTCTCCGCGTAAGTGTCTGAGATTTGTTGCTAAAAATGACATATGCCTGCTTTTTTGTTTGCTAATGTCAAATAGGTTGACTTTATTTGTCAAAAATAATGACAATTTTGGAAAATCCAATAGAAAGCGAAAAATTTTTTTTTAAAGGTCGGGGCGCTCAGATCAACCCTTTTAATCCTTATCACTCGACAAACTATACCCGCGAGCACTATGAGGGCCTGGACGAAACATGGCCCCTGGAGGCTGAAACGCAGTTTTTTACAGAGCAGGCTAAAAAAATTGTCAACCTGATTGACACCCCCGACGCCCCCATGCCGGCCTCCGTAAATCCGTATCAGGGCTGTGAACACGGTTGTATCTATTGTTATGCCCGAAATACGCATAACTACTGGGGTTTTAGCGCCGGAGCTGACTTTGAGTCGCGGATCATCATCAAACACAACGCCCCGCAGCTGCTCGAAAAAACACTTATGGATAAAAAATGGGTGGTAACGCCGATTATGTTCTCTGGAAATACCGACTGCTACCAGCCCATCGAACGGAAAATGCAGCTTACCCGGAAAATGCTCGAAATCTGTTTAAAATTTGGTCATCCGGCAGGCATCATTACTAAAAACAGCCTCATCCTGCGTGATATCGATATTTTAGGGGAGATGGCCACAAAGGACCTGATTCAGGTGTATATTTCTATTACCACCCTCGATGAATCCTTGCGCAAAGTGATGGAGCCACGTACTTCCTCCGCCCAAAGCCGCATGCGTATTCTGAAGACACTGAGCGATAAGGGTATCCCTGTTTCGGTGATGATAGGCCCGGTTATTCCCGGACTAAATGATCATGAAATACCGGATATACTGGAAACGGCAGCTCGGAACGGGGCGCGGGATGGTTCTTTTAATATGGTGCGACTCAATGGTAGTGTGGCTGAAATTTTTGCGGATTGGATTCAGAAAACCTATCCCGATAAGGCCGAGCGTGTATTAAATAATATACGGGCAGTGCACCAAGGCAACCTCAACGACTCCCGCTGGAAAACACGGATGCGTGGCGATGGTAAGCTCGCGGAGTCCATACACCAGCTGTTCAGGCTGTCAAGGGATAAATATTTTCCCAACCGAAAACCATACGTGCACAACACTTCCCACTTCCAACGCCCGGGGCAACTGAGCTTGTTTTAATTAGCAAAGTACTGAATAAAGACATAAATGCACAAGGCCGGAAAGACGGTAAGTCGGTAAGGCAGTAAGTTGCGATGCAAATAAATCATTGGTCATTCCATGTTTCTCACTACTCCTTACTCACCCCTCACCACTCACCATTCACCAACTCATTCCTCATTCCTCATTCCTTATTCCTAAAGAACAACACTTGTTTTACTTTTACATCCCTATGCCCAATGTGAAAAATTGGTGGTTTGCTGCTTTTCGTAAACGTGTTGATAAAAAAACCGTGAGTGAGTTATTGCGTGCAAGTGGCCAAAAAATTATTTTTCCGTTCTATCATGTTGTGAGTAACGACCCGATTCCGCATATCCGGCATTTATATACCTATCGCAATGTGGCCGCCTTTGAAAGCGATATGGATTTTTTGTTGCGGCATTTTACACCGCTGCATTTTGATGATTATGTCAAAGGCAGATACGAGCCCGATAAACCCTATTTCCATTTGAGCTTTGATGATGGCTTGTCAGAAATGTACCATATCGTGCGTCCAATTTTATTGGAAAAAGGTATTCCGGCCACTTTTTTTATTAATAGTGGTTTCGCTGATAATCAGGCTTTATTTTATAGATATAAAGTAAGTGTGCTCATCGATACAGTATCTGAGTCTGATTTGTCGAAGGCAATTTCAATCGCAACCGGTGCAGGAAATATACAGGTGAAAAAACCGATTCGATTTTTATTGAGCCTCCGTGCTGCTCAGGAAAAATTAATAGATGATATTGCAAGTGCTGCAGGAATTGATTTCAAACAGTATCTAACAGAGGTGCTTCCATACATGGATTCACATCAGCTCCGTAAATTGCAACAGGATGATTTTACTTTAGGTGCGCATAGCGTTGATCATCCTGAATTTTATAACCTGGCGCCAATTGCACAACAGGAACAAATAAAACAAAGTGTCGCATTTGTGCGCGATACTTTTCAGATTGAACGTCCGCCATTTGCATTTCCATTTACGGCTGATGGTGCCGACAAAAATTTAATGACCGATATGTATGCACATTATGGTGTGTCGAAAAGTTTCGGCACATCGGGCATACAAAAAGAAAAATATCCCAATCATATTGACCGCATTCCGGCTGAGTATAAAGACTGGTCACTCGAGTCTATCGTTAAATCAGAACTGCATTACTTCACCGCAAAAAAAATGCTCGGTCGATGAATAAGGTAAATACGATCATCATCGGCGCAGGTCGCAGTGGCACTACATCCGTGTTTGCCTGGATGGAGCAACATCCCGATATCCAATTTTCTATCACAAAAGAAGTGCACTATTTTTCATTGCCCGATTTATATAAACGCGGTGATGGGTATTTGCATAGTTTATTTGAAAGGACTGAAAAATCAGTTATCGCAACTGCTGATACCTATTTATTAATGGACCACGAAGCACCGGCACGCATCAAAGCCTATAATCCTGCCATGCGCATTATTGTAATGCTTCGCGATCCTGTTGATCGGGCATACAGTAATTATCAGTATTCCGTGCAATTCGGACATGAGCGTGCTGAAATTGCTTTTACAGATACCATCGCACTCGAACCAGAACGTCTGCTATCTTCTGATATCGCAGAAAAAAATAATCTCTGTCATTGCTATGGAAGCCTGTATGCAAAACACTTGCAGGTATGGTCAGATTATTTTCCGAAGCAACAAGTATTTATCGGCACCCTGCCTGAATTGAAAAATAATCCGGAAGCTTTGTATACGCGACTATCTGCATTTCTGAATATTCCCTACCAGCCTTTTGCTGAACAAAATAAAGCATTTAATGCCGGCACAGGTGTGAAAAGCAAAAAATTGCAGCAATTTCTACTGAATCGCAATCATCCAGTCCGAAGAATATTAACTTTTTTTATCCGGCCATTCCGGAACCTTATTATTAAAAGTGGCATTATAGACAAAGTCTATTCTCTGAATACCAAACAGGTTAAGCTCCCGAAACTCACACAAGAAGAAAGAAATCGTGTTTCACCTTATTTTGAAAACGACTTGAAGCAATTACAGGATGAATGGCAGATAACCTTATAGTGTCTGCTACTATCCGTTAATTAAAATGGAAATATGCAAATAAATAGTACCCTTCTGTTCCTGATGATTTTATTGCTGTCTGCCTGTGGTGGATCAGATCAGCCAGATGCAGCGACCACTCAAACCGGTCCTCCTCCTGCACAACCGGTAAAAGCAGTTGTAGCCGAATTTGCGACTTTAGATGACCGCATTGAAACTACTGGTACTATTTTGGCGAATGAAGAAGTAGAAATCCGCAGCGAAACAAGCGGCCGCATTACGAAATTATATTTTCAGGAGGGGGATGTTGTAAATGCCGGGACACTCTTGCTCACCATTGACGACCGGGAGTTGCAGGCACAGTTGACAAAAACAGAGTTATCTATTGATTTGGCTGAGGAAGATGAACAACGCAAGAAGAAATTGCTTGATGTTGGAGGTATTGCAAAAGAAGAATATGATGCTGCCAGAAATTATCTGCTCAAGCTTGAGGCTGATAAACAATTATTACTCACGCAAATTGCTAAAACAAAAGTAATTGCGCCTTTTAGCGGTACTATCGGACTGCGATACGTAAGTGAGGGCGGCTATGTATCCTCATCAACTTTAATTGCACATTTACAGCAAACACATATTGTAAAGGTAGAATTTTCTGTTCCTGAAAAATATGCATCCAGAATCTCGACCGGAGATGCCGTGCAGTTTGTGGTGGAGGGTGATCAAAACATGTACACAGCAAAAGTATATGCGCGTGAACCCAAAATTGATCCGCAAACACGCTCTGTGCAGGTAAGGGCTGTTTTACAGAATCCAAATCAACAACTGATACCAGGTGCATTTGCAAAATTGACCATCAATCTCGGCACAATTCCGGAAGCCATTGTATTGCCCGCAGAATCAATTATTCCGGCTATCTCCGGACAAACTGTTATGCTGGTGCGCGATGGTAAAGCTACCGTACAACAGGTAAAAACAGGTATTCGCACATCTATCGGCACGCAAATTACGGAAGGTGTAACGCCGGGTGATACTATTATTACAACCGGATTATTAACTGTGCGTCCGGGAATGGCAGTAAAACCTATTTTACTTAATACTAAACAGGATTAATGGTATGAATATTTCTTCCTTATCCATTAATCGACCCGTACTGGCAACGGTAATCAGTATTCTGATTGTGTTGTTTGGCGTTATCGGATATTCGTTTTTAGGTGTGCGCGAATTTCCGAGTGTTGATCCGCCCATTATTACAGTTACCACAAATTATATCGGTGCCAATGCGGATATCATTGAATCGCAGATTACAGAAGTGCTGGAAGAACAAATTAATGGAATAGCGGGTATCAATTCGCTTTCTTCAAATAGCTCTGATGGCAGAAGTACTATTACTGTAGAGTTTGAATTGGATGTCGACCTCGAGGCAGCAGCAAATGATGTCCGCGACCGTGTGAGTCAGGCTGTGCGAAATCTTCCACCTGATTGTGATCCGCCGGTTGTAGCTAAATCAAGCGCAGATGCGAATCCGATTGTGTCGATGACGATTCAAAGTGATCAGCGCACACTGCTCGAATTATCCGAAATTGCCAATAATGTTTTCAAGGAGCGTTTGCAAACAATTCCCGGTGTAAGTGAAGTACGTGTATGGGGTGAAAAAAAATACAGTATGAAATTATTGCTGGATCCCGTGAAGCTGGCAGGTTATCATTTAACGCCACTTGATGTACGAAATGCATTGAATCGGGAAAATGTTGAATTGCCAACCGGTCGCATAGAAGGTTACCAAACCGAATTATCTATACGCACTTTCGGCAGATTAACTACGGAAGCAGAATTTAATGATTTAATTATTTTAGAACAGGATGGTCGTGTGATAAAACTCAGCGATATCGGTCAGGCACAATTATTACCGGAAAATGAGCGGACTGTTTTGCGTGGCAATGGTGGAATTCCGCAAGTAGCTGTTGCCATCACCCCACAACCGGGTTCTAATTATATTGATATTGCTGATGAATATTATCGTCGGTTCGAGCAAATCAAAAAAGAATTACCGGACGACTTGCATTATAAAATAGCGCTCGATACAACAAAAGGTATCCGCAAGGCTATTGATGAAGTGCAAGAAACATTGCTAATTGCATTTGTATTAGTCGTGCTGATTATATTTATTTTTTTGCGCGACTGGCGGACTACATTGATTCCGGTTATTGCCATACCGATTTCACTCATCGGCGCATTTTTTATCATGTATATCTCTGGATTTTCAATTAATGTGCTGACACTACTTGGAATTGTATTAGCAACCGGTATTGTGGTAGATGATGCCATTGTGGTGCTCGAAAATATTTATAGTAAGGTTGAACGTGGCATGCGTCCAATGGATGCTGCACATGCAGGTGCAAAAGAAATAACCTTCGCGATTATTTCTACTACTATTACACTGGCCGTTGTGTTTTTACCCATCGTTTTCCTCGAGGGTTTAACCGGCCGTCTCTTCCGCGAATTCGGTATTACGGTTGCCGGCAGTGTTTTGATTTCTGCATTGGTATCCCTCACGCTCACACCCATGATGAGCGGACGAATTTTAAAACATCGCGAGCGACACAATTGGTTATATCGAGTTACGGAGCCCTTCTTTGAAACACTCAATGCACTGTATAGTCGCGCCTTATCTGCCATCCTGCGGATTCGCTGGGTTGCACTGGTTATCATCATGGGACTCGCAACTTTCATGATTGTCTTTTTTGGGGGCGGTTTACCGGAGGAGGTAGCACCTATGGAAGATAAAGGCCGCTTTATTATTAATTCAACTGCACCTGAAGGTACTTCGTTTGAGAAAATGGATGCATTCCAGCAGGAATTAATTGGTATCGTAGATACGCTTCCGGAAAAAGAAAATATTATAGCCGTTACTGCACCAACTTTCGGTGCCGGTATTGCTGCCAACAGCGGATTTATTCGGGTAACATTAGTTGAACCTGAAAACAGAACAAGATCCCAACAGGAAATTGCAGATGAAATTGCAGCAGCCGTTAAAAAATACAATTTCGCCCGCACCTTTATTTCGCAGGAACAAACCATCAGCAGCGACCGAAGAGCAGGATTACCCGTGCAATATGTTATTCAGGCCCCTGATTTTGAACGTTTGCGTGAAGTGATTCCGCAGTTCATGGAAAAAGCCTCACAGGATCCAAGATTTGCAGTCGTTGATATTAACCTCAAATTCAATAAACCTGAATTGACGGTTGAAATAGATCGCGATCGCGCCCGTGCACTAGGTGTTACGGTTCGGGATATTGCTGAAACACTGCAATTGTATTTCAGCGGACAGCGATTTGGATTTTTTATTTTTAATAACAAACAATATCAGGTTATCGGACAAGCCACCCGCGATAATCGCGATGAGCCGCTTGATTTAAGTAAGGCGTATGTTAAAAATGACCGGGGTGAATTAATCCAATTAGATAATCTCGTTCATCTCACTGATCAAAGCTCTCCTCCTGCATTATATAGATATAATCGTTACGTTTCCGCAACCGTGATGGCTAATCCTGCCCCCGGATATACAATTGGTGATGGCATTGAAGCTATGGATGCAGTTGCCAAAGATGTATTGTCAGATGATTTTTCTACCGCACTCGCCGGACCATCAAAAGAATTTGCAGAGAGTTCGAATAGTTTGCAGTTTGCATTCATGCTGGCATTGATTTTAGTGTTTTTGATTTTGGCCGCGCAATTCGAAAGTTTTATCGACCCGCTTATTGTGATGTTTACGGTGCCGCTTGCATTAGCAGGTGCATTATTTGCCTTGGCCATGTTCGATCAAACATTGAATATTTTCAGCCAGATTGGCATCATTGTGTTGATTGGTATTGTTACCAAAAATGGTATTCTGATTGTCGAATTTGCCAATCAACGCAAGGAAGCAGGCATGGATAAATTCGCCGCAGCACTGGATGCCGCAAAACAAAGGTTCCGGCCGATATTAATGACAAGTCTGGCCACCGTATTAGGTGCCTTGCCCATTGCACTGGCATTAGGTGCATCTGCTAAAAGCAGGGTATCGATGGGTATTGCCATTATTGGTGGATTATTGTTTTCGCTGATATTGACCCTGATTGTAATTCCTTTATTATATACCATCATGTCATCAACAAAAAAACATACCCCTCATGAAGAAGCGTAATTATGTGCTGATGCTATTCGGGATGCTGTTGGGTGTGCAATTGCAGGCGCAGGATATGACCTTGCAGGACGCCCTGCAAATAGCTCTGCAGCAAAATTTCGATGTGCGCATTGCCAGATCGCAACAAGCCATTAGTGCATCTCAAAATACTGCAGCTTATGCCGGTTTATTGCCTCAGGTGCAGGCCTCTGCAGGTTATACTACCGAATTGTTGAATAGTGAACAACAATTTGTTACAGGTGATGAAAGAATTGTTGCTAACGCAGGTGCTGATGCGCTTGATCTTGGCGTATTTGTAAATTATACATTGTTTGATGGCATGAGTCGCACTGCCTTGCGCGACCAGTTACAATTACAGGCAGATATCAGTAATCTGCAAACGCGCAACACCATTGAACAAACTATTTTGGCATTAAGTGCCGCCTGGTATACTGCCATTCAACTCAACAGGACTGCAGATGTATTGCATCAAACAATTACAGTAAGTAATGAACGTTATCGCATCGCCTCCTATCGTGAATCAATAGGAGCCGGCTCGAGACTGGATATGATGCAGGCATTGGTTGATTTGCGCAGCGATAGTGCCCAACTGGCTGCAACAGAAATGCAAATGGCACAGCAATTAAGTGTCATTAATAACCTGCTGGCACGTAAACCTGAAACACCCTTAAATATCACCGACACACTGGTGTTACAATCACAATTGGCATATGCTGATATCATGCAGGCCGCAGAAGAAAACACAAGTGTTATTTCTGCTAATGCCCGTAAAGCGTATATGGAGTCTTTAGTGAGCTCCTCTAAATCTGTTTTAATGCCTACATTAAGTGTTCAGGCAGGATATAGTTATTTCCGTTCTACTTCTGAAGCAGGTTTTGTGAGTTCAAATATCAATCTCGGACCATCAGCCGGTTTGACCTTACAAGTGCCGATATTTAATGGCGGTGTCAATAAAAATAATGTACGCATAGCCGAACAACAGGCAGCTATCGCGCAGGAGACTTTGCAAAAACAATTGATGGATGTCTATCAGCAGACCTATGCAGCCTGGCAATCATATAGTACTGCACAATATCTTACACGATTGGCACTGGATAATGAAAAAACAGCAATAGAAAACACACAAATCGCCCTCGAAAAATTTAATAGCGGCGCCATCAGCAGCATCGACCTACGCGCCATCCAACAATCCCGCATCGACGCCGGCAATCAGGTAAGCCTATACATGCTCGAAACAAAACTTGCTGAGTTGGAATTGTTGTATTTGTCGGGACAATTGATTGTAAAAGAGAGCGAATGAGCTATTGAATAAGATGGTTGTGTGTCTACTAATCACTTGTACCGTTGCACTCGCAAATATTCCTGATTAAAGAAGATAGTAATGTAGTGTAATTGTATTTATACAAAAAGCTTGCAATACCCCAAACCGTATACGCTCAACTCCGCTTTATCCTGCCAAGTATCCAAATAAAAATTGACTAGGACTCGAGCAACACTCAGCTAAGTAGGATGCATGCCTGAACCAAAATCCATCAAGTTTCATCTTAATACCGCATTATATTCACGGTTTTCCGTGAATATGGGCTGCAATCCTCAAAAAATGACACAAAATATTTGGAATTTCGGATAGGAATGGATAGATTCGGATATCCAATTGAATTACTAAGCACGAAAATGATGACCAAATGAGTGCTCCATAAATCCCCGGCATCAAATTCCCTGCTGAACAATCCCACCTAAAGTATTACTCTCATCCATAAAACACAAAATCATGAAAACCGGCAATTTTAAACACATGCACAATCTTCGATTCAGGTATCCTATTCACCTGTTCGTTGTATTGGCAATTTTACTTTCTACCAGACCCATGTATGGTCAAACATGTGACCCAACACCTTGTGGAGGCACTTGCATTACCGGAACTTTTACAGCTGGCACAACCGTTACCTGGTCTAGTCCTTATTATTGCATATCATCTGATTTAATAGTTAAAAAAGATGCTGGCGGAACCCCTGGGAATCTTACGATAACAGCAGGTGTCTGTGTTGCTATTTCACCCGGAATAAAGATTTTAGTTAAAGACGGATGTTCACTTACCATAAATGGTGCTGCCCTATACTGCAGCAGCACAACTGCCTTGTGGCAAGGTATCGTTGTAGAAGGCGGGGGCACAGTAACAGTTAACAATGCCAGCGTTATTGCAGATGCCGTTGAAGGTATTCACGCTCAGAATGGGACTGTAGAATCAGATTTAGAAATCTACGGCGGCAATATATTTTGTAATAATGAAACTGGTATCTACCTTAATACCTATACCGGTGCAACAGTAATGAATACCACTATTAAGGATACGCATTTTACGGCTCCTGCCTTGAATACCGGGTCTAATGGGAAGTATGCTATTGTTGTGTATCAGGTTGGCGATGCAGGTAACTTATTGATTGGTGACGGGTTGTATTATACTGCAGTCACCCCTAGTTATAATGAGATAGATAATTATTGTATTGGTATAAAAGCCTATAAATCATATCTCACCGTTGAAAATAATTATATACATGATTTATTAGCCACAGGAGATGTGGGGCTTGACCCTCCGCAAACAGGTATTGCAGTCAAAGGAGTTAGCGGGACAGATTATGAATTAATCGTTGGTCATGACGATGTATTACCTGATTTATATAACAAAATTTACAATTGTCGCGTAGGAATTTATTGTAAACAACATGTGAATTTAATTGCTTATTCAAACGAGATTGGAGGTGCAGTAGCCTCTACCGACGCTACCTGGGTTATGGAAGAAGGGATTCATATTGAGAATAATTGCAATAAAATTGAAATAGAAAAAAATCAGATATACAATTTTGACTTATACGGAATTTATGAATCAAACAACAATGGTTCAGCGCTAAACCGCATAGTATTAAATACAATAGAGGAAACAGCAATTTATACAGATGATATCAACCCATACGGTATTTTTGTGCAGGAAGATGTGGCAGTAGTTGATAATCTGTTAATTCAGCGAAACACAATGCATGATTTGCAGACCTGCATTTATGTTCAGAATGTAAATGAAGCTGTTATAGAGGGTAACGACTTGCATTTTCTGCAGTATGATGTTATGCTATGGGCTTATGGTGTGAGGCTATTCCAATGTGAAGATCCGATAGTAAAAGGCAACTTTTCTACACATGATACATGGGTGCCTTTAGGTACACCTTTAAGATCTTTCTTGTTGGAAGACTGCCCTGTGGCTATGGTAAGCGAGAACCATGCGCAATATGTTAACGGTGGTATTGTTGTAAAAGGCAACAACAGTGATGATGCAAATTTTTGGTGTAATCAATTAGATAATGCCTGGCATGGATTTCACTTCTGGAATGTAGGTGGCACTCCAACATCAGCACCTATTGCGGGAACAGTTGAAAATGGATTGCTATCGGGTTATCCATCGGATAATTATTTTTTTCCTGAAGAAACGGATTACCAACTATGGATAAACGGGTCCGATCTTTCAGCAGTTGATTAGTTGTATATGGAAGACATGTCATTTCCTGAATATAATCTTGATATTCCCTATTGTTGGCCTGGTGCTGGTATTGTTGAGCCATACTTCAATGATTTAGGGACTGGATATGATCATTGTGTTTCTTCACCATATCGCTTGGGAGAACTAACGGATGAAGATATAGCTATACAATTTAATAGTGATTATATTGACCTTGCAGAGAATTACAGTAATGGTTTAATTGATGATGCACCACTAACATGGTTCAAATTTTATCAATTTTGGAAAAGGCTACTCAATGATTCAATTAAAGTGGATTTGTTGGATGATGTAGTTTTTGAATTATACTATGAAATTTCAACAACGAATATCCCCGAATTTTTCAAATTAACTTCTTCAGTGGCAGGAAGGGATTATACAGCAGCACTTGAAATCACCTCCGCATTAGCACCGCAGAACGAAATTGAAAATAACTGGAAGCAAGCTGTTGATATTTATATAAATAATCTTGATACTGCAGGTGAATTTATCTTAAATGCTGAAATTGAACCAGACCTGTGGAGTATAGCTAACCTGGATGCGGATTACTATGGCCCGGGGGTATCATACGCAAGAGCAATGCTCGATACCGTGTTCCCGGTAAATGAACCAGAAGTGGACATCCGGCTTACAAATCCTATTCAAAACATATTTGTAGCGCCCAATCCGGCGACTGACTACCTAATTATTTCATGTGCAGATCCGATTTGGTTTGAGAATCAAATGCAAATTATTAATTTGTATGATATAAACGGTAAACTGATGAAATCATATGATTCGCCTGATGAAGATAGTACTTTATTTGTAGGAGATTTGTCAAATGGAATTTATTTCCTGGAGGTTATACTTGAAAAAGGTAGCACGTCAATTAAATTTATTGTTCAAAAATAGGTGCTAGTGAATACGATTTATAAAATACTTTTGATAGGCGCAGCGATGATTATTTGTCGTTGCGCCTATTCCCAATCCTATGACAATAACTGGGTTTTTGGCGATAGTATAGGATTGAATTTTTCAACAGGAGAGCCGGTGTTTTTTGAAACGGGAATTAACAACCCATTTGAAGCTTGTGCAAGCATTTCTGATTCAGATGGCAACCTTTTGTTTTATACAAATGGAAATATTGTTTGGGATGGGAATCATAGTATTATGCCTAATGGAGAGGACTTGGACATCGGTTATGCCACGCCTGATCACGGCAGTACAATCACACAAGGTGTACTCATTGCACCTGCGCCACTGACTGACAGTTTATTTTATATTATTTATCTGTCAAGAATTACAATAGGCACAGGGTGTTGTCTCGGACTTAAATATTCCGTAGTCAATATGAAATTGAATGGCGGCTTGGGGGATATTTCTGAAAAAAACATGTTACTGCCTTCAGATACATTGACTGAAAAACTTCAACTTGTAAAACATGGCAATGGTAGAGATTGGTGGTTAATAGCATTAAGTAAAGTCTACAATGAAGGTGAATTGCCCAGATTCGTGAAATTTCTGATTTCACCCTCTGGAATTGAGGGACCAT
This sequence comes from Bacteroidota bacterium, assembly GCA_029571985.1. GTDB lineage: Bacteria > Bacteroidota > Bacteroidia > Chitinophagales > BACL12 > UBA7236. Next base: position 38,139 of record JAKQVC010000268.1, on the reverse strand, counting down.
TTTATCAAGCCTATGCCGCAACCTATCAAGCTATTGATGGTGATAATCAAGATATGGGCTATATGAAGTTTTCACAGCAAGGTGATAAAGTTTGCATTGCAAAGGGGAAGGATGCTGATGTGTATGATTTTAACCGGTGCACCGGTGAATTTACTAACTATATTAATATTTCGAACTTAGTCCAGGAATGGGATCTAATTAATATTATATATGGTATCGAATACGCAGTTAATGGAAGATACTTATACATATCCACATATAATTATGCGGCCTCAGTTTCTCGTCCATATTTGTATCAGTTTTGTGTTTCTTGCCCTGAGCCTTTAGAAGAAACAAAAGCTACGATTTATGAACCAGACACTGGTATGTACTTGGCTGCAATGCTCTTAGCACCGAATGGTAAAATTTATATGACGTCTTATTCCGTTGATAACCCATCCGATACTCTTCTTTATGTAATCAATAATCCGGAAGCCGGAGGAATTAGTTGTAATTTTGATAGCATAAAGGTATCAACTGGTGGTATTGCATTCCCTAAAGTGAATGGCCTCCCCAACATGCCCAACTACAATTTAGGTCCATTGGAGGGTAGTGAATGTGATACACTTGTTGCTGTCAATAATTTGCCGCCGCCTAAAGGCATAAAACTCTACCCCAATCCCGCATCAGATCATATTTACCTTGATGGGTCCGAGATATATTCTTCGGGGGTTATTGACTTGCATCTGTATAATTTATTGGGTGATGAAGTATTCAAATACAACAACGTTGAACTTAATACCTCCACTTCATTACCCGAGCTCCCAAATGGCTTATATGAAGTGGTGCTCGAAACCGGAGGTCAATTGATTTATTCCGGCAAGCTGGAAATTTATAGGTGATAAAACTTATGCGGCCATCTGTGCATATATTGTAAGCCGGCCATACTACATGCGGTGTATAAATTTGTATTTTTCCACCAGTGGGCACTAACACCCGTCTTGGCTCTAGATACTAGATACTAACCCATAAATATCCTACTTTTAATGGCAATCTCAATTTACCGGTAGTTAGAACTTTGCATGAAAAATCAATAATTCACCACCGGCCGCAACATCCTCTCCATCTCCACAAAATCTTTTCCCTTCCGCTTAGCCAGATCCTCAACCTGATCTTTGCCGATTTTCCCCACACCAAAATATTTCGCATCCGGATGTGCAAAATACCATCCGCTTACACTCGCTGCCGGATACATCGCCATGCTTTCGGTTAAGGTGATACCTGTATGTTTACTAACTTCCAGTAAACTGAATAAGGTTGTTTTTTCAGTATGATCCGGACACGCAGGATAACCCGGCGCCGGACGTATGCCCTGATATTTCTCGTGAATTAAAGATTCGTTGTCCAATTGCTCATCCTCCGCATAACCCCAGAATGTTTTACGCACTTGTTGATGCATATATTCCGCACAGGCTTCTGCAAGTCGGTCGGCAAGGGCTTTTAGTAAAATGCTGTTGTAGTCATCATGCGCTGCTTCAAATGCTGCTACTTTGCTTTCAATGCCGATACCTGCAGTTACCGCAAAGGCACCAATATAATCTTGCTTGCCTGATGATGCAGGTAAAATAAAATCACTTAAACAATAATTCGCCTGCCCATCGGCTTTCTTATTTTGCTGACGAATATGATGTAAGGTAACTGCTCCTGTTTCCGTCTGCACAATGATATCATCACCTGCACTATTGCACGCAAATAATCCAATCACTGCTTTTGATTGCAACCATTTTTCATTGACAATTTGCTGCAGCATGCGCTGTGCATCATCAAATAATTTTTTAGCTTCTTCGCCAATCAATGCATCTTCAAAAATGGCCGGATATTTTCCATGGAGTTCCCACGTCGTGAAAAATGGCGTCCAGTCGATATATGGAATTAATGTATCAATCGCAATATCTAATACACGTACACCGGGTTGCTTGGGGATATACGGATAATCAGGTGCATTTGTAGGTACAAACGCATTTTTTCTCGCATCCTCCAAGGATAAGTATCCTTTAAATTGCTGGCGCGCTGCATGCTGCTGCTGCACTATGGTATATTCATCAGCAATCTCTTTTACAAAAGCAGCCTTTTCGTTCCCCAATAATTTACCTGCAATGGTAACACTGCGTGAGGCATCCGTTACATGCACAACAGGTTGTTTGTAGGCAGGTGCAATTTTTACAGCCGTATGTGCACGTGATGTTGTTGCACCGCCAATCAATAAAGGCACTTGCATATTTCTGTCCTGCATGAGTTGTGCCACATGCACCATTTCATCTAATGAAGGCGTGATTAATCCGCTCAAGCCGATGATATCTGCATTTTCTGCTGCAGCAGTCTGCAATATTTTTTCTGCCGGCACCATCACACCTAAATCAACTATATCATAATTATTACATGCTAATACAACACCCACAATATTTTTACCGATATCATGCACATCGCCTTTTACGGTTGCCAGTAGAATTTTTTTTCGCTGGGTGCTTTGATTATTTTGTTGTTTGCTTTGTTCAATATACGGCTGTATATAAGCCACCGCTTTTTTCATCACGCGGGCGCTTTTTACGACTTGCGGTAAAAACATTTTCCCGCTGCCGAATAAATCACCCACCACCTGCATGCCGGCCATCAACGGACCTTCAATAATATCGAGTGGAGTAGGGTATTGTGTCAACGCTTCTGCCATATCTGTTTCTACATGGTCGGCGATACCTTTTACCAATGCATGCTGCATGCGCTCCACCAATGGCAATGTGCGCCAGCTATCTGTCTGCACCGCTACTTTGTCTTTTTGTTTTAATTGCTCCGCGAAGACAATTAATTTTTCAGTGGCATCGGGATGTCTGTTTAATAATACATCTTCAATATGTTGAAGTAATGTCGGTTGAATATTTTCATAAATATCAATCATACCCGCATTTACAATCCCCATATCCATACCTGCCTGAATGGCATGATATAAAAAGGCACTGTGCATGGCTTCACGCACGGTGTTGTTGCCTTGAAACGCAAAAGAAATATTACTCACACCACCACTTACCAATGCACCGGGTAAATTTTCTTTTATCCATGTGGTTGCTTTAATAAAATCAACAGCATAATTATTGTGCTCTTCAATGCCTGTGCCAACAGTTAAAATATTCGGGTCGAAAATAATATCGGTAGGAGAGAAGCCCACTTCTTCCGTAAGTATTTTATATGCCCGTGCACAAATGGCAATACGATGTTCGTAGCTGGTGGCCTGGCCGGTTTCATCAAATGCCATCACAATCACTGCTGCGCCTAAACGTCTTGCCTGTTGTGCATGTTTGATGAACACTGCTTCACCTTCTTTGAGTGAAATTGAATTCACCACACCTTTTCCCTGCACACATTTTAATCCCGCTTCAATCACTTCCCATTTACTGGAATCAATCATCACCGGCACTTTCGAAATATCGGGTTCTGCTGCAATGAGATTCAGGAAGGTCCGTATCACTTCAACAGAGTCGAGCATGCCTTCATCCATATTCACATCAATCATTTGCGCACCGTTTTCTACCTGTTGACGTGCAACAACTAATGCTTCATCGTATTTCTCTTCTGTAATAAGTCGCTTAAATTGTTTGCTGCCTGTAATATTCGTGCGTTCACCAACATTCAGAAAATTGCTTTCAGGATAAATCACCAATTTTTCTAATCCCGAAAATCTCGGTAGTCTCGGCAGGGTAGGCGGCACACGCGGCGGATATTTTTTTGCTTTTTCTGCGATATAGCGAATGTGATCCGGCGTAGTGCCGCAACATCCACCAATAATATTTACCCATCCATGTTGTAAATAGATTTCTACATCACTGCCATTGCTTTCCGGTGTTTCATCATATTCACCAAAAGCATTCGGCAAGCCTGCATTCGGATACGCAGAAACAAATAAATCTGTTTCCCGCGATAATATTTCGATATGCTCCTTTAATTGTTTCGCGCCAAGTGCACAGTTTAATCCGATACTCAATAACGGCATGTGACTCACCGATATCACAAAAGCTTCCAGAGTTTGTCCGCTCAGTGTGCGACCGCTGGCATCGGTAATCGTGCCGCTGATCATCACCGGTAATTGTTTACCTGTGTCGGTGAATAAACTATCTATCGCATATAAAGCAGCTTTTGCATTCAGCGTGTCAAAAATGGTTTCCACCAGCAGAATATCTGCGCCACCATCTATTAAACCTTTTGCTGCATCATAATAAGCTGACGCCATCTCATCAAAATATACTGCCCGATAGCCGGGGTTATTGACGTCGGGCGACAGGCTCAAAGTCTTATTGGTTGGCCCGAGGGCTCCGGCGACAAATCGCGGTTTTGACGGGTTTTGGGCAGTCATAGCCGCAGCTTCCAACTTGGCAAGGACTGCACTTTCTTTGTTGAGTTCGTAGGCCAAACTGGCTAATCCGTAATCGGCCTGTGCAATAGCGGTTGCACTGAAGGTGTTCGTTTCTATGATGTCGGCACCTGCCTCCAGATATAAACGATGTATTTCTCTGATTACATCCGGACGTGTGAGTGTAAGCAAATCGTTGTTACCCTTCAAATCCTGGTTATGCCCTGCAAAACGTTCCCCTCTGAAATCGGACTCGCCCAAGGGGTACTTTTGTATCATACTCCCCATGGCGCCATCCAAAATCAGAATGCGCTCTCGTAGTAATGCCTGCAACTTTTCTTTCACCCTGCAAAAATAGGTGGCACTGAGATGAATACCACATATACATGAATATTATATAAATGGCAGTCCAACGATTACTTTATTGCATTTTTTTCAATCCAGTCTCTAAATCTAATCCCTTGGTTACAAAGTTGTTATTTGTTCAAAAAATACGTGTTTCGTGACAGGTCAAAAAAATATTTTTCAAAACCTAATATGTTGAAAATCAGTCATTTAGACAAATATATGACACAAATTTTGACAAAAGGATGCAACTTCGTGACATGCGCACCCTACTTGTTTGTAAAATCCTCTTCAATCGTTTGTAAGGTTTAAAAAATATGTAACTTTACGTCGCTTTTTCGGGGGAGGGGGTTTTATTGGAATTTTTAAGTTTCGGCACTCTTCTCCGAAGCGACTCAAATGAACAGCACACACACCACAGTTCATTTATTTAGTTAACGTATTAATTTTTAACCCTTAACAGTTTGTACTTTATGTTTAAAAAATCAATTCTGTTCGCTGCGTGCGCTGCCCTAATGGCCACGTCAGTGATGGCACAGGACGCACAGCGCACCTGTTCTACAATGGATGTTGATGCACGCTTACGTGCTGAAGATCCATTCTACGCGGCTAACCGCGAGGCTATCGAAACATTTACCCAAAACTACATCGCAACCGATGGCGAACGCGCAATCGTTACTATCCCGGTTGTTGTGCACGTGGTGTATAACGTAGCTGCTGAAAACATTTCTGATACACGCATCCTCGAACAGATTGATGTATTATCAGATGACTTCCGCCGCTTAAATAGCGACGTGGGTGAAACACCTGCTTATTTTGCTGGTATTGCTGCTGACTGCGAAATCCAGTTTTGCTTAGCTACTACCGACCCAAGTGGTAACCCAACTACGGGTATTACCCGCACAAGCACTACTAAAACTTCATTCAGCACTGCTGACGAAATGAAAGGTGCTACTTATGGTCACACTGCATGGGATCGCAACAAATACCTCAACTTATGGGTTTGCGACCTGAGCGGTGGTTTATTAGGTTATGCTCAGTTCCCTGGTGGTGCTGCTTCTACTGATGGTGTGGTTATCGACTACGCTTATTTCGGTGTTACTGGCGCTGCTGCTCCATATAACTTAGGCCGTACTGCTACTCACGAAGTGGGTCACTGGTTAAATCTTTACCACATTTGGGGTGACGATGGTACCAGTTGCGGTGGTTCTGACTTAGTTGCTGATACACCTAACCAGGCTGATGAAACGTACGGTTGCCCAGGTGGTACTATCCGTATCTCTTGTACTAACGGTCCTAATGGTGATAACTTCCAAAACTATATGGACTATACAGATGATGGTTGTATGAACATGTTTACTGCTGGTCAGAAAACACGTATGCAGGCATTATTCGCTCCAGGTGGTACTCGCGTAAGCCTTACTACTTCTAACGGTTGTTCCGGTGGCGGTGGTGGTGGTACCTGTAACGTGCCTACTGGCATGAGCACTACAGGTGTTACTGCTTCAGGTGCTACTTTCAACTGGACTGCTGTTGCCGGCGCTACCAGCTATAACGTTCGTTATAAAACAACTGCAGGTGCAACATGGACAACAACAACTTCTGCTACCGCTTCTAAAGCAGTTACAGGTTTAACAGCTGCTACTGCTTACGAATGGCAAGTACAAACCGTTTGTTCTGGTGGAACTACCAGCGCTTATACTGCTTCTACTAACTTCACTACTACCGGTGGCGGTGGCGGTGCTTGCGTAGATAACTATGAGCCAAACAATACTTCAGGTACTGCAGCAACATTGTCAACCAATGTTACCTATCAGGAACTTATTGCTTCTTCTACAGATTTAGACTGGTTCAAGTTTACAACCACATCACCAAATACTAAAATCAAGGTAACCCTCACTTCTTTACCTGCCGATTATGATGTGCGTCTGTATAACCAATCAGTTTCTCAAAAAGGTATCTCTGAAAACGGTGGTACTACAAATGAGCAAATCATCTGGAATACTACCGCTGCCGGAACCCGCTATGTGCAGGTGTATGGATATGGTGGCGTGTTCAGCACGGCTGATTGCTACGATTTATTAATCAGCGTTCAGTCTGCAAACTATCGTGAAGATGGTTCTTTCACTGTAGTAAATGAAGAATGGGATAACGCTATCACTAGTATCTATCCTAACCCTGTTACTGGTGATGCTGTTACAGTTGATTACTTCAGCGTTCAGGAAGATATGAATGTATCTGTTCAAATCGTTGACATCTTAGGTCGTGTAGTTTCTACTACAAACGCATCTGTTGTTAGCGGTGAAAACATGATCGATTTAAGTGTTGCTGACCTCCAAGCCGGTGTTTACATCGTGGTTATCAGCAATGGTAAATCATCTTATACTGAAAACTTCATTGTGGATTAATCCATAACTGAATTCAATATTTAAGCCGCTTTCGTAAGAAGGCGGCTTTTTTATTTCCGCATGTATCACTTGATTGGTAAGGGTTTGGGGGGAGATGACCGTGTATCGCCCTTGCCTTTCCGCTACCGGAAACCCCTGTTCAGGGCGCAATCGAATTTATTGCTGCATACGCACCCGAACATTCATTATTTTTACACCCGATGGAAGCCAAAAACCAGTTATTTGATCACGTCGCCCAACTGCTCGATGAAGTGAAAGCCTATGCAATAAACGACGCAGCTTCACTTGAACAGTTTCGTATACGATTTTTAGGCAGTAAAAACATACTGAAAGATGTATTCGCTGGCATCAAAGATGTGCCAAACGAACGCAAGAAAGAATTTGGCCAACAGGTTAATGCGGTTAAGCAACTCGCCGAACAGCGGTTCAGTGAATTAGAAGCGCAATTCAAACAGAAAGAAACGGATAACGGGGCGGATGTAGATGTAACTCGTCCATCACAAACCAAACCCGCAGGTGCAAGGCATCCGGTAACGCTGGTCAAGGATGAATTGATGCAGATTTTTATCCGCCTCAATTATACAGTGGTGGATGGACCGGAAATTGAAGACGACTGGCATAATTTCAGTGCATTGGGCATGCCGGAAGATCATCCGGCACGTGATATGCAGGATACATTTTATGTGAGTACCGAACCACCCGTTTTATTGCGCACCCATACTTCAAATGTGCAGATTCGTGTAATGGATGCATTGCGCAAAAGTGGAAAGCAACCACCTGTACGAATAGTGGCTCTTGGTCGCACTTATCGGAATGAAACCATATCTGCACGCGCACATTGTACTTTTAATCAGATCGAATTATTATATATCGATGAAGGCGTAACCTTTGCCGATATGAAACAAACACTATTGTACCTGGCACAGGAATTATATGGTGAGAAAACAACCATCCGCCTCCGCCCAAGTTATTTCCCTTTTACTGAGCCAAGCGCCGAAATGGATGTGAGCTGCTTTGTTTGCGGCGGAAATGGATGCGCTATCTGTAAACATAGCGGCTGGGTTGAAATTGGTGGCTGTGGTATGGTTGATCCGGTTGTACTCGAAAACTGTGGTATTGATAGCGAAAAATATACCGGCTTTGCATTCGGGTTCGGTTTGGAACGTATCGCTATATTGAAATATAAAATCAATGATATCCGTTTGTTTACAGAGAATGATCTCCGCTTTTTAAAACAATTTGAACATCTGTAACATGAGGTGGCTTTACGCATTTTGCTGTGTGTTAATCGGATTTGCTCACACCGCACAAGGACAAAATACTACCCTCCAATCCGATAGTGCCGAAGTTGTGCTCTACGGCGATACAATCAGTATTATTAATGGTGATACCATTGTTGGAAAACCAATTACTTTTCGGTCGTATAATGAACGATTTATCGACTTTATGTTTTTTGATGGCAGCTACAATATCGTGAGCTTTCATATTGCAGAAAATTCAACCAGTTTTCAGTTCATGCTGAGCAGCCTTGATTCAAGTACTTATTGCTTTGAAATAACACCCTTTGCCTTTGACCGGCTGATGCAATATATGCAGGAGTTTAATGAGGAATTACTAAAGCAACCGAATTATCCGGTCAAATGTAATTATTGTCAAACCCTGCAAGTGTTTTGGTACGATGGGGATAAGGAGCGCAGTTCTTTAAAACGCTCATACCGCATTCCGAGTGTATTTACTGAAATTCTGGAATACGCCTACGACCAAAGCACAACTAAACAACGATGTAGCATCTCACTGGATAATTTCATGTCGCTCGAAGGATTTGAAGCATATCTGCGCGGTCCTGAAAGCCAAAAATGACCGAATGCCATTTAGCTACAAAGATTCACTGAATTATGCTTCCAAATTAACGCCTCGCCGTGCCTGGAATATGGCAAAGGTGCTGGGTTCTTATTATTATAGTATGCTCACCAAACGTCCCGTGCATTGGGGTATGCCGGTGAGTATTTCTTTTGAACCAACTACCTCATGCAACCTGCGCTGTCCCGAATGCCCCAGTGGTTTGCGCTCCTTTACCCGGCCAACCGGCATGCTGCAACAGGATTTTTTTAAGGAAACTATTGATAGTATTCATAAAGACCTGAGTTATCTCATTTTTTATTTTCAGGGCGAACCGTATCTGAACCCTGAATTTCTGCCTATGGTTGCATATGCCTCAAAAAAGAAAATTTATACAGCTACCTCTACTAATGCACATTACCTCAATGATGAAATGGCGCGCAAAACAGTAGAAAGTGGTCTCGACCGGTTAATTATTTCCATTGATGGCACTACTCAGGAAGTGTATCAGCAATATCGCATTGGCGGAAAATTGGATAAAGTCCTCGAAGGTGCCCGCAATATTGTTAAATGGAAAAAAGAATTAAAATCTGCCACACCATTTGTCATTTTTCAGTTTTTAGTTGTGCGCCCTAACGAACATCAGATTGAAGATGTGAAAAAATTGGGTAAGGAAATTGGCGTAGATGAAGTTGCCTTTAAAACGGCACAAATTTACGATTACGAAAATGGCAGCAATTTAATTCCTACTATCGATTACTATTCGCGTTACGCTAAACAGGATAATGGTTCTTATACCATAAAAAATAAATTACTCAATCATTGCTGGAAAATGTGGCATTCATGTGTCATTACCTGGGATGGTGCTGTAGTGCCTTGCTGTTTTGATAAAGACGCCGAACATACCCTCGGTCACCTGAAAGACCAAACCTTCCGCGAATTATGGCAATCGCCATCGTATAAAAATTTTCGCAGCGCATTATTGCGTTCGCGTAGTGAAATTGAAATATGTAAAAACTGCACCGAAGGCACACGTGTCTGGGCTTAATATCGAACCATGCATCAACGTCAGCTTTTTTTGCAACATGTGGCGCAAACCAGTCACGCACCGCTTATGCTTGAAATAGCAAAAGCAGAAGGCTGTATACTTACTGATGTACATGGTAAAACGTACATTGATTTAATTTCCGGTATTGCTGTCAGCAATGTCGGTCATGGTCATCCAAAAGTAAAAGCAGCTATTCATGCGCAAACAGAAAAATATTTGCACGTGATGGTATATGGTGAAGTAATCGAATCGCCACAGGTGCAATATGCTACCTGGCTCGCACAACACTTGCCGGAAAATTTAAATAGTGTGTATTTCGTTAACTCCGGTTCTGAAGCAACAGAATGTGCATTGAAATTAGCCAAGCGTGTTACCGGCCGTTCTGAAATCGTGAGTTGTGCCCATGCCTACCACGGCAGTACAATGGGGGCTCTGAGCGCAGGGAACGACGAATCGCGCAAACAGGCATTCAGACCATTAATTCCGGATAATACCCTCATTCCTTATCTGGATTATTCGGCGCTGGAACGCATTACAGATAAAACGGCAGCCGTACTCATTGAACCAATTCAGGCAGAAGCGGGAATACGCATTCCGGATCAGGCTTATCTGATGGCCGTACGAAAAAAATGTACTGAAACAGGAGCCTTATTGATTTTTGACGAATGTCAGACCGCCTTCGGACGAACAGGTTCTTTATTCAGATGCACCGCTATTCAGGTAATTCCGGATATACTCACCTTAGGAAAAGCAGTAGGTGGCGGATTGCCATTAGGCGCTTGTATTTCCAGTCGGGAAGCCATGCAAACTTTTACTACTGAACCCATATTAGGACATATAACCACATTTGGTGGTCATCCTTTATGCTGTGCTGCTGGTTTAGCTGCTGCTCAGGTTTTAATGGAAGAACAGCTGCTGGATTCGGTTGAACAAAAAGGTAAATTGTTTGACCATTTTCTGCAACACGCACCAGGTGTAACCGGTTATCGGCGCTGTGGTTTAATGATAGCAGTTGATTTACCGGATGTAGAAATAAATATGCAGGCTGTCAGCCGTTTAGTCGCCGCTGGTGTATTTATTGATTGGTTTCTTTATGCACCAGCTTCTTTGCGCATCGCGCCGCCTTTGACCATTTCAGAGCCTGAAATTATACTGGCTTGTTCTAAAATTACAGAGGTGCTAGAGCAACTGCAAACATCTGCGCAATAGACTGCATGTCATTTGCACGTATTATCTTCGTTGTATGCGAAAGGTTTTTTTGTGTATCAGCTTATTGATAAGCACCGTGCAATATGCTGCAGCACCGGCGCCCTGGGGGTTCTGGGGGCATCAGCGCATAAATAAAATGGCGTTGTATACGCTGCCGGAAGATTTATTTGGTTTTTATAAACCATACATTGATTACGTTACCACACATGCGGTTGATCCGGATAAACGCCGCTATGCAGTAGCTGATGAAGCTGCACGTCATTATATTGATCTCGACCATTACGGAAAAGCACCCTTTACTGAAGTTCCCCGCAAATGGAATGATGCTGTTATTAAATTCACGGAAGATTCGCTGCAGGCTTACGGCATCGTTCCGTGGCATATTGAACGCATGATGTATCGTTTAACAGATGCCTTCCGTGAAAAGGATGTAAATTATATATTAAAAAATACGGCAGACCTCGGTCATTATATCGGCGATGCACATGTGCCTTTACACTGTACTGAAAATTATAATGGACAGCTCACCAACCAGGTAGGTATACACGGGTTTTGGGAATCGCGTATCCCCGAATTATTGGGCGAAAACTTTGATTATTTTGTAGGAAAAGCAGAGTATATCCCAGATGTGAATGCAAAAGTGTGGGAAATAGTATTGGCCAGTAATGCACTGGTAGATTCAGTGTTAAAACTGGAGCTTCAAGTAAATAAGGAAATTCCTGCCGATAGAAAATATAGTTACGAAACAAGAGGCGCTTCTACGGTTCGCGTATATTCACAGGAATATACACTCCGGTATAATGAATTATTAAACGGCATGGTTGAACGCCGACTACAAGAAAGCATTATTCAATTAGGCAGCTTCTGGTTAACAGCCTGGATAAATGCCGGCAAGCCTGATCTTACAGGTGTGGTTATGCGCCCGTGGACAGAAGAGGAATTAAAGGAAATGGATGAAATCGACAAGGCCTACAATGGGGGAGAGATGAAAGGCCGGACACACGAAGAACATTAAATTTTTATTTCGGATAATAGCGTACAGACACGCAGATACTCGTGTGATTGCATGTGTCAGGAAATCTTTTCAATAATCAGTTGTCACAATATAGGGTATTTATATGGCGCTAAACATCATAAAAAAAGCCATCCTTTTGGATGGCTTTTTGCATAATAATTGCACTTGTATTATTTACTTATGATAAACTGAGTTGTTTTTGAATCATGTGAAGTTTGCACCTGCACATAATACATGCCCGAAGGTAAAGCGGATATATTCAGTTGCGTTACAAATGTACCCGCAGCAGCTGTTTGCACTGAAGGAGAATAAACAATCTGTCCTACATGATTCACAATGGTATAGGTGATTTCATCCGATTCTGTAAGTGCTATACTTAAATTCAGCACGTCTGAAGCCGGATTAGGTGCGATTACCACACCGCCGATGATGGCTTCTTCCTGTATGCCGGTGCCTCCACAAGCGCCTTCGGTATAATATACAATACCGCCATAATACTCAGCGTAACAGGCATTGTCATATGTAATGCCATCACAACCACAAACAGGCATGTATTCTTCTGTGCATGCATAAGTAGTATCTATCATTTCTGTATTTATGCAATCATCATCTCCACCTACAAAAATTTCAGAACAATAGGTGTTGAAGCAATCAGTACCTGCTGTGCCTATTGTCAAACAAATATTGTAAACGCCTGCTTCGCTAAAAGCATGATCTGGATTTTCTGCTTCTGACATACCGCCGTCTCCGAATGACCAATGATATACTTCTGAACCAATGGAGGTGTTTTCAAAAACAACAATCCAATTATCAATGCCAGGCGTAATTGAAGCTACATTAAAGTGCGCAGCACACATCGGCTCAAAGCCTTCAACTAAAATTTCATCGCACCAGGTTGATACACAACTGTCGGCAGTAGTAATGGTTAAGCATACTACATACCAGCCGGGTGTATCATATGTGTGATTGATTTCAGCGCCATCGCCAAAGCTGCCATCTCCAAACGACCAATAATAGGAAACAATATCGGCACCACCTCCTGTTGCATCTTCAACAAAATGTACTGTTCCGCCATCAATTTCATAATTGAAATGTGAGGTGCAATCTTCTGCTTCTGATAAGGTTATCGACATACAATATTCGTCAACACAGCCATCTGCAGTTTCAATAACCAGACATACTACATATGTGCCACCGGCAGTATACAGGTGTTCGCCATCCTCAGAATAACCAACGGCGCCATCACCATAATACCAGGTTGTTTCGGTGATATCTCCTGCGGCTTCTGATGTATTATTGAGTAATACCACAAATCCATCAGGGGTGAGTATAATATCATCTACCTCAAAGTAAGCTGCACATGGTCCTGCATCTTCTTCAACACTTACTTCAAAACAATAGGTGTCAGTACATCCGGTTGCTGTCGTAATCGTTAGGCAAACGGCATAAGTACCCGGTTCTGTATAAGTGTGAATTGGATTTGGTGCATCAGAAATACTTCCGTCGCCAAACGTCCACATATAACTGATAATATCATCTCCACCTCCGTCGGCTGTTTCAAAAAAGTGAACACTTAATCCGTCCGCATCAAATTCAAAATCACTGGAGCAATCACCGCCTGCACCTTCAACAACCACAGCATAACATTCAGTAGACGAACATTCTGCGGTTTCGATAGTTAAACACACTTCATAAACCCCGGGTTCAGCATACAAATGGTCAACCGTTTCACCACTACCAGTTGTGCCATCACCAAAATTCCAATTGTACACTAAAATATCTCCACTGGCATCTGCTGTTTCGGTGAATTCAACGAGGTATCCATCAACATCAAATTCGAAATCAGACAAACAAAAAACATCACCTAAAATCTCAACAGCGAAACAATATGCATCAACACAGCCAGCTGCTGTTGTTATAGTTACACAAACTTCATAAATGCCTGGTTCGGTATAGGTGTGCCACGGGTCTGAAGCGGTGCCTGGAAGCGTTTCCGTAAAGGTTGAACCATCACCAAAAATCCAGGTATAAGTTACTTCATCAGGTGTAGGCTCTACAGATGCAATAAAATGGGCATTTGTGCCGTCAGTTGTCAGCAATTCTGCATTTACAGTACAATCACCATCGGGGCCGACAGGAATATTGCTTTCACAATCGTCCGACCAGCAACCGCCATCTGCATGTATGGTTAAACATACATCATATTCACCGGGTTCAGCATAGGTATGTACCGGATTTGGATCAGAAGAGGTTGTGCCATCTCCAAAATTCCAAATCCATTCTAAAATAGGTCCCACACCGGGATCTGATACGTCGGTAAAGGAAACGGTCATGCCGTCGATGGTGTATGTAAATGCTGCATCGCAACCACCAACAACCTCTTCTGCATGGGCAATTGAAAAACTACTGAGGATAAGTAGCAATAGGAAATAAACCTGTTTCATTTTGTAGGCTGATTTAATGTTGTATAATTAATTGTTGTGTGTATTTATTTTGTGCCGCTATGATTTGTACCATGTATGACCCGGATGCGTAACCAGAAACCGGAATTTCTATCCTGTTTTCATTTGTCATGCATTCAAATACAATCTGACCGGTTATGGTTTGTAACTGAATATATTTCTGTCCGTTTATATCTGCTACATCAATATATGCTGTAGCCTGCGCAGGATTTGGGAAAATACGAATGGTTTGTAGCCCAGAGTTAGTAATAACCTGCGAACCATCAGCAATAACAAAAGTATCACAGGAGATACGTGTTGGCATCGGTAAACCAAGCGCATTGATGGCAAGCGGTTGCTCCATACATAAAGTGGTTTGGGCATAAATGGTGCCTGTAGTTTTGCCAGCGATATTATCTTCCATCACAAAACCCATAGTTGCAAAATGTCCAGACCCTGCGCGTGAAATCTGATTCGTTCTGGTAGCCGAAACTTCCAATACACCATTTAGGGTATCATTATATTGAAGAAATATTAAATCTTCACCTACATCTCCCAGCCAACTGGCATCAAAATGGATATAGACGCTTTGCGGATCAATTACAGTTTCATCATAATCGATACTAAATGCAATGCCATATACATCTGTGGCGGGAGTTTCGTCAGAACCATAATAAATGGGAATTACAACCTCTGTTCCTGCCGGCAGCGTATCACCAAACACACCAGGAACTAATTCAGGATCATCAAGGCCACCTACAAAAGCTAAAGGCACATAAGCACCACGCAGTTGACCATAATTAGACATTAATATGGTTGTATCTTCAGCATTTATGACACCATCTCCATTACAGTCGGCAAATTTTGGGTTACTGTATAATTCCAACCCGGGAACATCTCCCCAGTCTTCACAGAATGTTTCTTCCCATCCGCCATCTGCATCGGTTCTGGTCGGACCAACTTCGCCGAAATACAAACCGATGGGTAATAAGTCGATTACATTACAAATACTATCCAGGTTTGCATCACCTGGCCAAACACATCCCTCCTCACCTCCAACAATAATGACCAATACAGCTATTGCGCATAAATCATCATCATCGCCGCAGACCTCATAAATAATGTAATCGGTGCCTATAAAATCAGATTCGATATCAATTAAGTAACTACCTTCCGGTAAACCATCATCATCATAATCGATAAGCGGTGAAACTGGACCACTAATGATATCTGTTTCCAATGGATCACCATCCGCATCTGAATCATTAGCCAGCAAATCGATAATGACAGGCTCGCCCACGCAAATAGCAATAGTATCGTTAACAGCATCAGGTGCTGTTTGTGCGCGAAGGTTACTCAGTCCTGACAAGCACCAGATACCCACCAACAAGATTACATGAAGAATACGATTTGCGTTACGCGGCATGGTCTGACTCAATTTTACAATGTAAAGAAACAAGTTTTATTTTCGACAGAAAGGGACACTTTTCATAAATTTCCATGTTTTCCAGTATATAATGTTAAAACAATTTGGCGTATTTTTTGCCTGAATTATCATAACTACTTGATAATCAGTCTGATATGATTAGATTATCCGTTGAAATTTTGCGCCCAAAAAATGCGTTTTCCGCTATTTTGGTGTATCTTTCGTGCCCCGGTAATGTATAAAAGTAAAATGATTCAAATGCTTCGGAACTTAAGTCCGAAGGAGCTTACCCGTTTTGGGGAGTATCTCGCCTCGCCCTTTTTTAACAAGGATGAGCAGTTGCCCGTTTTTTTTCATTACCTGAAAAAGTACGCCCCGGAATTTGAATCCCGTAACCTCGAAAAGGAACGCATGCTGGAAAAAGGTATTCCCGGTTTAGCGCTCTCTGAAAAGAAGTTGGGCTACCTGATGAGTGATATTGTTGAGCATTTGGAAGGGTTTATCCGGTATAATCAACATATGGCCGATGACCTGGAGGGGTATGTGCATTTGCTTAGTAAATACAATGACTGGGAAGCGGATAAGTTTTTTGAGCAAACCCTACGTGATGCAAGAGCCTATCTTGACGCTGAGCCATACCGAAATGCACCCCATTTTTATAAGGCGTTTTTGCTCCAATCAGAATTAAATACCTTCTTCGACCGGCAAAAAAAACGGGCATATGATGTGAGTTTGCAAGAGGCAGCTAATTACCTCGACTTATTTTATTTGTCTACCAAATTGCGGTACTCGTGCGAACTCATCAACAGGCAAAAATTGGTGGCCTCCGATTATTCGTTACGCTTGTTAAAAGAAATTACCGATCATTTGCGCGAACATGCCTATGATGATTACCCGTCGATTTCCATTTATTTTCAGGTGTTGATGACTTTCCTGGAAGGAGACAATGAGGTGCATTTCGAAAAACTGAAGCACCAGTTAGAGGAGCACACTGAAAAATTTCCACCTGCTGAAGCAAGGGATATGTATGCCTACGCGCAGAATTTCACTATTCGCAAAATAAATGCTGGTGATAAAAAATATTTACGGGAATATTTTAATATAAGCGTGCAAGCACTCGAGAAAGGATTGTTGATGGTGGATGGTGACCTCAGCCCGTGGACGTATAAAAATTTAGTGGTAGCAGCACTCCGCGTTGGTGAATATGATTGGGCAGAACAGTTTATTAAGCAGTATCGCTCTAAATTGAATGAGAAATTCAGAGCTAACGCATATAATTATAATATGGGCGCCTTGCTTTTTTACAAGGGAAATTTGGGTGAAGCACTTCGCTTGATTAATCAGGTGGAGTTTACGGATATTTTTTATGCCCTCGATACCCGTACCATGCAAATTAAAATTTATTATCAGCTCGATGAATGGGACCCGATGCAAAGTGCGATTGAAGCATTTAAGGTGTACCTGCGCAGAAATAAAACACTAAGTGAAAATGTGAAATTGCTCTATGTCAATTTCCTAAAGTTTATTGATAAACTCTCCCGATTAACCAAGCGGGATAAAACGAAGCTCGAAGACTTGCGCAGCCGGATTGAGGAAACACGACAAATAGCTGACATAGGCTGGTTGCAGGCTAAAGTGGAAGAGAAACTCAACCATAGATAAATCCGGGATTATCCTTTATTTCCGAGTAAGCGACGATGCTTCCAGATAAGTCGCACATCATCACTGGTGCGATAATCGCGGGCGTACATAAAATTTACACGCGCACAAATATGCGTATTCAAACCATCAATATCACTACCGGCAAGCGGATGTAAAATGCCCGCACGTAAATGGGGTAATGTTTCCTGTGATTCGGAGGGTAGATACCCAATCCATGTTTTTTTTCCGCTGAGCACCTGCAGGCAATTGCCTAAAAAACCGGTTTTATTTTGAATAGCCCAAATCAGCACAGGAGCACCTATTATGCCCATGAGTGCAATAAGTATATCCAGTGTTCTTTTGCTGCGGATACTTTCTGGTTGAGCTATGGCGAAACGTGTATCCAGTGTATAAATATCTCCCGCCGTATCGCGCGAATTACTTCCGATAATGGCATCACTGTCCGGTTGCACAATTTTAAAATCGGTTTTACCGGATAACTTTTCCATTATTCTGATAATATCCGCATGGGCAATATCTTTTGCGCAAAATATTAACTCGTTAATCTGATAGGTCGCCACTAAATTTTCAAGTGTGGCTGTTTCGCCTAAGGTATAGGGATGTGAAGAAGGTTGTTTGCCTGCGTTGGCAAATCCGATTACCTGATTACCTAACTGTAATTGTTGGAGTAATTGCAAAGTGCGGGTGCATTCCGACGCACTTCCTGCAATCAGTATGCGCTTAATAGGTGGCTCGCCTAATCGGAAATTGCCGTGACGGATTAAATGCGCTATTCCACGGGAAATGATGAGGAGAAGTGTATTTAATGCCGCACCGGCGATGATCATACCGCGACTAAATCGCAGATGCTCCGGTAAAAAACCATATACAGCTGCAATAGCCAGCGTGCCTAAGGCCATGCCTCGAATTAATTTTCCGGAGTTGGTATTTCTGTCGTAGCCCCCGGATAAAAAAACCATCAACAACCAGATACAAATGTACAAGGGTGTATTGATATATAAATAGGAATCTGGGTAAGTGCCACCTTCAATATACTTGACATAATATTCCCAATAATACTTAACAGCAAATAACCCACCAAAGAACAGCAAGCTGTCAAAAATGGGTTGGGCCATTTTGCCCATCATACGCATTAAGGCAGCAATACCTGCGCGTAAATAAATGGCTGTGTTTAAAAATACAATGAATAGCCCTGCACGCGGTCCGCTAAAATGCTTCGCAACAAAAATTTTCATTGCAGTGTAAAACATCCGCACATAGTTGAAGCTTGCTTTTTTAGTGCTCTCGCCTTTGTAATGTAAAATGGGTGCATCGGCAAAATAAATATTCTGATAGCCGCCTTCTACAATACGGTAACTCAGGTCGATGTCTTCACCATACATGAAATAAGTTTCATCCAGGTTGCCGATTTTTTTCAGCACTTCCGAACGAATCATCATGAACGCACCGGCAAGCACTTCAACCTCATGCGTGCTATGCTCATCGAGATAGCCTAAGTGGTATTTTCCAAAGATCTTTGATTTAGGAAATAATCCGGCCAGTCCGAAAGCTTTATAGAAAGCAACTTCCGGACTCGGAAACGCGCGTTTGCTTTCCTGTAAAAAAGCACCGGTGCCATCCAGCATCCGCACGCCCATGCCACCGCAGGTGGGATGATCTTCAAAATACTGGATGCATTTCACCAAAGTATCTTCTGCAATAACCGTGTCGGGATTCAGCAATAAAATATACTTGCCATTTGCGCGTGCAATACCCTGATTGTTTGCTTTTGAAAATCCTGTATTTTCTGAATTGGCAATAATATAAAGTGGTGTCTGTGCAGTGCCATTTCCAAAAGTGCGCTCAATATGCGCAACACTTCCATCTTGAGAATGATTATCTACAACAATAATTTCGGCACGAATTGTTTCACAAGCAGGAAAGCAGGAACGCAAAGTTTGCTCAAGAAAATACTTGACGTTGTAATTTACTATGATAATGGATAGTTGCGTCATTCGTTATCCGGCATATAATTATCATATGGTCGTCGCATGGCGAGTGAACGGGCAAGCGTAAGTTCATCTGTATATTCTAATTCACCGCCAAAGGCAATACCTCGAGCAATAGAAGTAACTTTTACCTGAGGATGTGTTATTTTTCTGCTAATATAAAATACCGTTGTGTCACCTTCTATGGTCGGATTTAAGGCCATAATAATCTCTGTATATTTCCCGCTGTTTGCCTTGACAATCAGATCATCCATATTTAATTGTTCGGGACCAATTCCTTCAATTGGTGAAATGACACCGCCTAAAATATGAAACTCACCTGAGAATTGATTCGTTGATTCTATGGCAATTAAATCGCGAATACTTTCAACTGCGCAAATAATGGTATGATCGCGTCGCGGTGAAGCACAGATACGACAAGGTGTATCTTGCTGATCGGTGATGTTATGGCAATTCGGACAATAATGTATATCCGTTTTTAATTTCATGATAGCTGCGGCAAAGGCATCAACCTGGTCTTTAGGTTGTTTCATCATATGCAAAACCAAACGCAGGGCAGTTTTTTTGCCAATGCCGGGTAGTTTTGCAAAAGCGTCTACCGCTTGTTCCATCCATTGTGAGGGCAGATTCAACCTGAGTTATTTTTATTTTTCCGGGAAACCGTAAAGGTGCAACATACTATTATTTCAAAATAGTACAGTTTTCCAGTTTGTTGCCGTTGATAAAACCTTTAACGCGCACCTCGCTGCCAACCTGAACCGTTTCGGGCTCATTCTGGTGGTTTGGGGCAAAGAGGCATTTAATGCCAAACGGATCGCCTTCCATGCCTTGTAAGGCAAAATAGGCGCCTGTTTCAAAATCCATCCCCGTTTCACTTACGCTGCCTGTTACTTCAAATGCTTTATTGTCGTATTTCTTGCGATAGGCATCTTCATCTTTTCTAAATTCTTGTGACAGGGTAACGGCGTCGATAGTTCCGGAAGTGGATGCGGTATCGATATCCGGTTTTTTAACCGTTTCTATCATGCGACTCCCGCCAATAGCTAAAACAACCGCCAAAGCCAGGCATCCGACAACCATGGGTGAAAATTTTCCTTTTGAGGCATCTTGTGACATGAATTTTCGCTCATTCATGACCATATACCTGCCTGTAGCGAACATATGGAACAAGATTGGCAGGGCGTACTTAGCCAGCAGGAAGGGCTCCCAGTTTGGAGTTAAGTTAAAGCGGATGATGCCATAAATGGCTCCCGGCAATACCAACCAAAAAGCCAGCAGCGTAAGCCATCCGGCGTTTTTTTGGCCCAGGTAAAACCGGTCGGCACCGGCGCTGCCGCCCAAGAGGGCCAGCACAATCGATAACTTTTTTGACTTCATGAGCGTGTAGGCTATCAGCAAAAATAGACACAATTCAACGAACCAACATGGATGGCTGGATTTGTGACATTAGGTATACCCATCCTTTCGGCCTAACTTTGCGTTAATCTAGGCGGGAATGACAGGATTTTTTCAAATTTGTGAAGTTCCCTTTAGCACCATTGTTCAAGTTCATGAGAAAAGCACTGTTCCTAATTATTTTGGCCGCATTATCGCCCTTAGTTTATGGGCAGCAATACCTCGAAATAGGGGTATTCGGCGGTGCCAGTAACTATCAGGGCGACTTGGCTCCTGTGGCCTTTGTGCCCAAGGAGACCCATTCAGCCTTTGGTGCATACTATAAATTTAACCTCAACTATTGGTTTGGACTGAAAGCCGGCTTGTACAGTGGTTTCATCAGTGGAAACGATGATAACTCTACCGAAGAGTGGAAGCAGGAGCGTAATCTCCATTTCGTTTCCCCGGTGTATGAGGCCAATGCTGTTTTTGAGATCTTCCTCAAGCGCTATAACCCTAAATATCGCTGGAATATCGCCTCACCTTATGTCTATTTTGGGATAGCTACCTTCCGCTTCAATCCAAGGGCGCAATATCAGGGTGTCTGGTATGAGCTTCAGCCGCTTGGCACTGAAGGGCAAGGCAATCCGGCTTATCCTGACCGCAAACGCTATCCGCTTCAGCAATATAGCTATCCGGTTGGTTTTGGTATCAAGGGCTCACTTAACAAATATTGGAACCTGGGTATCGAAATCGGCTATAGAAAAACAACTACCGACTATTTGGATGATGTAAGTACTACCTATATCGCAAAGGAGCTTTTATTGGCTGACAACGGGGATATTGCCTGGCAGCTGTCCAATCGCACCGATGAAATGAATGGGGGTACGGAGATTTTACGCGACGATAAAAAATATCGGGGTGATGATACCAACAAAGACTGGTACATCTTTACCGGGATGACCCTCAGCCGTAACCATGAGGTGAAGGGTTGGGATGGAAAAAAATACAAAGCCAGTGACAATCCTAAAAAGCCCGGTCTGCGCAAATCGCGGAAGAAAATGCAATGTCCAGGGGTAAATCTCAAGCTGTAATTCTTTGGATTGTTCCCTTTTCTATACAATCTTTACAATAAATGTGTCATTTTTCCTGTTATTTAGCAGTCGGAATGACATAAATCAAGTGCAATTCACTAACTTTGTTACCATAAGATGCGCCCGAAACGGATGAAAGTAACTAACCTCCTCGCTTTACTTCTGGTTACCGGAACGGTATCTGCTCAAATGCAATATGTTGAAGTAGGTATTATGGGTGGTGTGGCCAATTATTATGGCGACATGACCCATGACTACGTTGAACCAAAAGAATCACAACTTGCCTATGGCGGGTTTGTCGAATACCATCTTGACCACAAGATGGCTTTAAAGTTTAATATTTATAGCGGATCAGTTTCAGGTGCAGATGCAAACAGTGATCGTGCCAACCTGAAAGCGCGTAACCTGAGCTTCACATCTCCAGTTACGGAAGCGGCTTTTACCTTTCAATATTATTTCTTCGGATATCGCCCTGTAGAATTTGCCCAGCGCTTTTCTCCATATGCTTACGCAGGTCTAGCAGGTTTTCATTTCAATCCTCAGGCTTTCTATGAAGGCGAATGGTACGATTTGCAACCACTGGGCACTGAAGGTCAGGGTTCTGACTATTTCCCAGAACGTGAATTCTATCGATTGTATGAATTCGCCATCCCGGTTGGTCTCGGATTTAAATTCGCACTTACCGAACGTTGGAATATGGGAATAGAATATGGTGCCCGTTTTACATTTACCGATTACCTCGATGATGTAAGCCGCACCTATGTTGACCGAAATCTTCTCATCGAATCTAATGGTATTGACGCTTATAATTTGTCTAACAGAAGCGGTGAATTCCTGAATGGCACTCCTTTCGATTATGATAATAACGATTGGAGGGGCGATCCAACTGATAAGGATAAATATATGTGGTTAGGCATTACCTTCAGCCGGAACTTAATTAAAGGTATTGATGAAGGTTTCCGCACAACAACAAAGGATATTCTCGGTTGTCCGGGTCCTAAACATATTAATAAAGTGAAGAAAAGAAGGGCCTGATTTTCTATCATAACGCATGCAAAGGGATGACGGGTGTCGTCCCTTTTTTGTGTGCATAAGTGAACAGTGCGTTCAGGCTTTATCCATTACCTTGCATACCTATTTGTAATACTATGTCAGGCATCGTATTTCTAGTTGTTTTGCTCGCTTATTTTGCCATGTTGTTTACCATAAGCTGGTTTACATCCCGCAAGGCAAATGATAATGCCTATTATCTGGGCAATAAAGCTTCACCCTGGTATGCTGTTGCTTTTGGGTTAATAGGCGATTCGCTCAGTGGTGTAACCTTTGTTTCAGTGCCCGGAAATGTAGCCACAGCTCAATTTGGCTACATGCAAATGGTTTTCGGCTATTTATTGGGTTATCTGGTAATTGCACAGGTGCTTTTGCCACTGTATTATAAAATGAACCTCACATCCATTTATACCTATCTCGGTCAACGTTTTGGTAAAAGTGCACAGGTTACCGGCTCTTTGTACTTT
Organism: Bacteroidota bacterium; assembly: GCA_029571985.1. Classification (GTDB taxonomy): domain Bacteria; phylum Bacteroidota; class Bacteroidia; order Chitinophagales; family BACL12; genus UBA7236. The sequence continues at coordinate 14,395 of JAKQVC010000268.1, read as the reverse complement.
GTTTTGTCACGACTCATAGGTGCGGCGTTCAGGTTATATGTTTCGGCAACCGTATTGCAATTATTTATTTTTGATCAGTGGAATATCCCTTTTGAAATAACCGTATCGGTTGTTATTATTTTGATTCTTCTCTATACTTATAAAGGCGGTATTAAAACCTTAGTGTGGACGGATACATTGCAATCTTCCTTCTTACTTGCAGGTGTATTGCTGAGTATTCTAGTTATTGCGCAAGCCATGCATTTAAATGTGGGCGGAATTGTGCAAACAGTAAGAGATAGTCCCTATAGCCAAATATTTTTCTGGGATGCAAAAGCACCAAATTATTTTTTCAAGCAGTTTATCAGCGGCGCTTTGATTGCAATAGTGATGACAGGTTTAGATCAGAATATGATGCAAAAAAACCTCAGTATGCGCTCTTTGCCGGATGCGAAAAAAAATATTATGTGGTTTAGTGTGGTATTGATTTTTATTAATTTGTTTTTTGTGGCTCTGGGCGCATTGTTATATGCATATGCACAATCTATTTCGCTGGAATTACCCACACGAGCCGATCATTTATTCCCCATACTCGCTTTAGACCATTTAGGCACGTTTGCAGCCATCGTATTTATCCTCGGTATAGCCGCGGCTACTTTTTCGAGCGCTGATTCTGTATTGACGACACTTACTACCTCCTTTTGTATTGATGTGCTCGGCTGGGATACTACGCAAACGGAAACAGCACACCACAAAAGAACCAGACACATTGTACATATCGGATTTGCTGCCGCTTTATTATTGGTGATTGTATTGTTTAATGCCATCAATAATGACAGTGTCATTAATCAGGTATTTGTTGCCGCCGGTTATACATATGGGCCTTTGCTCGGATTATTTGCCTTTGGAATAGGCAGTAAACGATTATTGCGCAATGCCTGGGTATTGCCTGTATGTTTAGTGCCACCGGTTTTGTGTTATTATATCAATAGCCATGCAGCGGCCTGGTTCAATGGATACCAAATCGGGTATGAGCTCTTGCTGATGAACGGTATTTTGACCTATTTAGGATTATTGTTAATTTCAAAGCCGGCTAATACCTTAGCGGTTAAAATGTAGCCTGACGATTATGGCAGAAAAGTATAGAAAAAAGAAGCTGTTTAAAACAAAGGACTGGACTGAATTAAGCGCCCAGTCGAGCTGGAGGATGTTTAAAATAATGGCAGAGTTTGTTGATGGTTTTGAAACCATGGATAAAATCGGCCCTTGCGTATCTATTTATGGTTCGGCAAGAACAAAACCGGATCATAAATATTATAAGCTGTCTGAACAATTAGCTGCCCGTCTCGTAAAAGAAGGCTTCGGCATTATTACCGGCGGTGGTCCCGGAATTATGGAGGCCGGAAATAAAGGCGCTTATAAAGAAGGTGGAAAATCAGTTGGACTCAATATCGAATTGCCCTACGAACAAAGTCATAATCCATATATCGACAGCGATAAACTGATTAATTTTAAATACTTTTTCGTGCGCAAAGTGATGCTGGTAAAGTATGCTCAGGCCTTCATCTTTATGCCGGGCGGTTTTGGCACACTGGACGAATTGTTCGAAGCACTGACCTTAATTCAAACCCATAAAATTGAACGCGTTCCCGTTATTATGGTAGGTAAAACTTATTGGAAAGGATTACTTGCCTGGATGCGCGATACTATGTTGCATAAAGAACATAATATCAGTGAAGAAGATTTGGATTTGTTCTTCGTGTCAGACGAACCGGAAGAAATTGTGCAGCATATTAATGCTTTTTACGCCACCTCTCATTTGCGTCCTAATTTCTGATGGAAGCCGTTAGCTTTATTGCAGCTGGGAAAAAGGTGCCTGTATTTACATTGCCGGATCAAAACGGACAAATGATTTCTTCAGCATCCATGAAGGGAAAAAAGTATGTCCTCTTTTTTTATCCAAATGATGATTCGCAAACCTGTACGAAAGAAGCGTGCAATTTGCGTGATCATTATAAGGCCCTTGTAAAGGCCGGATATGCCTTGTTTGGTATTTCGCATGCACCGGTTTCCAGTAAGAAAAAGTTTGCAGATAAATATGCGTTACCCTATTTGCTGTTAGCTGATGCAGGATATAAGGTTTCTGCAAAATTTGGGGTGTATGGCGAAAAATTATTTATGGGTAAAACCATTACCACTATTCACCGGGTAACCTTTGTGATAAATGAACAAGGCGTAATTGAACGTGTTATTTATCCGGTAAAATCCGGCGAAGCTGCCCAACAGATTTTAGCAGCAGGTTAATGGTAAGTCGATGAGATACGCCCGAAAATATTTTAGTACGAAATAGCATATGCAGGCAGGCAAAGTCAGTAGTCAAACCGTTTTTATAAGTGTATTACTTATCAGCGTATTGCTGCTGATGTCGCTTTTTCAACAGGGCTTACAGGCAAAAACAGATGGTGCGCCCAGCGGTAATACAGGCTCGCCGGGCGATGATCAAACCTGTGCCCACGTAAAATGTCATACAGGAACCGCGCAGGATCGTCCGGGAATTATCAGCTCAAATGTTCCGGAAACGGGTTACCGGAGTGATGCCGTTTACACGATTACGGTTTTTATGATAGATACCGGCATCGTCAAATTTGGATTTCAGGCATCCCCACAAAACCTGACAGGTGATAAATTGGGCACGATGTCGATAATTGATGCAGACAGAACCAAATTTACCGGCGGTGGAAAATATATTACACATAAAGAAGCAGGCACCGCAGCAGTTGATACGGCTACGTGGACCTTTAACTGGCAGTCGGGAAGCAGCACCGGCGATGTAACGTTTTATGTTGCTGTAAATGCCACGAATAATGAGGAAAATGCTACCGGCGATAAAATTTATATCGACAAGCTGGTTATTCCGGAAGACCCGAACAATATTCCGGTACCCATAAACGGATTTGAATTGTCTATTCAACAATGCTGGCAGGTGGCCGATGGCTGGTATCTGCAAACAAATGCTACGGGCGATTGCACAGTGCAGATTTTTTCACTGAGCGGGCAGCTGATGTATACCGAACAATTTTCGCAAGGTAATGAAGCTTTTTTTATTCCGAATACGCAGTTGCCTGCAGGTAATTATGTGATGTCTGTTTCATCCAAACAATCATTCGCAGCCCGTAAGGTAATGGTATGGTGAAAAAAAAGGCTGTTGATGTGTCAACAGCCTCCTGGTACTATGTATTTTGTGTGTAGATTATTCTTCTGTTTTTTCTGATGACTGAGCTTCTGCCTTTTCTTTCTCCAATTCATCCGCTTCAGTTTGCAAAATGCCCTGGGCATCTAACAAGTGAAACCATTTGATGAATTTCTTAATGTCGTTGATATACACTTTTTCACGATCGTATTCAGGCAATATTTTTTCAAACCAGGCCGATATTGTTGTATTGTCTGATTTAGGATCAACCGGTGGGTTGGTATCGCGCTGCTCGAATGCTTTTAACATTACGTCTAATAATGGCATTGTATCGTCATTAGTGTAGATGGCGATATTATCCAGCGGACTGAATAGATGTTCGCGATTGGAAACAAACTTTGTCCATCCTTCCGACAAACTAGTTACAATAAGTCCGCTCGGTTTCTGACTTTCCATTTTAAACAAACCGCCCATCCCGGTGATGGCTGTTATCTCTCTGAAACGCATAATCCTATTTTTGTGCAAAATTACGGAAACGTTTCGTAGAAATTATTGTTTCTGTTATAAGGGCAATCGCTCAGGCTTTCGTATTTTGTCCCGTTATTATTGTCTATGGAATTCAAACTTACCAGTCACTATACGCCAACTGGCGACCAACCCGCTGCTATTCAGCAACTTACAGACGGTATTCAGGCGGGAGAGCCTGCTCAGGTTTTGCTGGGTGTAACAGGCAGTGGAAAAACGTTTACCATTGCCAATGTTATTCAGCAGGTTCAAAAGCCAACCCTGATTTTATCGCACAATAAGACGTTGGTGGCACAGTTGTATGGCGAGTTCAAGCAATTTTTTCCGGATAATGCAGTGGAGTATTTTGTGAGTTATTACGATTACTACCAACCGGAGGCTTATATAGCCACCACAGATACTTACATAGAAAAGGACCTGTCTATAAATGCCGAAGTGGAGAAGCTGCGGTTAAAAACAACCTCGAGTTTGCAGAGTGGCCGCAGAGATGTGATTGTGGTAGCAACTGTTAGTTGTATTTACGGTATGGGCAACCCGGCAGAATTTAAAGAAAGTATTGTCCGCGTAAATGTGGGGGATAAAATGAGCCGCAATTTTTTATTGCACAGGTTGGTAGATGCCTTATATGCGCGTGCAGCCGTTGAGTTTAAACGCGGCAATTTCAGGGTAAATGGTGATGTGGTGGATGTGTTTCCGGCATATGCTGATTATGCCTATCGTATTACCTTTTTTGGTGATGAGGTTGAGGAAATTGAAATCATCAATCCGGAAAATGGAAAACGCACGGGCAAACAGGATAATATTGCCATTTTCCCGGCGAATTTATACATTCCACCAAAAGATATATTGCCCTCCATTATCCAGGAAATTTATACCGAATTAGATGCGCAGGTAAAGTATTTTGAGAGTATTGGTAAATTTATTGAAGCCAAGCGACTGAGCGAACGGGTGAATTTTGATGTGGAGATGATTAAGGAATTGGGCTATTGTTCAGGTATTGAAAACTACAGCCGATTTTTCGACCGGCGACAAAAAGGCCAGCGTCCGTTTTGTCTGATTGATTATTTTCCGGATGATTATTTGTTGGTTATTGACGAAAGTCACGTATCTGTTCCGCAAATTGGCGCTATGTATGGCGGCGACCGTGCCAGAAAAATGAATCTGGTAGAATATGGATTCCGTTTGCCAAGTGCCATGGATAACAGGCCTCAGAATTTTGATGAATTTATGTCGCTGCTTAATCAGGTCATTTACGTAAGTGCCACACCGGCTGATTTTGAATTGACGCAAAGTGGTGGGGTGGTGGTTGATCAGGTAGTGCGACCAACGGGCTTGCTGGATCCGCCAATTGAAATTCGCCCTACATTAAATCAGGTTGACGATTTATTACATGAAATTGGTGAGCGTATTAAAATAGATGAACGCGTATTAGTAACAACCCTTACCAAACGCATGGCTGAGGAATTGTCGAAGTATATGTTGCGCATGGGTATTAAATGCCGGTATATTCACAGTGAAGTAGAAACCCTCGAACGGGTTGAAATATTGCGTGATCTCCGCCTTGGCAGAATTGATGTAGTTGTTGGTGTGAACTTGCTGCGCGAAGGATTGGATTTGCCTGAAGTATCGTTGGTGGCTATAATGGATGCCGACAAGGAAGGGTTCCTGCGCAATACCAGAAGTTTGACCCAAACAGCGGGTCGTGCAGCGCGAAATGCAAATGGACGTGTAATTATGTATGCAGATAAAGTTACGGTTAGCATGCAGCGCACTATCGATGAAACCCAGCGCAGACGCGATAAACAAATTGCCTACAATTTAGAACATGGCATTACACCTACTACAGTAATTAAATCTACTGATGAGGTATTTACCATCGGCAGAGATCCGAAAAAGTACGGTCAACCATATATAGAACCACAGGATATTACATCAGCCAGCATGGTTGCCGATCCGGTAGTGGCCATGATGGGCAGACCGCAACTGGAAAAAGCAATTGCCGATACCAAAAAGAAAATGCTGGCAGCTGCAAAAGACATGGATTTTCTAGAAGCAGCCCGATTGCGTGATGAAATGTATGCGTTAGAAAAATTACTTGACGAAAAAATTTAATGTATCACGACTACATGACTGCACTGAACCTGACCATTTTGTTCGGCAGATAAAATATAGCTGCCCGTTGCAAGTTCCGGTAGAGCAAATCGCAAAACCTGTGGACTGTCAATTATGCCATCCGGCATAAAAACAGACACGAGTTTACCATCAATTCCGGTGATTTTAAGTGTCCATTTACCGCTTGTAATACCCGTTAAAGCATAATAAGCAAACTGATCATGTATATATGCCTGAACAAATGTTTGAGGTGTGGTTTCTGTAATGCCGGTGAACGGACAGGCAATTATTTCTGCTGCCACACGGGCTCCACTTTCCAAAGCACCATGCACGGTGGCCGGATGATTATTGTTGGTGGCTTCTCCCGCAAAAAAGAGCACACAATCAACCGGTTCGGCTAAATCGAGGCGGGTAGTATTGGTTTCAGTTGTATAGGTATTGAGGGCCGGATAGGAATAAGCGCCTTTGATATGCGGTTCTTTGCTCCAATCCTGAATAAAGGCGTCAACAAAATTGGCTGTTGCTGCACCATCAAATAAACTATCCAGTTCGGCAAGTGCTACATCAATGGCGCCTGCATCGATACTGCTCATGTATTCAGCATTTTCGCCCATGATAAAACAAATGAGCACGTTGTTAGTGGCATCTGTTTTATCTATGCCTGGTGCCCATAAAAACGTCGAGTAACCATCAACGGTAATATCACCAATATCACTTCCCCAGAAATTCGTGCTGAATTTGAGAAATAATTTCATGCCGGCATCCATTTTCAGGGTGTCTATGGCATTTTGTTTGAGCGTAGGTAATGCGGGGGTAAATGCAATACTGTTCTCCTGTAAAATTGGGAGTGGTACGGCAACAACACATTTATCAGCTGTAAACGTGCTGCCATCTGCACAGGTAACAGTAACACCGCCAGCGGTATAATTTACTGCATTTACAATTTTATTGTATTGAATCGTATCTAAAACAGGTTCAAAAAATAGGGTGTCTAATAAATCGCGATAGCTGGTATCCAATAAAAAATCTTTCCCTCCGGTTAGCCACAACACTTCACTGATGGCAATACTTTTCATGCCAATTCGTTTAATGCTGGTGCCAAATTCTGAGCCAATCCAGGCTTCGTAAACATGCCAATAGGGATGAGCCGGTGTAATACCAAATTCGGTATCCAGGTAATCAGACATCAACAGCTCCTCGCCGGTATAAGCATACATATTTAAATAAAACTGCCAGGCAGCTTCAAGTCCCAAATCCCAATAAGGGTCTGTTTTAATAACGCCCCCAACATCATACATTTCTTTATGTGTACCATACTCCAACAGCAAATCAGGATTATAGTCGTTGATTGAGCTCCATAAAAAGGAAGGCGGATCACCGGTAGTATTGCCTTTTCCGTGCACAAACTCAGCGCCTGCCTCAACCGGGAAGTCAGCAAAACCGGGTAATGGTCGCACGCGTCCACCATGTGTATCAGAAGCCTCTAAAACCGTAACGGTAAGTCCGGCATCCTGCAGCGCACGCGCGGCATATAAACCGGCCGCACCTGCTCCGATGATGATTACACTTCCGGTAATATTTTGTTTAGGTAAACCTCTATGCCATTCCATAAAGGAAGGCCCGATTAGTACAGCCGGCACTGCAAGGCCTAATGATTGAATGAAATTTCTTCTGCGCATATAAATTCAAAACAATAATACTCAAAAAACGGCATGTGTGTATTTCAGGTCGTGTGACGGCCGGGGATGTCGGCCTATACTTTTTAGGGGGCGAGGATAAAGAGATAGACGGGAGGAATTGTTTATAAGTTGCCTGCTTATCACCTTAAGCCGAAAAAAAATACACGGCACAGAAATAAAAAAACCTTCCGGAATTTCCGGAAGGTTTTTTTTATAGATTATTGAGTCGGATTTATTTTATTTCAGCACAACAATTTGCTGATTGGATGTATGTCCGTTGATTTCAGCGGTAACAACATACAAGCCATCTGTAATTTGATCACCGATAGCGATGAAGTTTGTATTTGCAGATACAGCGCCTGCATAAACCACTTTACCAGTCATGTCAGTAATCAGGATGTTTGCCACATCACCGGCCTGCATACCTGAGAAATTGATATTCAGGTAATCGCTAACCGGATTTGGATAAACATTAAATTCAGCATTTACCGGTGCTGCTTCGCGGCATTCATCAATTACGGTTACAGTTGCAGTTGTTCTTGAGCAACCTTCTGCTGATGTAACCACACAATAGTAATCGCCGGTTTCTGTTGTTGAATAATTTGCAATAGTAGCACCCGGAATTTCAACACCATCTTTGTACCAAACATAGGTATATGTTTCGTCATAGCTGGCTTTAAGCAGTAATGGAGAAGCTACACATAAATTTAAACCATCTGGATAAAAGATGTTCGCATTCGGACTCTCATAAACAGCTACAGCCTGAACAGCAGATAAACCGGAAGAGCAGGCTCCGATAAAGCCTTCTACCTGATAGTAAGCTGGTTTATTAGTCGTATAAGTAGCACCTGTTTCACCTGTAAGCGGAGAACCGTTTTTATACCATTGGTAGCTATCAAAAGTACCTACAGCTTCCAGGGTAACTTCATCAGGTTTACATAATTCAATAACACCTGAAGGTGTAATGCTGATAGACAAGTCGATACCTTCATCGATGTTACCATCACAGTTATTATCAACACCATCACAAACTTCAGTTGCTGCTGGATTGATAGCGGCATCGCCATCATTACAATCAGTATTATCAGCAACATATCCCATTGGCATATCGCAGGAAACCGTTGTTGAAGCCGGGTCGCCATAAGTATCAGCATCAGCATCTGCATACCAAGTAGAGCCGCCTGCTTCGTCAATGTTGCCATCGCAGTTGTTGTCGATGCCATCACAAACTTCAGTTGCGCCTGGATTTACAGCACTATCGCTATCATTACAATCTACATCAGATGTGTAACCATCGCCATCTGCATCCGCATAAGAAACTGCACCGGATACGGTAATGTTTCTCAAAGTAGATGTACCGTTGAGCGGACTAAAAGCGGTATGTCCGATCAGTCGAACGATAAGTGGAGACGACGTAGAAAAGTCTGTCACATCAAACGTTAAATTGGTGGTAGTAAAACAATTGCCGTTTAATACTTCAAAATCGGTTCCACTATTTGTCCAGGATGCACCGCCATCTGTTGAATAGGCAATGCGCCAGTAGGCTGGACCTTTTAAATTTCTTCTGATGTCAACACTAATGCTGGTAACATCAAGCTGGAATCCGGCGTCAGGTGAAACTGTAAACTCAACACTCGGGCGGCCATTACCATAACCGCCGGAGGTATGCTTGTTTGAACTAAATCCGACACCACATGCCGGGTCGGCCAATAAACCGTTTACTCGGGACAAATTTGTTCCGGTAGCATTTGCGGCAACGCTGGCGTATGTTCCGGTTGGGTCATCCAGGTAAGAATAAATTTGTGCTTTCGACACTGTCATCACGCAAGCCAAAGCCAGGCTCAGTAAAATGTAGCTTTTTTTCATATTGATTAATTTTAGTAGTTAATGTGCGTGTGGGTTGCACAGGAGATGCGGAAAGATATTCAAGAGTGGCATCTTAACTACATAAATTAAATAACTGCCATGTCAGCTATTTGCATAAATCGAAAGCTATTAGTCTTTGATTTTCAAGGACTTACGTATTATATTACTTCAGAATGTAATAAAATTAACAGTCACAACCTAGTCGGATTTGAAACAAAAAAGCTAGAAGTAACTGCAAACGCTTAAGGCAGACGACCATAAAAAACCATTTCAGACCAAAAGGTTTCGGCATTTACCCGGGCAAGTGGTTCCACTTCTGAAATTTGATTGGCAAGCAATTGATAGTCGTCCTTTGTTGCAGGTTCAGTGCCGTTTTCGGGATATCGTTTTAAAAACTCCAGGTATAAGCTCAGACAGGTCAGGCATGTTTGTACGCTGCCGGCAACGTATCTGAACACGCCATAATCATGGTCATAAAAACTCACCTGATGGTTACCTGCATCTGTTGCATTAATGAATAAACAATTGCCATTACTGTCAGTAGCTATCACAATGCATTGTTGCGCTGCAACAACTTCTTTAAACTTGGGCCATTCATCACTTAGCCGGCTAAAACCGGTGCCGCCCATTGATGCCGGTATTTTAAACCGCAAACCATTAGGCGGACAATTTTTTGGAAGTCCGGTTTCTATAATCAAAGCCATATCTTCCCCACGCACAGGCAAACCCATAAAATCAGATTCGACATATTGGAGCAGGGGGATGTCAAGATTTTTAAAATGTATAGTCATAGTTTTAACAAAGGATAAAAATAAAAAATCGGAATGAGGAATGATGAGTGGTTAGTGCATTGAATTGGTTTTTGGGCTACTGTGCAATTTTGCACATTAAGCTGTATGTCATGAACATAATTGCATTTGCATCTCCGCATTTGTGTATTTATTCGGCTTTGTTGTGAACCTCACCCCCCGCCCTCTCCTTGCAGGAGAGGGAGCTTACTTTTTGTTTTTTTATCAAATGCATCTGTTGTATTAAAAGAATTAGTATCATGATTTGCAACTTTCCCACACTCGCACATTTTCACACGCTAATCCGCCGTATGGCGGGATTCACTTGCACATTTGTTTTCTCACGTCCGCACTTGTGCATTTATTCGGCCTTGTTGTGAACCTCACCCCCCGCCCTCTCCTTGCAGGAGAGGGAGCTTACTTTTTGTTTTTTATCAATTGCATCTATTGTATCAAAAGAATTAGTGTTTTAATGAGCAACTATCCCACACTTGCACATTTTCACACGCTAATCCGCCGTAAGGCGGGCCTCACTTGCACATCTGCATTCCCACCACACTCCCCCAATTCCCTTATCTTTGCAAAAAATTTTCTCATGGCCGATATTCAGCAATTGGAAAAAATCGCATCACAGGTGCGCAGAGATATAGTTCGTCAGGTATTTAACTGTCAGAGTGGGCATCCGGGAGGTTCTCTTGGGTGTGCGGATTTTTTGGTGGCTTTATATTTTGATGCGATGCAGCATGATCCGGCGTTTCATATGAATGGGGCGGGGGAGGATTTGTTTTTCCTGAGTAACGGACATATTTCACCGGTTTGGTATTCTGTGCTTGCCAGAAGCGGCTATTTTCCGGTGCAGGAATTAAATACATTCAGAAAAATAAATACGCGTCTACAAGGCCATCCGACTACTGCAGAACATCTGCCCGGTGTGCGCATGGCCAGCGGGTCGTTGGGGCAGGGCATGAGTGTTGGTATTGGTGCAGCCCTTGCTAAGAAATTAAATGGTGACCATCATTTAGTGTACACCCTGCACGGCGATGGAGAATTACAGGAAGGTCAAATCTGGGAAGCGGCTATGTTTGCTGCGCATAAGCAGGTAGATAATATCATCTGCACGGTAGACTGGAACGGCCAGCAAATTGACGGACCAACTAAAAAAGTAATGGATTTGGGCGATTTGCATGCGAAATTCTCTGCTTTTGGCTGGGATATTGTGTCGTTGGAAAAGGGAAATGATATGACTTCTGTTGTTGCAGCTCTTGCTGAAGCAAAATCGCGCACCGGAAAAGGAAAACCTGTCATGATACTCATGAAAACGGCCATGGGCAGCGGTGTCGATTTTATGGAAGGTAGTCACGAATGGCACGGTATAGCACCTAACAAGGAGCAACTGGAAAAAGCCATGGCTCAACTGGAGGAAACCCTCGGCGATTTCTGATCGGGAACCTTTCTTTATACACTGTTTTGCGGAGCTTTTAATTGTACCTGCAGGCGATACCAGCGTACTGGAACGAACCCGTTAAGGACAGACCACGGTCATTTCCCCCAAAATCTTTAACCTGTCTGCCTTAAAAGCCTTTTTCCCGGCTGCTATGCTTTAACTGAAAAAAAATTCGAGACCCCATTTAGCGAGCAGGAAAGGGTGGGTGAGGGGTGGTTACGTGCGTTGGAAATGATGTCCAGCATGGGTTTCAGGAAATGGCTACCGATTGTGCATACTATCCTATACAGCATTTTTTCGCGACTGTTGACTCTCTTTGTGCCGATTGGCGTTAAAAACGGCAGCATTTTTGTTTATTTGCCGGTAGAGCTACCAATAAGGCGTTGATTTTCAACGTTTAAGGTTGTAGACCTGAACATGAGGATATTCCTTTTACTGATTTTAGTTGGGGGATGGAGTTTGACTTTTGCGCAAACCCCGCCATCAAAAGCCACAAAGCGCATCCTGATTTTGCTGGATGGCAGCGGGAGTATGATTGACCCCTGGCAGAATACCAACAAATGGGAGGTAGCGAAAAAACTTGTTGTAAAAACCATTGATAGTATACAACGAACAGAGCCTGATGTAGAAATTGGCTTGCGTGTTTTTGGTTTTCAATCGCCACGTGCCATGCAGGATTGTAAGGACTCGAAACTGGTTGTGCCTATCAGTAAAAATTCGTCGGTTGCGGTAAAAAATGCTTTGCAGGGCATAACACCGCAGGGATATACGCCCATTGCCTACAGTTTGTTTTTGGCTGCCGGCGATTTTCCAACGGCTGAAGCAGCTAATTCCATTATTTTAATAACAGACGGCATCGAAAATTGTGAAGGCGACCCATGTGCAAGTGCTCAGGTATTGCGCGATAAACGCATCACACTGAAGCCATTTATAATTGGAGTTGGCATTGAAGAAAAAGATAAGCAGCAATTTGATTGTATTGGTGCATTTTATGATGCGTCGAATGAAAAAACATTTTCCAATGCGATGAGTATTGTCATATCGCAGGCATTAAATATTACCACTACGCAAATTAATTTGCTGGATGCGTTTGGGATGCCATTGGAAAAGAATATTGAAATTACTTTGTATGATCATGCTACCGGTGAGGTGCGTTATAATTTCGTGCATACACCAGATGCAAAAAATCAACCGGATACTTTGTATTTAAATCCGGTGGGACGTTATGATATTACAGTGCACACCACGCCTCCTGTACGTTTAACAGATGTGGAGCTCAATCCGGGTAAGCATAATATTATTGGTATTGATGTGCCACTTGGCGTGCTGTCGCTGGTTGAAGGCGCCTCTAATACATTTAATGAGCGGCAATGTGTGATGCGGAGTAATGCTACCGGTGAAATTATTTACGTACAGAATTTTAATACAAAGATGAAGTATTTAAGTGGTGTGTACGATATTGAAATTCTTACCTTGCCGCGCATACATTATGAGGATTACGAATTGAAAGGTGGCATTGAAAGCAAGATTGAAATTCCGCTGAGTGGTAATTTAACGATATCTACTACAGATAATATTTTATACTCGGTATTTGTTATGCGGGGCGATAAAATGGAAAAGGTGTTTGATAGTCAGCTCAACAGCACGAGTGAAACCATACAATTGTTGCCCGGCGATTATAAAATAATAAGTCGCTCGAATATTAAGAAAGTAGCAGCTTCAACCAAAGAATTTAATTTGCAGATTAAATCGGCAAAAACAACAACATTAAAAATATGAAGTTGCGTATGCATATAATGAGTTTGGTGTTGGCGATGTTGTCGTTCGGATATGCCTTTGGGCAGGGCCAAACCACACGTGTGTTGATTATTATGGATGCGAGCAGAAGTATGGGGGAAAATCTGGACCGCACTTCAAAAATGCAGGCTGCACGCGAAGTTATCGGGCATATTGCGGATAGCTTAAATGATATGCCGAATATTCAGGTTGGTTTGCGTGTGTATGGTCACCAGAGTCCGCAACCTTCAAATGATTGTGAGGATTCTAAACTGGAGATTGGGTTTAAAACGAAAAATGCAGCAGGTATTAAAGCGCGTGTACAGGCTATCAGACCTCAGGGTGTTACCCCCATTGCTTATTCTATTGAACAATCAATAGCCGATTTTGGTCCTGACGCAAAAAATTATCGCAATATTTTAATTCTGGTGAGTGATGGTTTTGAATCCTGTGGTAAGAATCCATGTGAGGTTGTTCAACGCATGCGCAAGCAGGGCATTCTTACGAAGTCATATGTAATTGGTATTGGTATAGATGCGTTGGAGTTTTCGGAGTTTGCCTGTATGGGGGAGTTTACCAATGTGGATGATGAGGAGTCGGCCATACCTGCAGCAGATGAAATTATCGGTAAAATATTTAATTCTGTTTTTGTGCGTGTCGATTTATTAGATGAAGAAAATAAACCTGAAGAAACAGATGTGGTGATGACGTTTTATGATCAGGCAACAGATGTGGCCAAGTTTAATTATTACCATACCATTAATCCGAAAGGAAAACCAGATACCATTTCATTGGATCCGGGAGTTAAATATGATATGCAAGTGCATACCTTGCCTGAAACATGGAAGAAAGATATTACCCTAACCCAGGGTCAGGTTAATTATATTGTAGAACCGTCGCCGCAAGGATATTTACGTGTGATGGTGAGAGGCGCAACTTTTAAGGGAAAAATCAATTGTCTTATTTACAGTGATAATACCCTGATAGCGGATCAGACAACCGGATTCAGTCAGAAAATGCTTACCGGTATGTATAA
>JAKQVC010000263.1 GCA_029571985.1 Bacteroidota bacterium | reverse complement strand
TCGATGGTAAATGGAAAAAGGCAGGCACCGTGGGCGATATCGGTATTTACTCATTCTTCCCCACAAAGACCTTAGGTGCCTATGGCGATGCAGGCCTCATGGTCACTGATGATGAAGCATCATACCGCAAAATAAAGATGTATCGAGTGCATGGCACTTCGACGAAGTACCATCATGAATATATTGGGTATAACTCTCGGCTCGATACCTTGCAGGCAGCAATCTTACGAGTCAAGCTTACCACCACAGAGACGGCTATTGCGGCTCGTGCACGCCACGCAGCACACTATACTGAGCGGCTTCACGCAATTCCGGGCGTGCGAGTACAAAGCGTGCGCAGCGATGCGCTCCCAGTCTATTACGTCTACAACATCCTTGTGCCGCAGCGCGATGCGCTTGCCAGCTACCTTAAAGAAAAAGGCATAGGCACCACGATTTATTATCCGAAACCACTGCACCTTCAGCCATGCTTTGCCTACCTTGGGTATAAAGAAGGCGACTTTCCTGTTGCAGAGCGCATCTGCAAAGAAATCTTGGCACTTCCGATGTACCCAGAACTTACGGATGATGAAGTGGACTACGTGTGCGATGCAATTAAATCATTTTATAAATAAGCTTTAGAAGAAAAGGAATGGCAAAATAAATGAATAAAAATAGTCTTAATTCCATAATTGATATATTAAATACTATTAATTACTCCGACTACAAGATTTATAAGCCTTTTCAATTTTATTCTACAGCCCCAATTGAAGAAAAAACTAATCTACCATTTTTATTTAGATTACGTTCCATTAGATACCTTAAATATTTAATTGAACATCGAGAGAATGTGGCAGGAGTAATCTGCCCTTATGAAATTGCAGATGAAATATCTAATTATTTTCCTACAATAGGAGCTAGTGAAGCGGAGCGGTTATTTTGGATTATCCATAATAAGTTATACTGTCCGAGCAATTCTTTAGCAAATATAGGCAATAATTGCTCAATAAGCTCCAGCGCTGCATTATCCAAAAC
>JAKQVC010000261.1 GCA_029571985.1 Bacteroidota bacterium | reverse complement strand
GCAGAAATTGCGGGTGCCATGCAGCTTGAGAAATTTGACAGGGCAGCATTCGATGCGCTTGTGGAACGGGTTTTGATTACGCCGGGTGGGATTCAGGTGCAGATTAAGAATAACTCCAATCCCATGGTCGTGGGGACTGTGAGCAAAACAGCATGAGGAGAACAACGATACCCCGCCAAGACTACCGGTAAAACATCGGTATTTCAGGCGGGGTATTTTTATTATCTGCTGAGTCAGATAGGAGCCTATCATCCTGAGGCCATACATTTATATCATTTTTATACAAATATTAATGCGGTGACATAAAATTTTTACTTATATAGAACCATAAACAGTGATTTCTATGACAATATATCTGACAGTGCAGCAATTACCATTTCGTAGGTGATATCCTGTGCATAAGCGAATTGTTTCCGATATCCGTCCCACATGTTCTGCATCACAGTGCTATCTGACAACGTTTTAAGCAAAACAGTTACATCGGCAATTTGCTCACTAGTTCCACGGTGGGCAGATGTTGCTTTTAGCGCCTCCCGAAACAAAAGCTTATCGAAACGCTGTGTGGTGCAGAGAATATAAGCATCGTAAAAATCTCTGGGTCGTGTATTGAAAACGCTCCGACGCAAAATGGTTTCCACTTTTTCAGCCATAACAGTCTCAATGTTGTAGGCCCACAAATCAAAAGATAATGTATCGTCGAATATTCCACTGAAAGTATAGCTAATCGCACGGGGCGTGATGACATCGCCTGTGGAAATGTCAATCGACAGCGGTGTGAGAATCGTGTCATACTTTGCATCAAGCATTACGCGGTAACCGCCGTAAGCATCATCCTCCCGGATGGGGGCAATATTGCCGACTATAAAATTTATTTCGTCATTCAAATTTATACCACATATTTCCTGAAGCGCCGCACGAATGCTATTAGGTGTCAACGGTAGATTTTTCAGCGTAGCATCCAAATCCATCGTGGCTCGGTTGTCAAGGCCTACGATAGCTGCTACCAGCATCCCACCTTTGAGTATAAACTTGTCTTTATAGAT
>JAKQVC010000205.1 GCA_029571985.1 Bacteroidota bacterium | reverse complement strand
CTGAAATTTATTTAACTCAGAAGATGCGATGGCAATAAACATCATCTGCATCAACTTAAAAAAAATAAAATGGAAAACAAAAACATCACTGTCACCGCAACCATAAATGCACCCATAGATAAAGTTTGGAACTATTGGACGTCGCCTGAACACATTACGCAATGGTACAATGCATCTGATGACTGGCATGCACCACGCGCAGAAAATAATTTTCAGGTTGGCGGAAAATTTACTACGAGAATGGAAGCCAAAGATGGCAGCTTCGGGTTTGATTTTAATGGCATTTACGACGAAATAAAAACCAAAGAATTAATTTCATACACAATGGAAGATGGCAGAAAAGCAAGTATTCTCTTTTCAGAAAATGGAAACGAAACGATTGTCACCGAAACGTTTGAAGCAGAAAATGAAAATCCAATCGATATGCAGCGCGCAGGCTGGCAAGCTATTTTAGATAATTTTAAAAAATATACGGAGACTCATTAACACCTCCCTTAATCCCTCCTCAAGGAGGGAGACGCGGACAGTGCAAAATATTTGCTATCCTGAAAAATAAAGAGCAACGTACGAAATGTATTGCATGTACGGCTTCCCCTCCACGGAAGGGGATTGAGGGGTGGGTTATAAACTCGGCACTCTATCAAACCACGGTTGTGCCTGCTCTAATTGTGCCGCCAATCGAAACAACGTTGCTTCGTCGTTCATACGTGCGGTAAACATCACACCTACCGGTAAGTTCTCTTGACTCCAATGCAACGGCACAGTCATAGATGGTTGTCCGGTCATATTAGCCAGTGGAGCATACGGTATCCAACCAAAAATTTTCTCTGCCGTTTTTTCAATCAATCCGGTATATTTTACCACAGAAGAAATGCCGAGCGCATTCATCACCTGCAATCCGATTTGTTCTGCAGCACTGTTTTGTAACGCACCTATTTTGAAAGGCTTCATGCCTAATGTTGGCGTTAACAATAAATCATATTGCTGATGAAAAGCACCCATGGCGCGGTTGGTCGTATTCCATTTCATTTTTGCCAATGCATATTCATTGGCAGAAAATGATTTTCCTAATTTATACATCAGCCAGGTATTGGGTTCCAGTTCGCTGCGTTTCGGTTTGCTGCCACGTTCTTCGCCAATAAAATCTACCGTTGCAGACAATTCACTGCACACCATCGTATAAAAATATTCCGTTAATAATTGTTTAGTGTAAGGTAATTTCACTTCTTCTACATCGTGTCCCAGTGAGCGCAACAATTGCACCGCATTATTTATGGCGGCAATATTTTCAGCATCTTGTTGTCCGTGAATCGGATGTTCTACAGAATAACCAATTTTTAATTTTCCGGGATTGTTTTTGATTTCTTCTAAATAAGGTCTTTCCGGTTGCTGACTGATAAATGAATCACCGGCAAGCGGACCTTGCACCACATCAATGTAAGCAGCAGCATCGCGCACACTTCTGGAAAGAATGCCGGATGTAACGGCACCATTCCAGGGATCGCCATACATCGGTCCATTGCTGATTCTGCCACGCGATGGTTTGATGCCAAACAAACCATTACAGCTTGCAGGAATACGAATGGATCCACCGCCGTCGCTGGCAAATGCCATAGGTAAAATGCCTGCTGCTACAGCAGCACCGGCACCACCGCTGCTGCCACCTGTAGTATGTTCCAGGTTCCATGGATTGTGTGCGGTACCTAATAATTTTCCTTCGGTAAATGGTGTGACGCCAAATTCCGGTGTATTGGATTTTCCGAAAATGATTAAGCCACTTTTAATAGCACGATGAACCGTTTCAGATGTTTCTTTAGAAACATAATTTTTTAAAATTCCCGAGCCACCAGTGCAGCGTGTTCCTGCTAAATGGGCATCCAGATCTTTCAATAAAAATGGTACGCCGGCAAAAGTAGCATTCGCATCAAGTGTTTTTATTTGTTCTTTTGCAAGATCATATAATTTGCTGACGACCGCATTTATTTTCGGGTTGACCGCTTCTGTGCGTTGTATTGCCAGGTCTAATAATTCGCTTGCCTGCACTTCTTTAGACTTGACTAATGCCGCCAAACCAAGTGCATCGTATTTTCTGTATTCTTCGAAGTTCATATTGGTATTTTTACTTGCGTTCTTTGCGTCTTTGCGTGAACAAATTATTCCCAGATAACTTTCACTTCTTTTATATTTTGCCATTTCAGAAAATCTTCATCAAACTGTTTTTCCAGCACATTCCGTTTTACTTTCATGGTAGGTGTAATCAGATTATTCTCTACTGTCCAGGCATCTTTCAGAATGACAAATTTGGCGATGCGTTCGTGATTATCTAAACAGGCATTCACTTCACCAAGTGTTTGTAAAAGACTTTCTTCAATTTCTTCTT
>JAKQVC010000248.1 GCA_029571985.1 Bacteroidota bacterium | reverse complement strand
TGTATGTACCTGGTGCACCAGAACCATCACCAGAAAGTGTTATGGTTGCTGTACCATCGGTATTTCCGTTACAGGAAACTGGTGTGGTAGTTCCGGTTCCTGTTACATTGCAAACAACACCTGTTGGGATCTCCCATAAACCCCGGCCATGTGTGGCAATACGCAATACTTTTGTTATAGGATGGATAGCCATATCAAAAACAGCTACAATTGGTAAACCTGTTCCAAAAGGAACCCAGGTAGCACCTGCGTCTTCAGAAATATAAACACCTATATCAGTTCCGGCATAGAGATTATTAGAATTTGAAGGGTCAATAGCAAATGCGTTTACCGGAACATTGGGAATGCCTGTTGCAGCGGCTGTCCAGGTTGGATTAACATCGTTCAGGGTTGTAGTTTTCCATACACTTACAAATCCGAAAGTTGAAAGTGTAACATAAGCAGTATTAACATTGTTTGGATCAATAGCTACTCGTGCAATAAAACCATTAGGCACTGTGTTTGCGGCATCCAGGTTTATTAATGTACTTGAACCCGTTGTTGTACCAAGGATACCGCCGGTTCTCAGTCCAACTACTCTTACATTGTCATTTTGCGGTGAGATTCCGATAGCACTGATAGCCACGCCTGAGGAAATAGGCTCCTGGCTTACTTTTGTTACAGAAGTGCCGCCATCAGTTGACCGGTAGAGCACATCAGAGCCAAAGTATAATGTATTTGGGTTACCCGGTCCGGTTTCCATGGGCGCATAGAACAGGATCGCAGTAGCTGTACATGTCATTCCGTTCGGGGTACTGCCTCCAAATCCGCAACCGAAAAAAGCCCAGTTCCCTTCTGTTGCTGCTGCTGTTGTAGTTACCCTGGCATAACCCATGGCATTCGTTTGATTGAAATAGGTATGATACATCCGCACATTCGTAGCGTCAGTTGCATTCTGATCAATTGCTGCATAACCACCGTCACCATAATCAATTCTGTTCCAGGTTCCGTCGGGTTTATACATATTCGTACCATTATCCTGCGTACCTCCGATTGTATAATTTGGATCTGTAGGATGCAAGGCAAGGCTCATAAATTGCGTGGCCCTGAATGTAGTGTTATTCAATGAAGCCCAGGTGTTGCCGGCATCGGTAGATTTATAAATGCCACCATCTGAACCGAAATATATTGTTGTTGCCAGCGATGGGGCAACAGTAATAACATGTGAATCGGTATGTAACCCGCTTTCGCTACTGTTAAAAGTGGTACCTCCATTATTAGAAATTGTAAAAGTTGTAGTCGTTCCAACACCGCCCAAATATACCCGGTCTGCGTTGGTCGGATCAACCTCTACTGCGATGTCATAAAAACATTGACCTCCGCAAAAATTATTGTCTATTCGCTGAGTCCAGGTTGCTCCACCATCAATAGACCGTTGAACCGTTCCACCGTTAAATCCCGAAGCAGCATATACAGTAACTACCCCTCCACCGCTTCTGTGCAATGCAAGTTCAGTTCTGGAAGCACTAGTTCCAATGCCCGCAGTAAATGTGCGAACAAAGGTTGGGATTGCAGCTAACGCATTCGTAGATAAGTACACTCCGCCTTCACCGGCACTAAATGAATCTCCAACAGTACAAAGTACCCTATCAGGATTACCCGGATCCATTACCATGTCAACAATGTTGCGGGTTTGTGCAGCTAAACCTGTTAAAGTCAATTGCGTAAAGGTTGGAGAAGCACTGAGTGCATTTGTTGAGCGGAAAAGTCCCCGATTAGCAAGTGAACTATTTGAAGCAGCACCAATTCCGCCGATACCGGAAGCAGATCCGGCAAAAATTATATTTGGATCAGTAGGATGCACCACTATCTTACTAACGGCACGTCCTGTAAACACACTACTGCCGATAGGGCCGGTAATTGTTGGTGATGCTGAATTGGCATTGTCAATCCGGTAAATGCCAGCACCAAAATAACTATCTGATGAAAAATTTGCTTCCCCCGTACCTACAAATATTGTGTTTGGTTGAGAAGCTGAAATTGCCACGGTATTGATTGCCAAACTCAAGGCATTGTCCATAAGTGGCACCCATGTTGTACCTCCGTTGAGCGAACGGTAAAGGCCCCCTTGTGCTGTACCAACATACAGGATGTCTGGATTTGTAGGGTGTACAGCAATCGAAATCGTCCTTCCTGAAACCGGTAACTGCGGGCCACTTACAACCTGCCCATTAGGTATCGGATTAGGGCCGATCTCAAGCCAGGGCGCCAATATATTTCTTTGATAGGAACCACGCCTTGATGAACGTTGCATTTTCTGTTCTTCCATTTGCTGAACAGCAATGATGCGATTGGCTGGATCAAATGGCTTGTCTTTTTCAATGCCTCTTTTAAATCCGATTGCCTCTGCACGACGGTTCATGAATTCTTCTTTGTTTGCTTTAAACGGTGCAAAGTCGGCCTTGTTGAGACTTCTTTGTGCCGTACTTGCCAGTGAAAGTAAAATCAACAGTAAAATAAATGTAAATGGCTTTACTGAGAACCCTTTACAAAGTTGAAATAGGGGGAGAATAAATTTTTTCATGTAACAGTTTTTTGAAATTTTAGATAGAAATAAGATAACCATACCCAATTCAATAAATATTTGTATTGCACTTTTACAGAATGTATGTTACACATTCAAAAAAATCACACTACTTTTTCATTGCTAAGTTTATCAGATAGTAAAAAAAAGGATCAGCGACAGTAAAATTTAGTACAGGAGCTGTTTTAATGGCATACAAAAACAGGCTTGCAATACATACAAAAATTATATTGTCATTTCGGTAACAGGTATATTTAAAGGCTAGTGCAGCAAATTGTTTGCTTTTGATATTTTATAGGATACAGATTATTTTATACGGATGGTTTTTTAGAAAGTTTACTCAATGATAAAGCATTAAAAGTAAGGTAAAAAATTTAATTTGTTTTAGCAATAGTATTATAAAATAATTGTTTGTTTTCAGTGTAATGCAGAATGACTGCTTATAATATTTACATAAAAATATTTAGTTGCAGCTGAATCAACAATAGCTAATTATAGCTATATGGTTTTTTGATTGTGTAAACATCAATTTAAAAATCTCTTTTTATTTTCATTCCTTAGCTTTGCCTTATAACGAAAATGCTATGCAAAAATTAGGTAATTATATATCGGGTAAATGGATAGAAGGCGATGGTGAGGGACAGTTATTATACAATGCTGTAACCGGAAAAGCAATAAACAGTGCAACCACAAAGGGGTTAGATTTTGAATCCATCCTGCATTATGCCCGTACAACAGGTAACCCGGCCCTGCGTAAAATGACTTTCCAGGAAAGAGGCAGAATGTTGCGGGCGCTTGCCCTGCATTTGCTCAGTAAAAAAGATATTTTTTATAACATCAGTTACCAGAGTGGCGCAACTAAAATTGACAGCTGGATAGATATTGAAGGTGGTATCGGGAATTTGTTTTCCAATGCTTCGCTCAGAAGAAAATTGCCGGATGACCCTTTTTGCCTGGATGGCGACCCGATCAGTTTGAGCAAACAAAATACTTTTATGGGCCACCATATCCTGGTACCGAAAGAAGGGGTGGCTGTTCATATAAATGCATATAATTTTCCTGTTTGGGGTATGCTGGAGAAAATTGCGGTTAACTTACTGGCAGGCATGCCCGCAGTTGTGAAACCTGCCACGGTAACATCATATCT
>JAKQVC010000217.1 GCA_029571985.1 Bacteroidota bacterium | reverse complement strand
GTATAGTTTTCTGTTACACCACCGTCAACATCAGTAATAACATAGGGTAACCCAACCGTAAATGCAACAGCTGTAATGTCTCCAGCCGACATACCAGCGGTTGTGAGCTCGGAGGCCAGGTATAAATACTGGGCTCTTTGCGTCTTGTAATAATCTCCAAATGGAGTCGGGTACGCCGTTGTTCCGTTCGTACCATTGTTTGCGCCTATGGTAAATGTCTGACCATAGGACAGGGAAGCCGCACTTATCAGTGCTATTCCCAGCAGATTGCGTAAAGTAGTTCTCATATCAACTTTAAAATTGAGTTTAATACACTAAGTTACCGATTTCTTTCAAATGTCAAAACATTGTAAGGATTTTATCGATATCTGTGATAAAAAAAGGGCGGCCCAATGGACCGCCCTATCAATAAATAAGCTTGTAATCAGATTATTTAGTTACAACGATGCTGTAATTAATAGCATGTTGTTCGTTGCGTAAGCTTACCTGATACATACCAGCAGGCACATCACCTAAAGCAATTACTTCAGAGTGGTTGCTGCCGGTTACATCAATAGCAGAAGAGTAAACAACCTGTCCGGTTGCAGACAATACCTGCAGATTGAAGGCATTACCCTCATAACCGCTTACATTGATTGTAAATGTACCGTTGTTAGGATTTGGATACAGAGAAACTGCACCATTTGCATCACCCATACGACCGAGTGTAGTGAAATAGTACCAGCCAGATGGGGCGGAAATATCACCGATTTCATCATAGCATACAGTTTTCACACGGAAAGCATATGTAGTTAATGGATCGAGTCCATCAGTTAACACAGCCATATTTTCTGCAAAACCTCTTGTTCTAATCCAGCCGGTAGCTGTATTCTGTAATGTCATGCGATATTGATCAGCACCATCAACAGCATCCCAATGTAAGTTTGCATCGTTATCTGTGATACCATCAGCATACAATCCGCCAGGTGTAGTACAAATGAAGAAATCCATACAGCTCAGGTAGGCAATAATATTTGCGCGCAAGTTAGCTGCATTTGGATCTGGATCATGCCAGTTGTCGGTAGTCATACCACCAAACATCACCATACCATCACCCCATGCTTTTTCAGCAAGTACTACGTTACCTGGAGCGAACAAATCTTCCATCAGGTTAGTTAAGCCAGCTCCTGTAACAGTTGCGTGGCCAAAAGATGTACCTGTGTATTCAGTACCTGCAGGTGTATATGGACCATTAAAGATTGGATGTGCACCATCCATAGCAACTGCTGTACTTGTGTAGTAAGCATATACTAAAGAAGTACCACCAAATCCAAAGCTCATACCGTCACCTTCGTTAGGTGCTGCATTTAATAACATTTTACCACCTGATGCAACCCAGTTTTCAATTAAAGTGGCATTAGTTGAGAGGAAACTTTCTAATTCATCAGCGAATCCATCAGAACCTTCGAGGAATACAAAGCAATTATCGCTATTGAATACAGCATAAGGATCTACAGTTTCGAAGTATGCACGGTTCCAACCTGTTCCTTCAGCACCGAATACTGAAGTCATGGCTGTAGTGTTACTTACGCTGAACCAAGGTTCGCCACCACCATATACATTAGAGTAAATGTAGAAGGCACCGGTACCTGTAATAGGACCAAGGT
Organism: Bacteroidota bacterium; assembly: GCA_029571985.1. Taxonomy (GTDB): domain Bacteria; phylum Bacteroidota; class Bacteroidia; order Chitinophagales; family BACL12; genus UBA7236. The sequence continues at coordinate 6,155 of JAKQVC010000217.1, read as the reverse complement.
TACAAACTGATTCTGTGTAATCATCATTGTCAGGATATTCATCACCTACTAATGAAGTATAAGCCATGATATCATAGCAACCATCAGCAGTAAAATCATAAGAAGCTGCAAATGTGTAGCTGGCAGAAGCATAAGCTGCAATTGTGCCACCATAAGTTTCTGTAACTGCTGCACCGCCATCAACTGAATAGCTTACATCAAAACCACTGATTGGGTCAGAACCCATATTCATGATGGTAACTGTAACGTTCTCCACACCAATATCTACGCCTGAAACAGGGTTTGTTACATCAACCACACCGGCATCCATAGCAGCACCGCCCATAATATTTACAGTGTAGTCTTCAGCTTCACCATAAGTTGCAGATGCGCAAGGATCCAACGGAGTTAAAAGACCTGAAGGATAAATACAACGCACGCGCATTCTAGTGGCCCCACCAGGTGTGCCTATTGGCACAGTAAAAGTGATTGAGCCAGAACCACCGGCAAATAAGCCAACGCTTCCTAATACTTCATCAACAGTAAATGAACCATCCTGGTTATAATCGATCCAGGCAGTATATGTTTGAGACCAGGAAGGATTATTTTGTAAGGTCATGGTATAGGACATACCTACTGTTAAATCAGATGACAGATAAGTGAAATCTGAATAACCAATTCCGGTTATTTCCGGACCAGAGCCGGTGTTAGCAATATCGCCTACTGTTACACCATCAATGTAGTCACCAGCGCCGGTGCCTGTTGTGTAGATAGGCGTGCAATACTGAGCAAAGCTCGATGATGCTGCAATCAGCATCACAACTAAAACGGACAACATCCGTTTGGTCAAGTTGAAATGTATCATACGTGTTTGTTTTTGGTTAAAAAAATATTGAGTTAAGCATTAAATAGACGTGTGTATGGTCAAGGGTACTTGACGAATAATGATTGTTGCCTGCGTGCGAAACAAAATCGGAGGAAGAAATGGCTATACCATTTGCATGCACTTTGGATAAAGGCAAATTGAGACAACTCTTATAAATGCGGTGTGTTGGGTTGGAGCGCATTAGAATCGATTGACTATACAAGTATAGGGATTAATACCTGTAAATACAATGACATAGACGAAAAAAAATGTGCCCGGTTGCATATATACCCTATTATAGGGGGTTTCCGTCCATATAAACAGCCTGAAGACCTGAGGCATCCAGGCTACGGAGGACCTGAAAATCGGCCTGCATGCCCACAGCAACCGCACCTGCCTGATTCCCGACACCGGAAACGAGGGCACTCCCTTTAGTATAAGCCTGAATAGCAGCCTCCAGGGAAATGCATTCATCAGGGCCAATTGTTATTCCTGATTTTGTGGTGCGTGTAACAGCTGCTTGGATATTTACCCACGGATCGATTGACGTAACTACAGGTGCATCCGTTGATAAGGCCAATGGGATGTCGCGCTGTAAAACTGTTTGCACCGGATACAGGTGCGCTAATCGCCCGCTGTCGAGTGCATCAATAAAATTATGACCTAATTCACGAATAAAAATAGGTTGCATTACGGCTGCAATTTGCCGCTTATGCATAATCTCTAAATGTTGTTGATTGGGTAAACCCAAATGCTCGATGCGATGTTTTTCTCCATGTATCGCTTCATATACTTTTAACACCGTATCAATAGCAACATCACCAATAGCATGTGTTGCAATCAGAAAACCGGCTTCCTGTGATGAACGTGCAAGTGGTAATAAAGCATCAAAAGTTAAACGCAATACACCCGTTGATATACTGCCAACATATGGTTTGGATACCGCCGCTGTTTTTCCGCTTAATCCTCCATCTGCAAAAAATTTAACGGTATTGACAATCAGATGATCAGAGGTATATAATGCCGGATTTGGATATACGGTGTTTTTCCCATCCGGCACGCGAATCGGAATGGCATGCAACCGCATACGTAAATCTCCGGCTGCATCCATTTGTTTATATACCTCCAGTAAATCTCTATCTACAGCCGGATCTGTAACTGTTGTGATGCCGCACGACAAACAGGCTTCCTGTGCAGATAAAACCATTTCACGCAATTCTGCAGCACTATATTTTGGAATGGCGGAAAGAATTAATCCGATAGCTGTTTCTGTAAAATGACCTGACAAATCACCATTTGGTAAATACGAAATTTCACCGCCTGATGGTATTGGGGTATGTCGATGCACACCACTCAATTCCATTGCTTTGGAATTTGCAATAATCTGATGTGCGCATGTGCGGGTGAGCACAACAGGACGATCTGGAATAATTGTATCCAAATCAAATTTATCCGGCATGTTGTGTGTCGGAAAATTTTGCTCATTAAATCCGCGCGCCTGAATCCAGGTTAATTCAGGATGGGCATCTGCGTAAGCTTTTAATACCGATTGCAATTCTTCCAGAGAAGTAACATACCGCACATCGAGCATATGTGTGCGTAAATTGCCAACTTTCCATACATGCATATGCGCATCATGGAATCCCGGAATAACATAACACGATAGTAAATCCGTTTTTGCGTCAACGTTTGCTTCTGCTAATGCAGCATTGCCTACGGCGATATATTTACCGTGTTCAACAATAAATGCAGTAGCAACCGGTTGTTGTTTATCCTGCGTGAGCACTTGTGCATTATAAAACAGATGGCGCATATTTCAGAATACGGTTCAGGCTTTTGCGAATTTCTGAATAGAGGCTTCCAGCACATCCAGGCCTTCCTGCAATTGTGCATTTTCCATAACCACCGGAGGCAGTAATCTGATGCAATTCGAATATAAGCCTGCTCTGATTAATAACATCCCGTTGGAAACAGCATCTCTAATAATAGATAAGGTAATATCCGGATCTGGTTCTTTGGTTTCACGATTGCGCACAAATTCAACCAGTTGCATGGCACCAACTCCACGAACATCTCCAACCAGACTGTAACGCTCTTTCCATTGATGCAGTCTTTGCGAAATAATATCTCCCACTTCCCGTACTCTGGCCAAAAAGGCATCAGAGGAAATAACTTTAACTGCTTCGATAGCCGCTACACATGCTAGCGGATTTCCGCCATATGTACCCCCTACTCCACCTAAATGCGGTGCATCCATTATTGTAGCTTTTCCGGTTACTGCACTGATGGGCATACCTGCACCGATGGATTTTGCCATACAAATCATATCTGGTACAACTCCGCTGTGCTCGCATGCAAATACTTTTCCTGTTCGTCCCGCACCACATTGTATTTCGTCAAAAATTAATACAATGCCATGCTTGTCGGCAATAGCACGTAAATGTTGCAAGAAGGCTTTTGGCATCGGCACAAATCCGGCCTCACCTTGCACAGGTTCAATAATGATAGCTGCTACACTCTCAGGATCAATCTGCGCAATCATAGCCAGATTAAATTGTTCTATGCAATGTGCGATATAATCTTCGTCGGTAAACTGGGTCGGTTTGCGATACATATTTGGAGCCGGTAACCGAACTATATCGCTAACGAACGGACCGAATCCTTTTTTAAATAAACCATATTTACTGGTGAGCGACAAGGTCAATAATGTTCTGCCATGATATCCACCTTCAAAACAAATAACCGCGCTGCGTTTAGTGGCATAACGGGCGATATTCACTGCATTTTCTACGGCTTCGCTTCCGCTGTTTGCCAGGATGGTTTTTTTCGGAAAATCGCCGGGCGTTATCCGATTTAATAATTCAGCCAGTTCAACGTAGGGCTCAGGTGTTGCTACCAGTGCGCACACGTGAATATATTTTTCTAATTGCTGCTGCATGGCTTCCACTACCTGAGGATTCCGGTGGCCGATATTCATCATACCAATACCTCCGGCAAAATCAAGCAAAATATTTCCATCGGCATCCTGCACCACCCCACCTTCGGCTGAAACAATGGCAATATCAGTAGATTTGGCTAATCCGTTTGGCATTGCATTTTTGCGTCGTTCAATGAGCTCTAAGGAGCGCGGTCCGGGCAGGGCTGTTTTTAATTGAATGGTTCCCATACTTTATCTATTTAATGGCATGACAATAATGGCACCTGCATTTCCGCAGGTTGGATCACTTAAATAATTTTCCATAAGGCCTATGATAAAAAATCCTACTTTTTCCTGAACCGAAACAGTCGGGTCAAAAATACGGTGCTCTTTCACGGCCTGGTAATATTGTTGAATCGTATATTGATGTGCGTATCGTTCGTATCCGTTTAACATGCCCACAGTAAGCTGACCCTTGCACCCTAATCGCTGCGCAATTTGTTGTCGCAGGTTATAAAATGCGCGTGCAATACCACGTCCGCGAAAATCAGGATGCACACTTACATCGATACCGTACAACCATTCGCCGTCAGGCACATGTGTTGTCAGCCATCCGCCTGCTACTGTTTCAGAAAAGGTATGGTGATGCGGATGTTCAATATCATAATTATACCGCATGGTAGTTGTGCCTCCAATAATGCGATCGCCTATACAGGCAACGAGCTGACCTTCAGGGAATATTTCGAGGTGTTTCAGATAATGCTCAGCATGCAATATTTCATCCTCTGCCAAATTCGGGAATACTATATATTGTAATGCTTCTAATTGTGCTGCATCTTCCGGTTTGGTGTGGCGGATACAGATATCATCTCCCAACATGACGGATATTGATTGCATTCTAGCTATTTATAAAATGAATCCCAATGCCAGATAGATGACACAGGAAATTGAAAATGAAATTAATGCATAAGGTAACTGTGTTATGGCATGCGCATAATTATTACAGGAGGCTCCCTGCGATGCCAGAATGGTTGCATCCGAAAAAAAACAGGCATGCGCTCCGAATGCTCCGGCACTGATGACAGCACCAATACACAACCACAAGTTCACATCCATAGTTGCTGCCAGTGGCACTACCAGCGGTATGGCAATAGCATATAAACCCCATGAATTTCCGGTGGCAAAAGCGATGGCTCCTAAAGTAATAAATACAATCAGCGGCAAAAATGCAGGACCAACATTTCCTTCTACAGCATTAATGACGTATTGGGTTAAACCCATGTCATCTCCAAGGTTTTTCAACACATAACTCAGCACCAACAACACCAATGCATAGAGCATACTTTTCATGCCTTCGATAGCTGAGTTGGATAATTGCTGCATGGGCGCTACTTTTTTTAACCCATAATAAAATATCGTAAACACCAGGGCAACAATAATACCTTTGAGTGCATCCAAATCCATAAGCACGGTAGCGGAAATTAATACAATCAAAGGCCAGATGAGAAAATGTATGCTTGATTTTTTTTCTTTATCAAACACCTCGACATCTGTTTCAAATTCCTCACTTTTATCCGGAACAATCTGCCCGGTAGTTTTTGCTCTGGTTACAGCGTGTTTCATTTTACCGAGTAACGGAATGATTCCTAAAATCGTTAAAGGCACTAGTGCAAATTGAATATATCCATAGGATATAAATGGAATAATATTCAAATAAGCTGTAATGCCACCACCGGCTTCAACAGCCCCGGTATCTTCTACCAATTTACCAATAAAAATCACCCAGGTACTTATCGGAACAATAACACAAATCGGCACTGCTGTTGAACTCACCACATACGCTAGCATTTCGCGGGGAATGCGATAGTGGTCAGTTACTTTTTTCATGGTGGTTCCGGTTGTTAAGGCGTTCAGGTAATCATCCACAAACAGAAAACTACCAAACAGCCATGTAGAGAGCAAAGCCTGTTTTTCAGTTTTGGCTTTTTTTAATATGGCATTTCCAAAAGCAGCTACACCTCCACTTTTAATCATGAGTTGTATCAATGCCCCATACAAACAACAGACCATAATTACCCAAACCATCAATTCATCCTGTAAAACCGCGTAGAATGAATCGATTGTTGCATTAAAAAATCCGGCTTCAGATTTTACATCAACAATAATATAACCTGAAAGTATGCCGATTAATAATGGCTCAAGTGATAATCGCGTGAGCAATGCCAACACAATCACCACCAAAGGCGGAATGAGTGATAACCATCCGTAATATATGTCCGCCTGATTGTCCATGTTTACTCTATTGAATGATAAAAAAGGCAAATCAGAGTCCGCCTGTACTAATTAATTTTTTCTCCATGTATTCGAGTAATCCTTCCGGACCACTTTCGTGAC
>JAKQVC010000210.1 GCA_029571985.1 Bacteroidota bacterium | reverse complement strand
CAATAACGTCAAGTGTATTTAATATGCAGCCGGTAGAGCGGTACGATCGCGATTTACAATTTTTAATCGGGTTGACCACTGCATTTGGCTCCGGGCGTCAAGCCTAAACCGGTTTTTAGTTGTCCGGTCCTCGTTCGCAATAACCGGTGAATCCGGCTTGAGTAACGCTATCGACAAAAAAGTCTTCATAGCTGCGTATATCCGGTTCATTGCCACACTCTTCAGTAACCATATCACCCGCAGGAGTGGATGAAGTGCATACAGTACATTTTTCGCAGGCCGTGAAGGAAGCTGCGATACTCAGCAACAGTAAAACATAGATGGCGGCACGTTTCATATCTTCTTGTTTGTGCAAATATACGAATACACCTTGAACGACAATATTCCGACGCTTATTACGTCAATAGGAGATATCAACAAGCATTTTATCAAATACCTGTAAATTCAACACTAAACATGATACTGACAACAACCAATAACATTGAAGGAAAGCGCATTACAGCCTATATGGGCATCATTACCGGCGAAACCATTATAGGAGCCAACCTGTTCAGGGATATTTTTGCCAGCGTGCGCGATGTTGTTGGCGGACGTTCCGGCGCATACGAGGAGGTGCTGCGGGAGGCAAAAGATACCGCCCTGCGTGAAATGGCTGAAAAAGCCCGTCAGGCAGGTGCTGATGCCATCATTGGCATTGATCTTGACTATGAGACCATACGTCAGGGTATGCTGATGGTTTCTGCCAGCGGAACGGCTGTTAAAATTGAGCAGGCTTAAGGATAAACTACCCTTACCGGTTTTTTATCCTCACCGATAGCCACCATCGTGAAAGTGCCTTCCATGGCCTTCTCGCGGTCTTCGGCATACATGTGCTCGAGATATACCTCCACTCTAACAATGACACTGGTTGTTCCGACATGCGTAACGCGACCGATGAGTTCTGCAATGGTACCGGCAGGCACCGGTTTTTTGAAATCGACGCGATCACTGCTCACGGTAACCATTTTCTGACGACTGAAGCGGGTGGCGGTGATAAAGGCCAATTCATCCATCCACATTAAGGCGGTGCCACCAAAAAGGGTATCGTAGTGATTGGTTGTATTTGGGAAGATAGCTTTAACGGTGCGGGTTTCTGAGCGCTCGATGGCGGCCTGTAAATCTGGCATGGTATACTTTTTGCTTGTAAGTTACAAAGTTAGGAAACCTAAGTTCCCGAAAATACGTTTTTAGTCTATGATGATTACTACCATATTATTCAGTGCACTTCTATTTTCAGAGCCTCAAGGTGTAATAGCCCTGCCCGATACGAATGAATTTGCGATTGTGACAGATTCCAACACTGTTTCGCTAAGCGCATTTTTTACAGATACCGACAACTTCCTGAAGAAATATGTCAGTGCCGGCAAGGTAGATTATAAAACTTTGAAATCAAATCCGACAGACATTAAGGCATTATATAAAACAATTGGTGCTGCAGACCTGAGCGGTACCGATAAGGCAACACAAACCGCCTTTTATATAAATGCATACAATCTGATCACGATTTATTCTGTTGTTGAAAAAATGCCGATTACTTCACCCTTAGATGTACCGGGCTTTTTTGATACGAAAAAACATCAGATTGCAGGTAGCTACATGACGTTGAATGATTTGGAAAATAAGAAATTGCGACCTGACCCGCGTGTGCACTTTGCATTGGTTTGTGGTGCCAACGGATGTCCTATTTTACGCAGTGAGGCTTATACACCTGCCAAAGTGATGGAGCAGCTTACCACTGCAGCAAAAACTGCGATGAATGATCCAAATTTTATTCGCGTAAATACATCTACGAAAACGGTTTCCATATCCCAGATATTTGACTGGTATAAAGATGATTTCATTAAGGCAAACGGTTCTGATTTAGCCTACATCAATGCCAATCGCAGCGCAAAAATTCCGACAGATTACAAAAAGGAATTTTACACCTACGATTGGAAACTGAATATCAAATAATAGGTTCTGGTCTGGCGCAAATGTGATCGTTGCCATCTCGCTACCCACTTGTGTAATCGGATGTGGCTGCAGGTTTATAGCGAATAAACTTGAGTAAAGATTCCTGTTGCACCGCCGAAAGCACCAAAGGCAATTTATATTGATTTCCTGCTTTATTTTCAGCTGACATCCAATTAGAGAACACGTGTTTTCTGACGATGATTACTTTAGGCGCTTCCAGGTTAGCGGCGCGGGCAGTTTTGTAATCATCATTCAATGATTTTAGCATTTTATCTATTTTTTCCGATAAGGCCAACTGATTCCAACTCTTGGGTCCGGCTATAATCCAAAGATGTGACAACGTTTGCTTGTCGACCATTGGCGAAACGGTAAATTCTCCGGGAAGAATGTTGAGTTTTTCGCAAGCCTTTGTGAATGCGACGCGCAAATTTTCACCGGAAACATGTTCACCACATATATTGATGCTATGTTTCAACCGACCTGTGATTTTGAAAAAACCTTTTTGGGTATTTGAAAACCGAATGACATCACCAATTAAATATCGCCAGGCGCCAGCGTTATTTGTGATAATTAAAGCATAATCAACATCCGGTTTAATTTCTGCAATCGTATACACCGGTGCATCATGAACCGGCAGTTTGCGGTCATCAAAAAAATGCGGGTTGGCCGGAATAAATTCATAAAAAACACCGTTTCCTACAGCCAGTTTTAAGTCGCCATCAGAAGCCGGTGTACTATAACCGAAAAAGCCTTCAGATGCCATATAAGTTTCGGCAAAGTACATCGACTTGCCAAATAATTTACTGAGTTGGTCGCGGTATGGATCCAGATAAACACCGCCATGAATATAAACAGACAGGTTAGGCCATAACTCATGTATTGACTCCAGTTCATATTCATCAACCAGACGTTGCAGGATGAGGGTTATCCAGTTGGGCATGCCGCAGATAATGCCGATATCCCATTTATGCGCATGCTTAATAATAGCATCTACACGTGCCGACCAGTCCTGAATATTACTAATATCATATCCTGGACGATATTGGTTGTTTTTAAACCAGTTAGGCAGCAGGCTCCGGGCCTGAATACCGCTCATATCGCCAAAAAAGCGACCATTTTTTTCCTCCAGATTTGTTGAGCCCCCGATTAACAGCACTTCCTTACGCCAGACATTTTTAGGAATGTCAGATTTTCGAAGCGATTTATATTGTCGCAAAGATGTTCTGAGCATACTCCTCAACATATGTTTAGAAACCGGTATAAACTTGCTTGCCCCTTCCGTAGTGCCGGATGATAAAGCGAAATACTGAATTTTTCCCGGCCAGCAGGTATCTGTATCTCCTCGTTTCATTCGTTTCCACCACTGCTTATACAAGTGTTCATAATCGGTAACAGGCACATTTTTTTGAAACAACCCAACATTATGTTTGGCAGTAAGCATGCGATCAAAATGATACAGTTTACCAAATTCTGTATCTCTGGCTTTCCGTAAGATTTTACGTAAAGTTTTTTGTTGTTTTCTTTCAGACGAATTATTCGGATAAATATAAACTGTATCAAGTGGATTCCCGACTTTATTACTTGCTGAAGGCGTAGTTGACATAACGGATAAATACGTTCGCGGCAAAATTAACGGTGGTAAAACAGTAATCACCGACCGGAACATTGAATTCATGTATTCATAACATAATGCCTTCAGTCAATTTACATCTGGTTCATATTTAAGCAGTACTAACCATTTTCAATTATATAGGTATGCGATACACCTCATATGATGATAAGTTATTGCAGGGTTCAAATTCAATTAAAAAACCTGCGTCTTCTTAACAATTTGCATAACAATTCATAATACAGGTACTGCAGCCCGATAATATGGTGCTAAGACCTTTGCAAAAAAATGAACTATGCAAAAAATCTACCTATTCCTAACAATTGCGGCTGCCTTATGCGCGCGTAATCCGATTGTTGCACAAACCGTCCAATTACAAAAAGTAGGCAGTTACACAACTGGAATTTATGACGAGGGTGCGACAGAAATTGCCGCATTTGATCCGTTTACGGATCGTCTGTTTTCTGTAAATGGTTCAACCGGAGATATTGATGTTATCGATATCAGTGATGTGACCATGCCAACGCTTGCATTTACAATTGATTTGACACCATTTGGTGGTGGCGCAAACAGTGTAGCCATTAAAAATGGAATTGTAGCTGCTGCCGTTGAAGACAGTATTAAAACAAATCCTGGAAAAGTTGTATTTTTTGATACGGATGGCAATTACATAAATAGTGTTGGTGTAGGTGCACAACCAGACATGATAATTTTTACGCCAAATGGCAAACGCGTATTAACTGCCAATGAAGGTGAGCCAAATGATGACTATACAATTGATCCCGCCGGATCTGTGAGTATCATTAATATCACCGGTGGTGTTGCCGCTGTAACTGCAGCACAAGTTATGACTGTAGATTTCTCAGCATACGACACTTTACCTTTACCGGATGGCGTTCGCGTGTTTGGTCCGGGTGCGATGCCTTCTACCAATATTGAACCTGAATATATTACAATCAGCAAG
>JAKQVC010000189.1 GCA_029571985.1 Bacteroidota bacterium | reverse complement strand
ATTGCGCTGTGATGATTGTATCAAATACCACCTGGGTAAATCACACGAGTTGAAGGTATCAACAGAAGAGATGTATGAAGTGTTTGCTGTAGCGAATATTGTTGGAGGTACGATTGTTATTCCGCACACAAGAAGGGCAGCAGAATATTGGGAAGCGTTAAATAGTAATAAATAACGAAGGTTCAGAAATGGAGTAAAAAAAATCTCCTGTAGCCATTGTATTTCTTATTTGTCAGTTCTACATTCTTACCAGTATCCAGAATTTTAGAAAATATTGACTTATATTTATTAACCTCTTCTTCTACCAGAAAGCCTGCCAACCCGTAGATGCCTGTTTTTTCAATTCTAAACTGTTTATCATGATAAAAAAATTTGCACCCTTTTTTTTGTACCTATTGCCCTTCTTTGCAGCTGCGCAACAAAATATTGGTATTGGAACTGGTACGCCCAACAGTAATGCCATTCTGGATATCACGGCAACCAACAAAGGTTTGCTCCTGCCGCGATTGGCGCTTACTGCCACCAATGCCACCTCACCTTTATCGGCCTTTGTAGCAGGCATGGCGGTTTACAATACTGCAACCGCAGGCGTTTCGCCAAACAATGTAACGCCAGGTTATTATTTTTCCGACGGCAGTAAATGGGTGCGTTTGATTACTGCTGCAGATGCCGGTACATTAAGTTGGTCATTGGGTGGTAATGCGGATACCGATCCGGCCACGCATTTTTTTGGTACTCTTGATAACAAAGACCTGGTGTTTAAAAGAAATAACGCAAGAGCAGGACTTATCAATGTTTCACTTAATAATACTTCCTGGGGGGCTGAAGCTTTGAACCCGCTAACAAATGGAAATCTTAATACCGCAGTGGGAGTTCAGTCGCTTTACTCAAACCTGTCAGGCGGTTCTAATACGGCATCCGGGTTTCAATCCCTTTATTTTAACCTGGCAGGGGGAAATAATACAGCAAACGGGGTTAAGTCGCTTTATTTTAACCAGTCGGGAGGGGATAATGCCGCCATAGGCTATCAATCTCTTTTTTCGAATGAGTCAGGCAGTTACAATACGGCAACAGGAACAAGTGCACTTTTATTTAACATTTCCGGGAGTAACAATACTGCTCAAGGTTTTCAGTCATTGGCATTTAACAAAGCCGGCAGCAATGCTACCGCAATTGGATATTTTGCCATGCGGAATGCCAACAACACGACTACGCCATTTGATAATTCTAATGTGGCTATTGGCTTCAGGGCTCTGATGGGCCCGCAAACACCGCCCGCCAATAACACCGGGTTGGCCAATACTGCGGTTGGTTATATAACAATGCAAAACAATTCAGGGGGTAGTTCAAATAGTGCCGTGGGAAATGAAACCTTACTGAATAATGTAGATGGTAATTATAATACTGCCATGGGCGATGGAGCTTTGAAATCAGCCAATACCAGCCACAATACCGCCCTTGGCCAAAAAGCAATGAATGTAACCACTACCGGTAACGGCAATACGGGCATCGGCAGCCGGGTATTAATTGCAAACATGGATGGGGCCGCCAATGTGGCTGCGGGTTATGAGGCATTGGGAGGAAACATTTCAGGGAATAACAACACAGCTACCGGAACCTATACCCTTAAATTAAATACTACCGGAAGCAATAATTCAGCATATGGGTACAGTGCAGATGTGATCTCGGCAGACTTGAACAATGCAACAGCTATCGGCGCAAACGCCAAAGTGGGGTTAAGCAATAGTATTGTTTTGGGTGATAGTACAAATAATGTAAAGGTTGGTATAGGTACCGGCTACCCAACTACAGCAAAGCTGGTAATAAAAACGGCTGCAGGAACCAATGGGATTGACCTTGCCAGTAGTGATGCCTATGCCGAAATGAGAATCATAAGAAATACTCTGGGGGTAGATAAAAAACTATACCTGGGGTTTAATGCCTTGCCCGGTAGTGCGATTAATTTATATTCTGAAGGGCTTACACCAACTATGACTGTAACTGGCGGTAATGTTGGTATTGGTACCGAAGCACCGGCTCAAAAATTAGACGTAAACGGTAATGTGAATATCAGTGGCGCTATCATTAATGAAGCTTTTCAGGTTCCCGCTTTGCTAAACTCCTGGGTAATTTTTGGAGCCGGTGATGCAACTCCCGGATATTATAAAGACAAGGAAGGAAGGGTGCACTTGAAGGGAACAATAAAGGGTGGAACAAGTGCGTTGCTGTTTTTCCTGCCTCCAGGTTACAGGCCGATAGGGATGCTTAATTTTATTGTAGATAATAATTTTGCCCCTTTGACTTTAAGAGTCGGAAACGACGGAGGGGTAACGTTAGGTTCCGGTTATAACAATTCAGCATTGAGTCTAAATGGTGTTTCATTCAGGGCGGAACAATAATGAATAATAGTTGATAGTCAAAACCCTGATCAATATTCTTACATTCAACATTTTAACCTTGCTTATTAACGGGAATTTTATAACTTTAGGCACTAAAACAAAGACGTATGAGTGATACGCTAACCACAGCAGTTCCATTAACCGCCAAAGATTTTGCAACCGACCAGGAAGTGCGCTGGTGCCCGGGTTGCGGTGATTATTCCATCCTGGC
>JAKQVC010000156.1 GCA_029571985.1 Bacteroidota bacterium | reverse complement strand
CGCATATTTTTGTGCAACATCAGGACAGTCTCAACCTCTTGCATAAGTATGGATTTAAACATGCTGAAGTGGCGTACGACACCCGATTCGACCGCGTGGCTGCCATTGCCAAAGAGCCTTTTGACGAAGAAGTATTCGATGTATTTACAGGAGATTACAATGTTTTGATTGCGGGCAGCACCTGGCCTGATGATGAAAAAATTCTTGCGCGGACGATGTATAAAAACCTCGTGCATGTCAATTTCAAATTAATCTTAGCCCCACATCATATCGACGCACGTTCGATGAAGAAAACATTAAAATTATTCAAAGATTTTACGATAAAGTATTCAGACATTCCGACCTTATCAAAAGAAGTTATTCAGGCTAAACGCATTTTAATTTTAGATAATATGGGCATGTTATCTAAAGTGTATCGATATGGCGATGTTAATTATGTTGGTGGCGGTTTAACGAAAGGCGTGCATAATACACTGGAAGCCGCAGTATATGGTAAGCCAGTTATTTTCGGACCTAAGTATAAAAAGTTTTTAGAAGCTTCGGACTTAGTTAAAGCTAATGCAGCACTCATTATAACATCAGCCGACGATTTATTAAACCGGATAAATCTGATGAATCAGTTCCCGTTTGTATGGAAGGGTGTTGGGGATGATGCCGCACACTATGTGCACAGCCACACAGGCGGATCAGCTACAATAGTCAGCTATATTCGTTCTCAATTCTAAAACAGACATCCCGTTGTTCAGCGTTTGAGCAATAAGATGTGGACGTCAACTAAATTTTTGCTGCACGACTTCTAATAATTGCTCAACATCTTCCGCATCTGTCCAGCCAAATTTCTGTGTTAAATCATGACGGATATACTTTTCAGCTGTTGCGAAATCTGGCATGGCATTAATAGATTTAATCACAGTATCATAAACCGTTTTATCATTATTAAACAGTTGCCGTTGCAAAGCAATACGAGTACTCAGGTCGATCATGCTAATTAAATCTTTCGCCTTATGCGAGGTTATTTTATCTGCCAGTGTTTTCTTGTCTTTATGTGAGGAGAGCTTACTATCTAATTCCGGTTTAAGTGCTTCTTCCTCGTCTTCATCATCAGCATGTTTTACCAGCGGTTTGCGCTGCTGTTTTTCAACTGTTTTTTCCGGTTGAATGGTTTTATCTTCATAAACAGGCGCCTCCACTTTTTGAACTGGTATCTCAACCGGTGGTTGTTCGATTTTCACTTCTTCCACTTTATGTTCCACAACAGGTTCTACTGTTTTTACTTCAGGCGCTTGTATTTCTACCGGTTGTTCACGGATAATTTCTTTGGGTGGAATTATTTCCTGTTTTGCTTCAGGGATAATTGCTTCAACTATTTTCTTCTCCTCCACCTCTACCCTATTCTCCTGTGGACGCACGGAAGTTACGACAGCCTCATCGCGCAGCAGGGCTGTTAGCTGCTCTGTATATTTCAATAACAGTCCGGCCTCAACCTTGTCTAATGCACCATCTTCCTGAACCTGGGCAAATAATAAGTTTATTTTATCCAGCAACACTTCTATCCTGGTAATTTTAGCATCCATGTGTAATTGTGTAGTTTTGAAAGTTTAACCGCAAAAAGAATACCAATAACGGGTACAAAAG
>JAKQVC010000150.1 GCA_029571985.1 Bacteroidota bacterium | reverse complement strand
CGACAAATGTCAGCTACTTTCATGCCCTGCTCCTGTTGCGCCAGAATTGCAACAATCTGGCTCTCCGTAAATTTTGACTTTTTCATTTTGGTTCCCGAATTTAGTAGTTTTAATTGATACTGTTTCCGGGGGAGCCTTCATTATAATGCACATTCATCTTAAATCAATTGGAAATTTAATAAATTATTTTATGTTTTCATTTAAATTCAGAAACATATGCCCTTTCCACTCGAATAAGCATCATCTACATAGTTATACTATCTCTATCCATAATGGTTTAATTTAAGTACCAGATACATACCATTTATAAAATTCGACTATTTGCCACAACAGACATAAAAACCTTCTTGAAATTCAAGAAGGTTTTTATGTTTGTTTGTGGAGTTGGTGGGATTCGAACCCACGTCCAGACAAGGCATTAGCAAGCTTTCTACATGCTTAGAGCGTTCTTGATTGTCTGATTATGCAGGGTGAACCCCCGTACCTGAGCATAACCATAGCTTCTTAATCTCATTCTGTATCGAAGCCCTACAGAACCAGCCCGGTGAGATGACGTTCATCGGAAGTGTACCAGACAAACAGCTTCCGGGAACGAAGGCACGCTAATTCTCTGAATTAGGCAGCCAAGGCGTAGTTAGACTCGCCAATTAAAAAAGTGTTATACATTAAGATTAAAGAGCCAATATACAATGCTCTGCATGCTTACCTGTCAATGAACGATGCTGTCAATTCCTGTCAACCCCAGTAAATTCGGGCTATTTGCCCTATCTACAAGAATGCAAATCTACGCTTAAAAGTTCATTTTGCCGCACAATCGGTTATATTTGCAAAGATGGGCAACGACCAAGAAAAGCAACAATCACCAAGCAGGCCATATCCGTGGATACTTCCCTCCATCGAGGACTGGCCTATTTATAAGATTTCGCAGGAAAGGGATCTGCTGATTGAGCAGGTGATTGATGAAACTTTAGATCATATTCTCAAAAAAAATCCAACCGAAAAGGATATTCAGGTTGAATTAGCCAAGGCTGTTTACCTGGAAAAAATCCGCGTTGAACGCCCTTGGAAAACGGATGCCCCGGATGAAAAAACATTCTGGAACAGCGTAAAAAATGCGCTTGTTCGACTAGAAAGTCATGCAGATAACAAAATTGATGAAGAGAAGGCAATATTGCGTCGCATCATTCATCGGTATGCGCATGAAATTGTTGGTAACTTTAATAAAGGCACTTATCAATTTGCCGAACGATTCGTGCCCTTTGCTTTTAACCGTTTGTTGAATGCTTCGCATAGTCGCGCATTTATCCGCTTGTTCGGCAATAAAAAGGATTTACTTAAAAGTGTACATCTAGTTGGCGAAATCGATCAGGTGAGGGCCTTAGCACAAAAAGGCACCATCGTAGTGGTACCTACACACTCCAGCAATATCGATTCGATTACGGTTGGTTGGGGTATTTCTGCCATCGGATTACCGGCGATGTTTTATGGTGCCGGATTAAACTTATTTTCCGTTCGGTTCCTCGCCTATTTTATGAATAGATTAGGTGCTTATCGGGTAGACCGCCGGAAAAAAAATGCGATTTATCTCGAAGCATTAAAAACCTTTTCCACTCAGGTAATTGCCAAAGGAGGTCATAGTCTGTTTTTCCCGGGAGGCACCCGCTCACGGAGCAACGTTGTTGAGTCGCAACTCAAGCTGGGTTTATTGGGAACAGCCCTGGAAGCCCAACGCAGACTGATTTTGGAAGCACAGGAAAAACCATTTACGAAAATTTTTGTGGTGCCTGTAACGATGAACTACGGATTTGTTTTAGAAGCTAAAGAATTAATTGATGAGCATCTGAAAAACGTGGGCAAGGAACGGTACTTCGTGCCATCCGATAAATACAGCTCCAGTTATAAGATTTTAAAATTCATGTATCGCTTCTTTACGGCAGATGCTGATTTTACTATTGCTTATGGCAAGTGTATGGACATATTCGGCAACCCGGTGGATATGGAAGGCAATAGCTATGATAACAATGGCAACATAATTGATATTCGCGACTATTTCCGTTCGCATGGCCAACTCACCAACGACAATCAACGCGATTCGGTATATACCAAAATGCTGAGTGAAGCGATTGTTGTTGCCTTTAAAAAGAATACTGTTGCTTTGCCGGAAAATGTGGTGGCATTTGCCGCGTTCAAGATTTTTCAGAAGAAACATCACAACAGTGATTTGTATTCTGTATTGCGCATGGCTGAAGAATTCCGTGAATTAGACCGCGCGGAATTACGGGAAGGGGTAAAATCGCTGATTAAAGAGTTACAAAGACTTCAAAACAAAGAAGAAATTCGCGTTGACCCGATTGTATTGGCTGAAGACCTGGACACTCTTATTGATTATGCCATAAAAAAACTGGGCGTATATCATCCGAAACGCCCGTTGATAAAAATGCGCAATGGCAATATTAAATGCCAGGATATGAAGTTGTTGCTCTTTTATCAAAACCGATTAGAAGGATACGGACTCGAAAAGCATGTCTGAACAACACCCTGTAGGCGTTATTGGTGCCGGTAGTTTTGGCACTGCAGTTGCTAATTTATTAGCAGAAAACAACGCTGTATACTTATACAGTCGCCGGCAGGATTACGTTGCAGAAATGCAGAATACCCGCATGTCGGCAGGACAAAAATTGCATGAGCAGGTTATACCCACACACGATATTGCACATGTAGCCAGGCAATGTTATGTGTTGTTTCCAATTGTTTCCAGCGATGGATTTAAGGATACCATTCGCACGATGGCGCCATTTTTGCGACCAGACCATATTTTAATTCACGGAACTAAAGGTTTAGCCCTCAAGAAAAAGGGACTAGAAAAACTCAAAGAAAAATCGCGCATTGCCGGCAAGAATGTGTTGACAATGAGTCAATTAATTCGTCGAGAAAGTGTGGTGGTGCGCATCGGTTGTTTAGCCGGGCCAAACCTTGCACGTGAAATTGCCAGTGGATTTCCGGCAGCTACCGTAATTGCCAGTCGATTTGACGAAGTCATTCAGGAAGGCCATCGCCTGCTAACCAGTCACCGGTTTCAGGTATATGGCAGTCACGATATTGTGGGCGTTGAACTCGCCGGCGTTTTAAAAAACATTCTGGCCATTGGTTCAGGTGCGGTGAGCGGATTAGGTTTGGGTGAAAATGCACGTGCCTTATTTATTACCAAAGGCTGGGCAGAAATTATAAAACTCAGTGAAGTTTTGGGGGCAGATGTAAAATCCTTCTTAGGTTTAGCCGGTATTGGTGATATTATTGCAACCTGCTCCTCCCCTGCCAGTCGAAATTATTCTGTGGGATATCGCTTAGCGAAGGGTGAGAAAATTGCGGATATTCGCGCTTCGATGGATGAAGTGGCGGAAGGTATCAATACCATTCGCATCGCCAACGGACTGGCAAATTTTCATGGCATTCATTGTCCGATTATTAAAACACTGTATCAGGGAATTTTCGAAGACCTGAACGTAGAAACAGGTATTGAATATCTGATGCGCTCAAGAAAAAGTATGGATGTTGAGTTCTTATAACCCGGTTTGTTTATCCGGAAGATGATGGCAACGCCTCTATCCCATCACATTTTAGCATACTGCACTTTCACACCTGGTTTTAAACCGTATTGAACGGAGAAACCACTGTTCACTTCAATAACATACATGGCGGGACCATTTGAACGGATAGATTCATCTGAGTACGGTTGTGTATCCTGTGCGATTGACACAATTTCCATTTTACTGTTTACGTAAATAATATCCAATGGGATAATCGTGTTGTGCATCCAGAAGGCACGTGGTTCATCGCGCTCAAAAATGAACAACATACCATTATCATTCCGCATAAATGAACGATACATGAGTCCTTGTTGCTGTTCTGCCGGCGATTCTGCAATTTCAATATCGATGGAAATAATCGGATTGTTGGCGGCATCCATAAAAGTGAGCTCACCTTCTTTTACAAATTTCGGCTGACCGTCACCTAATTTTTTAGGTGGATTAACAGGTTCTTCATCCCCTCCATTACAGGCTGTAAGTATACTCATTACCATAAAAGCAGGCAGCAGGTACTTGAACATAACATTAGATTAGGCGACAAATATACCGCAAATAGTGTTCCAATTAAGCGTTGTTTACCGCCAGAAAAGCCCCTTTCGTCGAACTTCAGCCTCATTCTGACGCCAACGCATAGGCTGTAAAGCCGCGGGGGCTTACATTTGTTAAAAATTGGAGAATATGCAACTCGTGGATGATCCGAATCAGGAACAAAAAACAACCTCAACCGGCAACCAGCAACCAGATCATTATACACCGGAAGAGCCTAAAAGATATTTCTTAACAGGACTGGCCCTGATCGTGCTTGGCGTCCTTTTCTTTTTAGACCGGGCTACCGACTGGCAATTTCCGCTGAACGTAATTCAATGGGAATGGATGCTGATTATCGCCGGTATTTATATAGGTGAAAAACATCGATACACCGGTTTTGCGTGGGTTGCCTGCATTGCCATAGGAACATGGTTTATTATAGACGATCATGTTCCGGATATGAACCTCAGATTATACTTTGGTCCATTGCTCATTATTTGTATGGGATTGTATTTGCTGATTGGGAAAAAACGAACACGCGCAAAAAACAAGTATTTCACCTACCAGAATGACCATACTCAACACTACCAGCAAAAATACACCTATAACAAAGGTGCTGCTTTCAGCAGTGAAGATGCGGGCAGTGATGATTATCTCGATGTAGTTTCAATTTTTGGCGGGTCTAAAAAAAATGTTTTCACCAAGTCGTTTAAAGGTGGTGAGGCAGTCAGTGTTTTTGGTGGAACAGAACTCAACTTGTCGCAAGCGGATTTTGAAGGACAGGTGATTTTAGAATTGACACAAATTTTTGGTGGCTGTACGCTTATTATTCCACCGCACTGGGATTTAAAACGCAGTGAAATGGTTTCGATTTTTGGAGGTGTTGAGGATAATCGCCCAACAACCAATACGGCTGTTGATCATCGCAAACAACTGATATTAAGGGGAACGAATATTTTTGGTGGCATAGAAATCAAAAGCTATTAATCGCAACTCATGGCCGTTCCGAATGTATTAAATGCTGCCTATATCCGGCCGTTGATTATCAGCTGGATATTCTGGATGGCTGTGCATGCTGCCATTTTATTCTGGCTCGATCTGTCGCTCGTGAACGCGATTGCCGATAGTACTGTATTTAATATGATTCTGATAGATTGCAGCATCCTTCAGGTATTCATTATGCAGTATTATTTCCCCAAAAAGGACCGTATCAGTTATGTTATTATCAGTGCGCTTGGTATTGCGTTGACCAGTACTATTCTCAGTACTTTCTTTTTGCGCCTCATTTTTCATAATGATGCGGATTATATTAGTTTTTTACAAACATCCTTTCCCATTAAACTCGGTGTTGCCATTTTGCTGGCTGCCTGTGTTACCATGATTAATATATTGGTGTACACCATACGGGATGAGCAGGCAACGATTAAGCGGAAATATGAAGCAGAACAATTATCGAAGGAGGCTGAATTATTTCAATTGCGCAGTCAGTTGCAACCACATTTCCTCTTCAACAGTTTAAATAGTATCAGTGCGCTCGCAGGTATAAAACCTGAACAAGCCAGGCACATGATTCAACAATTGAGCGACTTTCTGCGTGGCACAATCCGCAAAGACACAGCGCAGCTCATTTCACTTGAAGAAGAACTCCGCCACCTGCGACTGTATTTAGATATAGAAAAGGTACGCTTTGGCCATCGCCTGCAAACTGAAATTATTTGTCCGGACACCTGCAATCAATTACAAATTCCGAGTTTACTCTTACAACCTGTTTTAGAAAATGCTATAAAATTTGGTTTATACGATACACTCGACCAGGTGCTTATTTCGATACAGGCCAGAGATGAAAAGCCGTATTTATATGTCACCATTACGAATCCGTACGATCCTGCCACGCAGCGTGTTAAGGGTACGGGCTTTGGATTGAGTTCTGTGCAGCGCCGCTTGTTTCTGTTGTATTCACGAAACGATTTGTTGCAAACTTCACAAGATGAACATACATTTACTACCACTATAATTATACCTCAGGTTATATGATTAAAGTAATTATCATCGATGATGAACCACTTGCGCGCAGCCTCGTTGCCGAATGCCTGGCTGCTCACGACGATATGCAGGTTGTTGCCGAATGCGGCGATGGTTTTGAAGGTGTAAAGGCCATTACGCAACACCAGCCTGATTTAATTTTTCTGGATGTGCAGATGCCCAAAATAAATGGCTTCGAAATGCTGGAATTGTTGGATAAAAGTCCGGCTGTAATATTTACAACCGCTTTCGATGAATATGCCATTAAAGCCTTCGACATTGCAGCAATTGATTACCTGCTTAAACCATTTAACCGGGAGCGTTTTGATAAGGCCATTCAAAAATGGCGCGATGCAGCTAAAACACCAACAGATATTCCGCAGGTAATTGCTGAAACAATTCCTGAACATCAGCCTCAACGTGTGGTGATTAAGTTGAATAATAAAATTAAAATTATTCCTTTCACGGATATTATATATATCGAGGCTGCTGAAGATTATGTAATGATTCATACTGCTGAAGGCAGGTTTATGAAACATAAAACGATGGCATTTTTTGAGCAGACTTTAGATAAGGACCGGTTTGTTCGATGCCACAGAAGTTATATTGTAGATGTGCAACAAATAGTGCGACTGGAGGCCTATGAAAAAGACAGCCAAATTGCGATACTCCGCTCGGGTGCTAAAGTGCCGGTGAGTAAAACTGGCTATATGCGGTTGAAAACAATTTTAGGGGTTTAAATGCAGGAGCCGGGAAGACGGGGAGACGGTAAGACAAGGCGGCCTTCCAGTCTCCCCGCCTTCCCGGCCTCGTGTATTTATTTAATGCTCATTCTATCATAACTGCCAATCTATCCACCACCCCATTTTCATAAGTTACATACACAAAATACAAACCTGAAGGCTGTGCCAAATTTACAATGACGTCTGTTTCAGTAAGCGAGATATCTGCTTCTACATGTTGACCAGATACGTTTGTGAGATATACTGAAACGATATGCTCAGCATGTATTTTGAATAGTCCCGAGCTAGGGTTTGGAACGATAACTGCTTCCCTATTGCCGGGAATTGAAGTAACTGGTACAGGAACAGATACCGTATCCGCACAAATTACATTTCCCCCCAACCCCGGATACGTAATTAATGACCCGGATTTTTCTACGTGAGAAAAAAACATATTTGTTTCGGTGGAATATAAAAATGGTAAATCAGTAATCTCAATTTCGATTTCATCTGGAAGGCAATTGTCGCCATTTTCTGTGGTGAGATACAGCATAATTTCATCGGTGGACTCGCCATCCGGAATAAAATTATTCACCAGTGCAAAGGTGTGATTGCTGCGTTCTATCATATTCGTTTGAAATTCCATGGTGCCATTGCTCATCATTTTTGTGAAAAGTGTATCGCCGTCGATGTTCATTTTCATAAGGACGGATCTGCGTGAACCATTATCTGATGTAAATGATGCTGCATAATGGTTATCATGTGTTCTCAGGATATCGCCCACATAATCTGCGCCACCGGTATCGAATTGTTTCACCCATTGTGTTTCGCCGGCAGCATTGATATAGGCAACGAGCACTTCGTATGTGCCGTTATTCATTTGGGCCATGAGCATACAACCGCCATCTGGTGTTGGGGCGAGGCATTGTCCGGCAACCAAAAATTCATCTACACCGCTTGTCTGGTTATACCAGAGCAGGTTTCCATCGATATCAAACTTGGCAACAAACGCATCGTTGGTTGAAGAGAAAAAACTTTCTGTTACATAACCGGCTACCATAAATTCGCCGGTTTCGAGCAGTTTAATATCATATACTTCGCCGGTGCATTGCGGACATTGGTCGAAGCGCTGTAACCAGAGGGGTTCGAGGTTGGCATTTACGCGTATGATGGATGGTTGAAACAGCAGCGATACATCTGTGAGCGAATCGCTGTGTCCGCCGATAATAAACCCGCCATCCGGCATTTGAATCATGGTGAAGCCCAGTTGTGCGTATGCATTGCCAAAAAATGCGGCTTCCATTAATTCACCGGCTTCCGATACGTGGAGGATGGACATATCGTAATTCATACTATCATTAAAGGTGGTGCCTGCGATGAAGTAGGTGCCGTCGTTTGCCTGGAGCATATCAAATCCCAGATCCTGATGATCGGAAAAAAATATTTTTGACCATTGTACTTCGCCCATGCTATCTGTTTTGATGAGGAGGTAATCTGAAAATTCGCCGTTGATATAGTTTGAATGCCCACAGATGGCCATGCCGCCATCAGCGGTCTCAATGATATCGCCGGGTAGTTCATAGCTTGGTGAGCCGTAGGTTAGGCAGGCGGATTGTGCACAGACGGATGAGAGTGCTACACACATGAGGAGGTTGAGGAGGAGTTTCATGGTATGCGATTTGAAATTAAATATACATGAAATTATTGCTTTTGCTAGTGGCGTATTAAATGCACGAGGCCGGGAAGACAGGAAGACGGTAAGTCTCCTTCTTATTCCTTATTCCTCATTCCTTATTCCTTTTATTGGGTAATAAGGCGAATGCAGAGATGAACTGCTTGATGGCTAAAAAAAAAGCTGCCCCATTATGAGAGGCAGCTTTTGCATAAAGATATTTTGCTGATGCTGGATTACATCATGCCGTCCATGCCACCTGGCATTCCGCCTGGCATTGGGTCTTTTTTCTCTGGTTTTTCTACGATGGTGCATTCGGTGGTGAGCAACAATCCAGCGATTGACGCTGCATTTTCGAGTGCCACACGTGTAACTTTTACCGGATCGATTACACCAGCTTTGAGTAAGTTTTCGTACTTCTCAGAGCGAGCGTTGAAACCGAAATCTGCTTTTCCTTCGCGTACTTTTTGCACTACGATAGAACCTTCGATTCCAGCATTTTCAACGATGGTGCGAATTGGTGCTTCCAATGATTTTTTGATGATATCGATACCGATTTTTTCATCTTCATTGCTACCACGGAGTTTTTCGAGTGCGTCGATAGCGCGGATATAAGCCACACCGCCACCTGCAACGATACCTTCTTCAACAGCAGCGCGGGTAGCGTGTAAAGCATCATCTACACGGTCTTTCTTTTCTTTCATAGCTACCTCTGTTGCAGCACCCACATATAATACAGCAACACCACCGCTCAACTTAGCCAAACGCTCTTGTAATTTCTCACGATCGTAGTCTGAAGTTGTTTTTTCAATCTGCGCCTTGATTTCGTTGATGCGCGCTTTGATATCATCTTTTTTGCCTTTACCGCCAACAACAGTTGTGTTGTCCTTATCAACAGTAATGCGTTCAGCACGACCGAGGTAAGTAAGATCAGTTTGCTCGAGTTTGTGTCCTAATTCTTCGCTTACTACAGTTCCACCGGTCAGGATGGCAATATCCTGTAACATTTCTTTACGGCGATCGCCAAAGCCAGGTGCTTTAACAGCACAAACTTTGATGGTGCCACGGATTTTATTTACCACGAGGGTAGCCAGTGCTTCACCATCCACATCTTCAGCGATGATGAGCAACTGAGCGCCTTGCTGGGCAACTTTTTCCAGTACCGGAAGGAGGTCCTTCATGGTGCTGATTTTTTTATCGTAAATCAGGATGTAAGCACGATCCATTTCTGCTTCCATTTCATCCGCATTGGTAATGAAATATGGAGATAAATAACCGCGATCAAACTGCATACCTTCCACAACGTCAGAATACGTATCCGTTCCTTTAGCTTCCTCAACGGTAATAACACCATCTTTAGAAACTTTAGCCATTGCATCGGCAATCAGCTTTCCGATTTCCGCATCGTTGTTAGCCGAAATGGCTGCAACCTGCTCAATTTTCTTGTTATCGTTGCCAACGTTCTGCGCCAATTTCTGTAATTCTGCCACAACAGCAACTACGGCTTTATCAATACCGCGTTTCAAATCCATCGGGTTAGCACCTGCTGCTACGTTTTTCAAACCGGCTGCCATAATGGCTTGTGCCAGTACTGTAGCTGTAGTAGTACCGTCACCGGCTACATCGCTGGTTTTGCTGGCTACTTCTTTCACCATTTGAGCACCCATATTTTCAATTGGGTCTTCAAGCTCAATTTCTTTAGCTACAGAAACACCATCCTTGGTTACATGAGGTGCGCCATATTTTCTCTCGATAACCACATTACGTCCTTTTGGACCGAGGGTTACTTTTACCGCATTTGCTAACGCATCAACTCCACTTTTGAGTTTTTCACGTGCTTCAACGTCAAATTTTATAATCTTTGCCATGTTTTCCTTTGTTTAAATTTCGAATAAGTTAACCTATATAAAATGTTGATATTCAGATACTTATAATCAGAGAATTGCAAAAATATCTGATTCGCGCATGATGAGGTATTCAACACCATCAATATTGATTTCAGTGCCGGAATACTTACCATACAATACTGAATCGCCCACTTTTACGGTAACAGGCTCATCCTTTTTGCCGGGTCCAGCTGCTACGATTGTGCCTTTCTGCGGTTTTTCTTTTGCTGTGTCAGGGATGATGATACCACCCTTTGTCATTGTTTCTGCTGCTGCCGGTTGCACGATTACGCGGTCGGCTAACGGCCTGATTGTCAACTTAGTTTTTGCCATATAGTCCAAATTTTGTTTTTGATAGTTATGATTCCAACCGCCATCAGCATATTCCATGCCTGCCGAAATAAACGGCAATTATGACCGATTCTGCCGACAAAATTGCAGGTGAATGCAGCCTAATCCAGTTGAGTCTGACAGTTCGTTAAAATTCAGGTTGTGTCGAGGGGTTAATACCCGTATTTGTCTTTCCACCGTTCGCGCAGAAACTTGCGTACTTCCTGTTCGCGTGTGTTATTGCCCGGGTCGTAGATTTTTCGGCCGGTTATGGCTTCCGGCATAAACTCCAGGTTGGCGAAATTCCCTTCAAAATCATGGGCATATTTATACGCTTTGCCGTAGTTGAGTTCTTTCATCAGTTTGGTAGGGGCGTTTCTGATGGCCAGGGGCACGGGTAAATCACCGGTTTCCCGCACTACCGAATAGGCATTTTGGAGCGCTACGTAACTGGCATTGCTTTTGGGAGAGGTAGCCAGATAAATGGCCGTTTGCGACAACGGGATGCTGCACTCAGGATATCCCAACATCGTAACCGATTGAAAACAGGCTGTTGCCAGCAACAAAGCATTCGGATTCGCATTGCCGATGTCTTCACTGGCCAGTATCAGCATGCGTCGGGCAATGAATTTGGGGTCCTCTCCCCCTTCGATCATCCGCACCAGATAATACATGGCTGCATTGGGATCGCTGCCACGCATACTTTTGATAAATGCGGAAATCAGGTCGTAATGGTTCTCACCATTTTTATCGTATTGAGCCGTTTTGGTTTGTACTATTTCACTTACCAGTGCATCCGTAATTTCAACTTTGCTGCTCAATACGGTTTCATCAATGAGCTCGATAATATTCAACAACTTTCTGGCATCACCACCACTCATGGCTAACAAGGCGGTGTCTTCCACAATGCTATAGCTTCGTTTGCTGATTTCTGCGTCTGTCGAGATAGCCCTTTGCACCAATTGCTGTAAATCCGTTTTACTCAACTCTTGTAAAACATAAACCTGACATCGCGACAGCAAGGCATTAATTACTTCAAACGACGGGTTCTCGGTGGTTGCGCCAATCAGTATGATATGTCCCTTTTCGACTGCACCTAACAGACTATCCTGTTGCGCCTTATTAAACCGGTGAATTTCATCGATAAACAACACCATTTTACCGGAGCGCTGCGCTTTTTCAATCACCTCTTTCACATCTTTAATGCCGGCTGAAACTGCACTCAAAGAATAAAAAGGCAACTGTGCCGCTTTTGCCAGGATATTTGCCAGTGTGGTTTTTCCAACACCGGGAGGTCCCCATAAAATCATGGAAACCAATCTTCCTGATAGCGCCATTTTTCGCAGCACCTGTCCTTCACCCACCAAATGCTGCTGACCGATATAGGTATCGAGTGAAGTTGGGCGCATGCGTTCAGCGAGCGGTGCTGTTTCGAATAACATGTCGCAAAAGTACGGATTAGCCGATAAACGGCATGTGTTACATCATGCAGGAGAATAGGGCATGAAAAAACAAAAGCCTCACATTGATGATGTGAAGCTTTTGTAAATCAGGTTATTTTCAGGAATACTATCGGTGTAAGCAGTATGTATTATTTACCGCCTTTCGAAGTATTCATCACCATATGTAAATCATTTTTTGCGCCGATTTCCAGTACATCCACTAAATCCTGAATCGTGAGTGTTGCATCCGCACGCAGCAAAACGAGTTTATCTGTTTCTGTTGCAGTTGCATTCACTAATGTAGTTTCAAGCATTTCAAAAATCACCGGCTGATCGTTCACAAAATATTGCTTGTCGGCCGTAATGGTAAGCGACACTTCCTGTTTATTATAAGTTGTTTGAACATTTTCAGCACTTGGCAACAACACTTTAATCACATTGGGGTTTGCCAGGGTGGAAATAATCAGGAAGAACAACATCAGGAAGAACATGATATCGTTCATAGATGCAGAGAATACCTCTGCTTCAAATTTCTTTCTTCTGCCAATCCTCATTATTCAGGTTTATTGATGATGCGGATAAAATCAAATGAAGCGCGTTGTAATTTCAAAGCGGTGCGATCGATTTTCATGTGCATCAGGTGATAACCGCCATAAGCGATGATACCTGTAAGCAGACCGAAACCGGAAGTAATCATTTTTTCGTACAAACCGCTGGAGATAATGCTGATAGAAATATCGTTAGAAACGGAAATGTTATAAAAGATTTTAATAACCCCGGCAATGGTACCAATGAATCCGAGCATCGGTGCAATACCTGCTATAATGCCCATATAACCCAGGTGTTTTTCCATTTGCATGATTTCGATGTTGGCAGCTGTTTCGAGATTGGATTCAATTTCGCGCATGCTTCTGCCGAGGGTTGCGATACCGCTGTCGATAACACGTGCCTGAGCTGTATTGATATTACGCACATACGATTCGGCGGATGCTACATGACCATTCACTAATTGATCTTTAATGGCGGGAATCATGCGTTCATCCATCTTGCTGATCTGGCTGATGGTGATTGCTTTATAAACCCACAAATAAATAGCGAGCACCAGTAGAATGGCAATCGGAATCATGATCGGACCGCCCTTAATGAGCAGTTCAATCAGGTTGAGATTTTGTTCAACAACAGGAGTTGCCGGAGTAGTTGCCGGTGCGTTGGTTACCGTAGGTGTAATTTGCAGCAGTATGCCTAACATAAGTAATATAAATCAGGTGAATTGATTATTAAACAAAAATTAATAAGCCAAAGGTATGCCATAATCGTGCAGTGGTCATGGTAATTGACAAACAGCTGCAAACAGCATATTCTGAATTGTCCTAAAAATTAATCATCGGGTAGAAGTATAAGAATGCCCTATCAACGCCTCGGGAGCGCTGTTTAGTATAAAGTGCTTTGGGTTGCAGATAGGTTTATCCTTGAACAAATAACTCAGGATGGGCAATTCTTCTGGCAATACCGTCCTCGATATCAGGCAAACTTTCAAACAATTCCATGCAACTTTCTATGACAAAATAGGTCGATTGGAATTTGTCTTTGATATAAGGTGTATCCAGAATTTTCTCGACGTTATAATCGACACGCTTTGAAGGAATACCGGATTTCAGACAGTAAATACTTTCGCCTTGCGAGCTGAGGATACCACTGCCATAAATGCGCAGCAGGCCATTGTCGCGAATTAATCCAAACTCAACGGTATACCAATATATGCGACTGATTAATTCAACAGCTACTGGATTATCGATATAAGAAAGCGCAATTTTGCTCAGTCCATATAAATAAGCACAGTAGGTTTTGTTGGTGAGTAAGGGCAAATGCGCAAATACGTCGTGAAACATATCCGGTTCTTCCAGATAGTCGAGCTGGTCCATATTGCGTAACCAGGTAGAAGCCGGGAACCGTCTGTTTTTCAGCAGCTCGAAAAAAGGCTTATTATCAATCAAACCCGGCACCACAACCGCCTGCCAGCCGGTCATCGTTTCCAGTCGGATATTAAACTCATCAAATTTCGGAATCTGATTTGCATTGAAGTGAATGAGTTCAATACCCTGCATAAATACCTCTGCCGCCCGGTCCTTGAGGAGGGCCATCTGGCGGTCGAAAAGAATTTCCCAAACTTTAAAATGTTCGGGGGTATAGGTGGAATAATCTTGTGTTAACGGGGCAACGATAGGCTGCTCTAATTCCATGTTGAGGCTGATGATTGGTTAGATGGCTAATATACGGTGAAAATCGCCGTTTGTTGCCATAAAGATGTCAAATCCTGTTGATAAGTAAGGCAGGGTGAGATTTGCACCTGGCGACAGCTTTCAGCGAATCACGACTTCCCGCACGATATTCTCGCCAAGTTCCTCATTGATTCTGCGGATAATGGTATCCTTACTATACTGCAAATCCTGTTTGAGTGGACTCGATTGCAGGTAAATAAGCAGTACGCCTTTATTAAATCTGATTTCTCCGGTGTATCGCTTAACCGGGGCTCCCATGATGGTGCCCCACATTTCACGAATACGCACCTCGGCCACCTTATCATCCAGATGATAACTATGGAAAAGCTGTTTGATGGCGTCTCCTATTTTCTGTTGATTATCCTTTTTCATGTGGCTAATTCCGTAACAACTGCGTCAGATACTTCAATATGTCCAAAGGTATTCAGTTGCTCGCGACAAAACTGCATACTTCTGGTGGTATCGGCATCGGTAATAATAATTTGACCAAATGCCGGTTCCTGCAAGATAGTAAAAATTACCTCAAGTCGATGCTTATCTAATTTTTCAAAAATATCATCCAGCAGGAGTATGCTTTTTCTGCCGGTTTGCTCCTGCATCAATAGACACTGGGCGAGTTTGAGCGAGATCAGGAAACTTTTAATCTGACCCTGACTACCGGTTTCGCGCACGGGGTGGCCTTTTACGCTCAATAGGATATCGTCTTTATGAATACCGGCACTTGTGCGACCGGATGCAAAATCTTCACGGGCCGATTCTTCCAGCAGCGTTGCTAACGACTGATGTTCCAATTGTGAAACGTACTGTATCCCGACCGATTCACTTCCGCCTGCAATTTGGTCGTACAAATGGCAGAAAACTGGTGTAAATCGGGCAATCCAGGCTTTTCGCTCTTCAAAAATATAGGCACCGTCGGCCGCTAAAAGTGCGTTCAGGCTTCCGACAACGGTTTTATCCGGTTGCATGCCGGTTGCTGCCTGCCGGAGTAAGGCATTCCGTTGCGCCAACACGCGGTTATAGTGCATCAGGCGCTGTAAATAAACCCCGTTTAGCTGCGCGATGGCCTGATCCAGAAATCGGCGTCGTTCATCACTACCATCATTAATAATCGCAATATCGTCAGGAGCAATCATCGCCACCGGAATCAAACCCACGTGGTCACTTATCCTGTCGTAGGCTACCCCATTTTTCAGCACCTCTTTTTTGGCAAATTGATATTTGCAGGTGATATCCAGAGTGCGGTCGGCGAATTCAACGGAGCCGTCGATGCGAAAGAAGTCGTTTTCATGCTGCATTACCTGAGCATCTGAGCGGGTAAAATAACTTTTGCACAGGCAGAGATAATGCACTGCGTCGATTAAATTGGTCTTTCCGGAGCCATTTCTGCCATTTACCAGCGTAAACTTCTGGCTGAATGCCACCCGGGCGGCACTGTAGTTTTTATAGTGCAGGAGTTGTAAACTACGCAGGAACACGGCTGGTTTTGATTGTGGTCGGGTTTTCGTAACTTTGCCCTTCGATTTTTCGGCACACTAAATGGACCGCTCAAAGATAACCAAAGAAACCTACCTTGACTGGTATGAACTGATGTATAAAATGCGCCGCTTTGAAGAAAAAGCAGGGCAGTTATACGGTCAGCAGAAGATTAGAGGATTTTGTCATTTGTACATTGGTCAGGAAGCTGTTGCAGCCGGCACTATCAGTGCTATTCGACAGACAGACCCGATCATTACTGCATATCGCGATCATGGTTTAGCTATTGCAAAAGGTATTTCCTGCAATGCAGCTATGGCTGAGTTATTTGGCAAAGTAACCGGTGTTACCAAGGGAAAAGGTGGATCTATGCACTTTTTCAGTAAAGAACATTATTTCTTTGGCGGACATGGTATTGTTGGTGCGCAGATTCCGTTAGGCGCCGGTATTGGTTTTGCCGAACAGTATAAAGGCACCGGAAATGTGTGTTTGTGTTATTTCGGAGATGGTGCTGTGCGTCAGGGTGCCGTGCATGAAACGTTCAACATGGCAATGCTTTGGAAAATACCTGTTGTATTTATCTGCGAAAATAACGGATATGCAATGGGTACTTCATTGGAACGCACAACAAATCAGCTGGATATGTATAAAATAGGTCACGCCTATGATATGCCAAGTTATCCAGTTGATGGCATGCAACCTGAAACCGTGCATGCAGCTATTTATGAGGCAGTAGAAAAAGCACGTAACGGAGAGGGACCAACTTTCCTTGAAATCCGCACGTATCGCTACAGAGGACATTCCATGAGCGACCCTGCGAAATATCGCACTAAAGAAGAAGTTGAAGAATATAAAATGCGCGATCCGCTGGAAACCACTGCGCAAAAAATTCTCGATAAAAAATACGCAACTACCAAAGAGTTAGAAGATATTCAGAATCGCATAGAGGAAGAAATTGATGCCTGTGTGAAATTTGCTGAAGAATCTCCATGGCCTGAGGACAGCGCTGTGTATGAAGATATTTATTTACAAGAAGATTACCCCTTTATTAAAGATTAAATCTATTTATGGAAGATGTAAAGAAACCTGTTGAGCAGGTTGCAAACGAACAGGGAACGTATCAGTCAGTTGAGAATTTCTTTCTGAAAAACCGCAATGGTATCCTGATTGGATTAGGTGTTATTATTGTAGCCATCGGTGGCTATTTTGGCTATAAGAAATTATATATGGAACCACGCGTAGAATCTGCTCAAAACAGCATTTACGGCGCGCAGGGATATTTTGGAATGGATTCATTCGACCTCGCTTTAAATGGTGATGGCGCTGTTTCCGGATTTTTGCAGGTAGCCGAACAATACGGCAATACACCTTCAGGAAATCTGGCGCATTATTATGCCGGCGTTATTTACATGAAGAAGAATGAATTAGACAACGCGATTAAACAACTGGAAAGTTTTGATGCTCCAACACCTGAACTTGCCGGTAAAAAATACGAATTGCTTGGTCATGCTTATGCCGATAAAAAGGATTACAAAAAAGCAATAGAGCTGTACAAAAAAGCAGGTGATGAAGCAGAAAACAATTTGCAAAGTCCGGCTTACTACAAATTCGCAGGCGATTTAATGTCAGAACAAAACGACCTTAAAGGTGCCTTAGAAATGTATCGGAAGATTAAACAATTATATCCGACATCTGCCGAAGGTCTGAATATTGACTTAGACATTACTTACGCAGAAAACAAGCTGGGCACCAGCAAATAACATATGGCTTCGGGCAAACAGCCTCTTGGCACACATCAGGAAGCATCTATTCCTTCGGGCGAGCAGTTTCGCTTTGGTATAGTGGTTTCTGAATGGAATGCCGACATTACAGAAAGACTTTATCAGGGTTGTTACCATACACTGGCGAAATATAAAACGCCTTCTGAACATATCGTTACCCTACAAGTGCCGGGTAGCTTTGAATTACCTCAGGCAGCACAATTACTGCTTGAATCACAGGAGTTAGATGCCGTTATTTGCCTTGGGTGTATTATCAAAGGTGAAACAGACCATGATCAATACATTTCATCGGCAGTTGCACACGGAATTACGCAAGTGAGTCTGGACTACTCTACTCCGGTTGTTTTTGGCGTATTAACAACAAACAACGAGCAGCAGGCAATAGATCGCGCCGGTGGCAAACACGGTAATAAAGGTGAAGAAGCTGCCATAACTGCTCTGCGAATGGCTGCTATTCGCTCGAGGTTGATTTAAGCCGAATTAGGCGAAATGTAGTATTTTCGTTCCATGCAATTGTATTCAGTACACGCCGGTTTATTTAAACTCGATGGTGGTGCCATGTTTGGAGTGGTGCCAAAGAAAATGTGGAGCAAGCTTGTGCCTCCGGATGAAAATAATTTGTGTACCTGGGCTATGCGTTGCATGGTGGTGGTAGGCGGCGGAAGAACTGTTCTGATTGATTGCGGCATGGGCAATAAGCAGGATGAAAAATTTTTCTCGCACTACGAACCACATGGCCCCTTTTCGCTGGAACATTCCCTGCACGAACACGGCATTACGCCGGATGATATCACAGATGTTTTTTTAACACACTTGCATTTTGATCATTGTGGAGGCGCTGTGAAACGCAATGAAAAAGGCAAATTAATACCGGCATTTGCAAATGCAAAATATTGGACAAATGAGCCCCATTATAATTGGGCCATGCAGCCGAATGCACGCGAAAAAGCATCCTTTTTAAAGGAAAATATTGAGCCTCTGCAGAAACATGGCGTGTTGCATTTCCTGGAAGAAAATGAAGACCTGTATCCAGGTTTCAGCACTATCTGGACCTACGGTCATACCGAAGCCATGATGCTGCCTGTATTGAATGTAAATGGCACTAAAGTAGTTTACATGGCCGATTTGTTACCGGCCAGAGCACATATTCCGCTGCCTTATGTAATGGGTTATGATATTCGGCCGCTTGTTACGATTAAAGAGAAAGAGGCTTTTCTGAAAGAGGCTTACGACAAGCAGTATCATTTATTTTTTGAGCATGATGCCGAAGCTGAAACCTGCAGATTAGTCATGACCGACAAGGGTATTCGCGCCGGAGAGGCCTCCACTTTAGAGGCCTTGCAATTAAAACAGAAGTAATCCCATTTTAATTTCCTGTAAAAAACTTGTACCTTTGCTGCCCGCAACGCGGAAAATGAGGCGTGGTAGCTCAGTTGGCTAGAGCGCAGCACTCATAATGCTGAGGTCGGGAGTTCGACCCTCCCCCACGCTACTGAAAGGCAACATTCGTTGCCTTTTGTGTTTTATACAGCGAATATTCTTATTATCTTCATCCATTCAGCTATGGACATTTTATTTTTATTCATTGGAATTCTTATCGGTGCAGTTGCCACCTGGTTTATTAGAAAATATGCTGTTGAAAGCAATTTTATCAGCAAAAGCGAATGGGATGCAAAACAGGCAATGCTGGCGCAAACAGAGCAGCAACTCGGGTTAACTACTGCTCGATTGCAGGAAGCACAACAACAGCTCAGTACCCTGCAAACAGACATTAAACTCCTGCAAACAGAAAAGGAAGCGGGTGCTATTCAGCTTGCCACTGCAACGCAGGCTTTGCAACATGCACAAACTTCTTTCCAGGAGCTCCGATTATCTGCTGAACAGCAAACCACCGAATTGAATGAATTAAAGAACTTCATCATCAAAGTACGCGGCGAAAACGAGGTGCTGAAAGAAAAAAATGAAACCATCAAAAAAGAAATTGAAGACTTAGGGAATCGCTATACGAATGAGTTTAAAAACCTGGCCAGCGAAATTCTGGAAGATAAAAGCAAACGATTTACGGAAGAGAACCAAAAAAATATACGCCTGATTCTGGATCCACTGAATAATGACATTAAAGAATTCCGGAAAAAAGTGGAAGAGACTTACGAAAAGGAAAACAAGCAACGATTCAGTTTAGAAGATCGCATTAAAGAGCTCGTACAATTAAATCATAAGATCAGCGATGAAGCGAACAACCTGACAAAGGCATTAAAAGGTCAACGCAAAACACAAGGTGACTGGGGCGAGATGATTTTAGAAAATATTCTCCAGCAAAGTGGTTTAAGCGAAGGTCGCGAATATAGTAAGCAGGAATTTATACGGGATGCTGCCGGAAATACCCTCTTTAATACTGAAGGTAAAAAAATGCAGCCCGACTTTATTATCCATTATCCCGACAAGCGACAGGTAGTCATTGACAGTAAAGTATCTCTCAGCGCCTATGAACGATATAGTTCGGCTGAAGATGAAGCAACGCAGAAACAAGCATTAGATGAACATGTTGCGGCGGTTTACAACCATATTGACGAATTATCGAAACGCGCCTATCAGGATTATGTGCAGAGTTTAGATTTTGTGATGATGTTTGTGCCGATAGAACCCGCCTATATGGTTGCGATGCAGCATGACCGTGAGTTATGGAATTATGCGTATAAAAAAAGAATATTGCTCATCTCCCCTACTAATCTGATTGCGGCCGTAAAATTGGTTTCCGAATTATGGAAAAAAGATGAAATCAATAAAAATGCCGTTCGCATTTCGGAGCGTGGAACAGCTTTATATGAAAAATTTGTCGGGTTTGTAGAAAATCTTCAATCAGTTGGAGATCAGATTGCAAAATCTCAAAGAAGTTACGACGAGGCGATGAAACAATTACGCGATGGATCCGGCAATTTAATTGGACAAGCGGAAAAATTGCGCAAACTCGGTCTCCATCCTAAAAAATTATTACCGGAAACGTTGTTAGATGATGTAGCTGATGACGGTGAATAATCAGGCGAAAAACGTCAGGTCATCTTCCAGATGCATCATCGGATATTCGATTTGCAGGCGTTTCACGAATGCCTGTTGGTATTGTAAAAACTGTTGATGTTCTTTTGTTTCAGGAAAAAATGGTTTGTGTTGCTTAGCAGCTAAAACCGGCTTATAGGCATCCAGCCATTGTATCACATCCTGCTGCATACATGCGCTGGTAAATTTCTCCCAGATATATTCAATTGCTGTTGCATTTGGATGCACAAGATCTTTTTCATAAAAGCGATAATCACGCAGGTCGTCCAGCATAATTTCATAAGACGGAAAGTAGGACACATGCTGATGAATCGATTCGAGTTGATGAATCGCTTCGAGCAGAATGGCTTTACTTCTTGCATTCTCTATAAAACCATCTTTTAAATGCCTGACCGGACTTACTGTAAATAACCACTGCTTATTCTGTGCTTCGGGTAATTGCAGTATTTTAGTCCACGCATTCACTACCTCCGGAATAGTGGTGAGCACCTTATCGAAACGAGAGGCCGGCAGTTTATGATTATTTGCTACTAAATGACCGGACTGTTTGTGAACATATCCCCAGGCCGTACCAAATGTAATCATCACATGTGTGGTTTTTTGCCAGGTTGCATGCATGGTGGAAATGGCATTTTCCAACTGTTGCAGGAATTCATTCTTGTCGGGATGTGATAAACTGCTATGCACATCAAAATGTCGCCATATACCTGCATGATTAAACACATCATCTTTCAGTAAATGCGTTTGATGTATGCCTGATACTAAAGTTTTAGATAAGGGAATCGGATGAAAAATAATGCCTGTTGGATTTACCAAGGCAGGTAATCGAAATGCCAGTAGTGATTTTCCTATATGTTCGGTAAAGCAACTTCCTAACAGAAGTATTTGGCTATTCAATTGCAGTTGAAATCGGCTTTTTGGTACAATACAATCAGTATGCCATTCCATATTTTATCAGATAAATTTCATTGAATATTTGCAAATTAAACTTGCAGGATTAATTTTATTACAAAATTGTGCATACAATATTAAGACAAAGTTAATTTAATGTCAGCATCACACGTAAAGAAAAAAATACTGATAGTAAGTTCTCCTGAGAACGGGCTGGCAGAGATGTTTTGCGGGTATCTGCTGCATTTCGGTAATCAGGATATTGATATTGCTGTTTTGCCTGTTCCACGAATGGTTCCACAACATGTGCAGGAGATTTTAAGAGAAGACGGCATTCATCAGACATATCCCGGCCTTTCAGCACCATCGAAACATTTTGATGTAGGCGTTGTATTTAATGATGCGCAGCTTCCGAATCAAACGAGGTCGATGCCTGTTCATCAACTCACCGTTGACGCACCCCAAAATGACTCTAAAGATGCATGGCGACCTATTCGGGAGGAAGTAAAAAAAATGGCCATCAGTATATTGGGTGAATTGCTTCGCGCACAAAAATAAAAAAGGGCCACCTTGCGGCAGCCCCAGATTTGTGCAACGAAAAAAATCAATGTGCTACTATAAAAGGAACAGTTACGATTTGTGCCTGATGGGCTACCTGAACTACATAAATACCATCAGCAAACGTCTCTGTATTCAATGAAAGTGTATTATTTCCGGCAAGTAAAGTTTGGGAAGGAGTTTCCGAAACTACTTTTCCCTGTAAATCCATGATGCGAATTTGCGCATCTACGGTAATGGCTGATTGAATAGCCACCTGTATATTGTTATTTGCAGGATTCGGGAATACCAAAGTTGAAATAAGTGCTGATGCATCAGCAATACCTACAGAAAGATCAATAGTGCCTTCTGTTGTATTTTGATCCGCACAGGTACCAGTGGCAACCAAGGTAACGGTATACATACCTAAAGCCGGATAAGTATAAGTTGGGTTAGCTTCTGTGCTTACATCTTCAGTTGTTGTTTCGTCACCAAAATCCCAAGAGTAACTTACAGCATTTGAAGAAGTGTTAGAAAACATAACCATTAAATCAGTGTTTGTGTAATCAAAAGAAGCGATAGCAGGAGCAATTGTACCAGGTACTTCACCATAATTTGTATTCTGCGGATCCCAGTTTGCCCAACATGAAGTCCAGTCTAAATTTCCGAAAGCACCACGATAAGAGGTTTCTTCAAAGTCGGCCAATTCTGCTGCATCAAATGAAGCACCTGATAAAAGCGGTGAACCTGCAGCCGGAAGGAAATTTGGAGAAGTGGCGTTATAAGCATCTGTCAACATTACTTCAGCTGTTGTTTCAAAAATCGAATTGCCATAACCCACTGTATTGAACCATGCAGCAGCATCAAAAGTTGAACCAGCGGCTACTTCAAAATCATTATTGTGACCGGCAATTACGATGTTTTGCACTTTTAATGTATTTGCTAATGCGCTTGCTTCACAAAGTGAACCATCAATCATAACACCTGAAGGATAACCCATTACAACTGAATTAAAGATATCCGTTGATGAGTTACGACGAATATGCATACCACGTTTGTAATTAATGTTAATAATATCACCTGCATTTTGAATAGGACCAACAACCGTGATATTGCTGAATGTTGGGTTTGTTTGAGGTGTATTAGTTGTGCCGGTAGCATCATTATCAGTTTCCCATCCGTTAGAACCCGATGCGTCTGCAAAATTTGGATCTCTCTTTACAACAGCATATTGAATTTTACCTGAAAATCCAAAATCGCAATCCAAATCATCATCAAGCGTATTGTGTGCAATTAAATAATTACAATTTACGGTTCCGCCAAAAAATTCGAACGCATCATCACCTGAGCGGCTTACCATAACATGATCAACGATAGTTCCAGAACCGACTCCGCCGAAAGTAATACCATTAATTTCATTTCCAGGCACAAATGCAATACCCGGATATTCTACACGCACATACTTTAAAATACCGGAATTATCAGTAGCATTTGCACCACCATACACACCATCACCTTCTGGTGTATCCACGCCACCTTCAATGATGGAAGTACCACCGGCAACGTTAATTGGTGCATTTCCCAAAATGATTATTCCACCCCAGTCGCCATAATTACGGCTACCTTCAGGTTGATTACTGGTGAATACAATGGGCTGATCTACTGTACCATTCGCATTGATTTTAGAACCGCGTGTGATAATCAAAGAACCTTTACTGTCTTTGTCGCCACGGATAATCGTTCCAGCTTCAATGTTTAAGGTAGCCCCATCTTCAACATACACGAAACCGTTTAAGATATACACGGTATCATTTACGAGATTTCGGGTTATGCCGGAAATTTCTCCCGACAAGGTGGCGGTTGGCAACTGAGCAAATGCCGCTGTCATCGACACCAAAACACATACGAAAGTTGATTGCAGTTTTTTCATATTGGTTGGTTTTGTTATTTAATAGTATAATTAATCGTTAAAGAAACTCTTGTGCCAAATTCAATTTGGCGAATAGTATTGTCATCGGATTCTACATATTTTCCGTCAGCATTGATATCCTGATAGAAAATGGCATCCTGGCTTAATAAGTCGGAAATATTTAAACGAATTGTTCCATTATTCTTTGCAAAAGGAACCGCAATTTGCGCATCCAATAATGGGCGTGGATTTTCATAAATATCATAGTACTGTGCGTTGCCATATTCAGAAATGCGTCGACCGATCTGATTATACAAAAGAGTGAATGAATACCCTTTTTCCGGTTCAATATAGGTAAGACCCACATTTACAACATAATCAGACTGACCTTGCAAATCGCGTAGGCTGGCGCCAGCAATTGCTGTGTCGGATGTATTCAAAACAGTTTCAGAACTTAACAAGGCAAGGTTTGTATTAAAGGTGAAATGTTCGAGCCATTTCACTTGAGGTGCAATAAACCCGAGATTTTTACGCAATTCAATCTCTGCACCTAATACCGTTGCTACTGAATCATTTATCGGCTTCAACTCACGAACTGTTCCGAAAATAAATCGGGAACCAATCGGATCATAAAAGCGCTTATAAAACACACCTCCAGAAAGCACCTGGCCTGCACCCGGAAAGTGTTCGAATTTAAGGTCGGCATTATAAATATTGGTAGCCAGCAATCCCGGGTTACCGGTAATACTGCTGTTAGTTTCAATATCATAGAAGCCGAATGGCGCCAATTCACGTAATTCAGGTCGAGCAACAGTTTTATATGCACTTACACGTATATTCGACTTTGGTGAAACTGCGTATGTAATATTTACAGAGGGTAATAAATCGTAAGGTAATCCTACGCTATCTGTTTCCTTTGTATCCACTTCAACCGGGTCAGGTGTAGTGCTGGCACCGTATGCAAAAGAAGAGAGTGTCTGTGTAAAAAATTCAGCACGTGCGCCCCAAACAATACGCAGATTAGTTCCAATTTTATTATCCAGCATAGCATATACAGCCTTGTTAGTTTGTGTGGCCGTATAAGCATCTGACGGGTTCGTAATTTCATCAATAAAAAACAGGCTTTCAGAGAAATTATCTGCGGTCAGCAATTGGTCAATTG
Organism: Bacteroidota bacterium; assembly: GCA_029571985.1. GTDB lineage: Bacteria > Bacteroidota > Bacteroidia > Chitinophagales > BACL12 > UBA7236. Next base: position 2,190 of record JAKQVC010000150.1, on the reverse strand, counting down.
GGGTTGAAACGATAGACAAGTAATCCGGATTGAAATAAATATCGTTAGATGCCGCAACTCCCATTACACGTGCATCGAAAGTCCTGTTTTTACCCAAATACAAACCGCCAGTACCAAATGATTGCTGTGCATCGCCAATCTTAAATGGATAGGTTATATCTGCAGAAACAGATTTAGTATTTTCTTCCATATAGGAATAAAAGATTCCCAGGTTTTCCGGTGAAGCAAATGGTGAAGGCGACATATTAAATACGGTATCGCCATCAAACGCTGGAAAATAATTCTTTGCGTAATTTACCGTGCGGAAATTCGGCTGGTCGCGAATGAGTTTATTCACCCCGGCTGTCCATTTCAGTTTCACCTCATTAACCGGAATAAAATGCTCGCCTCCTATCTGGCTGCTGGTTAATTGATTTGAACTAAAGTCATAATATTCGTTCTGCACATACTGCGCACTTTGATACTTATAGCCGGTGCGCAGCGTAGTGATATCGGATGAAGTTACATTATAGGAATTCTTAACAAAAACCTTATTATTTCCATTTAATTTATAGGAAAGGTTTAATAAAGCACCCCAGTTAACGTTATTCCGATACTGTTGATCTGTATAATCCAGCAACGAATCTGTCAGGTTATCAAAATCCAGTCGGTTAATGATGGAGTTCACATTGCTATTACTATAAGTAACAGCGCCGATAGCACCAATTTGGCCTACTTTACCAATCTTTTTAACGAGCCCGCCTGATAATTGATAATTCTGATCAATAGGCGTACTGCCATAGGCAGTTGTTCCCCATGGTGCAAAATCTTTACCAATATTTGCTTTTTGTTCAATAGTCAGCTCATCAAAAAGGTCCTGCGAAACTGGAACGCTGGATGGTAACTGTCTTGTGCCATCATCCACACCCAGCCAATCTTTGCTGCCGCCCTGATAAGCATAATATTCCTGGAAAGTTGAAATGGAATTATATCCACCCCCAACACTCAGTGTCAAAAAGTTTTCTTCCGGGATATCGCGGGTATTTAATAAAATAATGCCTCCGGCAAAATCACCGGGCAAATTGGGCTGAGCTGCTTTTATAACAATCAGGTTATCCAACATGGAAGATGGAAACATATCAAACGCAAACGATTTTCTGTCTGGCTCCGTGCTTGGTAAAATATTGCCATTTACTAAGGCAATATTATAACGGTCGCTCAACCCTCTGATGACAACAAATCGGCCATCCGTAATGGTAGTTCCGCTCATTCTTCTCAACACTTCACCGGTATTTCGGTCTGGAGTTCTGGTAATAATATCGCGCGACATAACTTCTGCCGGGGCGATGTTATTTTTTTGAAATGTGAGCATGGTTGTCAGGTTTTCCTGACGGCGTGTTCCTGTAATTGTCAACACCAATGAATCACCAAAAATGTTTTCGATGGCGGTAGACAAGGAAACATCAACCCGCGTAATATTTCCGGCTGTAACTTCTACACCGGGAATGGTTTTAGTTTCAAACGATACGTAGCTGATTACAACTGTGTAGGTTCCAGGATTCAGGTCGTCGATACGATATTGGCCATCAATATCTGAACTGGCGCCAACACCGGAAATTTCCTGTATTAAAACGGTTGCTCCAACCAATGTTTCAGCATTGGATGCATCTATCACAACACCGGATATAGAACCGGTTTGAGCCTGTAATTGCACCATGGCAATCAACAGGAGGAGTGAACTGAGTAATTTAATTCGTTGCATGCACTAAATCTTTGATGCAAAGGTCGTGCTGCAACCTTACCTAATTATTTAGATAACATTAGGTTAATCTAAAAGGTATGTAAAATAAAAGTGCCCCCGGCGTTAACCGGAGACACATTTATTTAAACTGCAATTAATAATTTATTTACTTACAACCAACTGTTTGCTCATATTCACAGATCCGTTGCTGATGTTCACCAGGTAAATACCTGCTGTCATATCTTCCAATGATACTTCAACTGCAGATGATCCGTCAACATTGATGTTTTCCATGCTAAATACAACCTGACCCAACATGTTGGTGATGGTTAAATTAACATTTCCATTAGCTTCGATGCTGATAATCGCATCTGTGCTGGCTGGGTTTGGATTAACATCAACCGCAGTAATAGCTGCATTTTCCAAAGCTTCTTCAACACCTTCAGTTCTGAAAGGAAGGGTTACGAAGT
>JAKQVC010000135.1 GCA_029571985.1 Bacteroidota bacterium | reverse complement strand
GATATCGGTGGTATCGACTTTGCTAACCCGGAAGAGGCAGAGCATTTCGAAATGTACGATGAGCTGTTTCTCGAAAATGAACTGGCTGCAGGTGAAGTATTCGACCCGTCGAAAATGACTGATAGTATTCCGGTGTATATGGTGAGCCCATGGAGCAATTGCTATACCTTTCCACTTGAGCATAGCGTAGTAAACTCTGATTTTGGATGGCGAAAAGGACGGTTTCATAGCGGTATCGACCTCGACCTCGAAGTGGGTGATGATGTATATGCCTCGTTTGACGGCATTGTGAAAAAAGCGGATTATGTTTCCGGATATGGTAACCTCGTGGTGATTAAACATTTTAACGGACTTGAATCTTATTATGCGCACTTATCAAAAATAAATGTCGTTTTAGGCGATACCGTTGCTGCCGGCGATAAAATTGCTTTGGGTGGAAATACAGGTAGAAGTACCGGTCCGCACCTGCACTATGAACTACGCTATCGCGGCGCTGCGATCAACCCAAAATATCTGGTTGATTTTAAAAATCAGGTGCTTACTTCAGAAGTATTTTATTTGAAACGCGAGCACTTTAAACCTACTACAGAAAGTAGCACTACATCAACCGGTACAAAGAAATATTATACCGTTAAAAAAGGTGATACGCTTTCTAAAATTGCTTCAAGAAATAATACAACTGTAAGTAAGATTTGCAAACTCAATGGCATCTCGTCCAAAAAAGTATTGCGTCCGGGACAGCGTTTGCGTGTGAAGTAAATTCAATTCCAAATAGTCATTTCAGGTAAAGATGGTCAAATGATCATCTTTACTTTTTTATGGATGTTTGCGCTATCTGCTATTATTGTTAAACAGCGTCATCATCTAATTGCTTAAGAAGCAGTATTTTCACAACAAAATTACACTTATGTCTGATCCGATTCATACTGATAAAGCGCCCGCACCGGTAGGATTATATCCGCACGCACGGAAAGTGGGTAATCTTCTTTTTTTAAGTGGAATCGGTCCGCGCATTCCGGGTTCTAATGCGATTCCGGGCCTGGAGCAGGATAAAAACGGCAATTTTACAGCCTTCGATTTTGAGGCACAATGTCGCAGTGTTTTTGATAATGTCCGCATCGTTTTGGAAGCCTCCGGCGCCCGTTGGGAAGACCTGGTGGATGTAACCGTTTTTCTGACAGACATGCAGCGCGATTTTGCTACCTACAATCGCATTTATGCTGAATATTTTAAGGATGCCCAGCCCTGCCGCACTACAGTGGGCATCACCTCCCTCCCAACACCTATAGCCATCGAACTGAAATGCATCGCCGCACTGCCTGAATAAGGGGAGGGGATGTGCTAAACTTAAGTTCGAGTTTTCCTGTTTTGTAGGGTAGAAAAGGCGTACCTTTGCAGCCATTTCTATCTGCATAGTCAGTGGGTAAAACAACAAAAAATACAGCACAAACCAATCTGCATTTGCCTGCCATCAGCGAAAGTGATATTACTTTTCTGGAGGTGCAGGGCGCACGTGTGCACAATCTGCAAAATATTGATATCTCCATTCCGCGAAATAGCCTCGTGGTTATCACCGGCGTGAGTGGTTCGGGAAAAAGCTCACTGGCTTTTGATACGATTTATGCAGAAGGTCAGCGACGCTACATGGAAAGTTTTTCTTCCTATGCACGACAATTCTTTGGCGGCATAGAACGACCGGATGTAGATAATATCACAGGCCTCTCACCGGTAATTTCCATCGAACAAAAAACAACCAATAAAAATCCGCGATCTACTGTTGGTACCGTAACGGAGATTTATGACTTCATGCGCTTGTTATATGCACGTGCATCAGACGCATATTCCCAAGCCACCGGAAAAAAGATGGTGCGCTTTACAGAAGATCAGATTATTGAAAGTATAATTAAAAAATTCAATGATAAACGCATTGTGCTGCTTGCACCGGTAGTGCGCGGACGAAAAGGGCATTATCGCGAATTATTTGAACAAATTCGCAAACAAGGATACCTGAAGGTAAGAGTGGATGGAGAAGTGAAAGACCTCGTGCCTAAAATGCAGGTCGACCGATATAAAGTGCATGATATCGAAATTGTGATTGACAGGTTTAAGGTGGATGATGATGATATGGTGCGCATCCGTCAAAGCGTGGTGCAAGCCTTAAAAGCCGGAAAGAATTTTATCATGGTGATGGATGCGGATGGTAAATCTGTATTCAATTATTCAAAAAAACTCATGTGTCTTGACACCGGATTGAGTTATGAAGAACCATCACCAAACACATTTTCTTTTAATAGTCCTTATGGCGCTTGTCCTCGGTGCAAAGGTTTAGGCGTGGTATATGAAGTGAACCTGGAAACACTGATGCCGGATAAACAGAAAACCATTAACAATGGTGGTATCCTGGCATTAGGTGAGTATCGGGACAATACCTTATTCAAACAAATTAAATCAATAGCATCAAAGCATAAATTTAATTTAAGCACACCCATTAAAGATATCCCTAAGAAAGGGTTGAATGCCATCTTATTTGGTAGCGAAGAAGTGGTAGATATGCCGGATGATGAAGAAATTGTGGCGGGTGAATCCGACAGATGGTATACTTTGGAATACGGAGGCCTGGCCGGATTAATTAAGCGCTGCTTTTCCAATTCAATTTCTGAAAACATGCGCCGTTGGGCGGAGGACTTTATGGAGAAAACCACTTGCGATGTGTGTGAAGGAACCAGGTTAAAGCAAGAAGCTCTTTTCTTCAAGGTGAATGACCGCAATATTGCGGAATTGGCGATGATGGATATCAAAGATTTGCAGGTATGGTTTCAGGATGTGGAAAAGGGTATGAGTGATAAGCAGCAAATCATTGCAAAGGATATTCTGAAAGAAATTCGTGCGCGTATCGGTTTCATTAAAAATGTGGGACTTGATTATCTGAGTTTAAACAGACCAACTCGCACCTTAAGTGGCGGTGAATCGCAACGTATTCGTCTCGCTACGCAGATTGGCTCGCAGTTGGTGGGTATTACATATATTTTAGATGAACCTTCCATTGGATTGCATCAGCGCGACAATAACAGACTGATTGCAGCTTTACAGGAACTAAAGGAAAGTGGAAATACCGTTTTGGTTGTGGAACATGATAAAGATATGATGCTGGCAGCTGATCATATTATCGATTTAGGTCCCGGCGCCGGAATACACGGCGGAAAATTGGTTGCAGCGGGTGATCCAATCAGTTTCAAAAAAGCACATACCATTACAGCTGATTATTTAAATGGTACACGCGCTATTCAAGTGCCTAAACAACGCAGAAAAGGCAACGGGAAATCAATAGTATTGCACGGCGCAACCGGACATAATTTAAAAAATCTGACGGTGCGTTTTCCGCTTGGTCAGCTTATTTGTGTTACCGGTGTAAGCGGCAGTGGTAAGTCCAGTTTAATCAATGGCACCTTGTTCCCGTTGATGCAACAGCATTATTATAATGCACTCAAGAAGCCGCTTCCGTATAAAAAGATTGAAGGGCTTAATCATATTGATAAAGTAATTGAAATTGATCAGTCACCGATTGGTCGCACGCCGCGTTCAAACCCGGTTACCTATATAGATGTGTTCAGCGAAATACGCAATTTGTTTGCCCTAGTTCCGGAAGCAAAAATTCGCGGATATAAAGCAGGTCGTTTTAGCTTTAATGTGAAAGGTGGACGTTGCGAAGTATGCGAAGGTGGTGGTATGAAGGTGATTGAAATGAATTTCCTGCCGGATGTTTATGTGGAGTGTGAAAAATGCCGCGGCAAACGCTACAATCGGGAAACACTTGAAATCTATTTCAAAGGAAAGAATATTGCCGATGTATTAGACCTGACCGTAGACCATGCAGTGGATTTTTTTGAACATCATCCACGAATTTTTAAGAAGATAAAAACACTGCAGGAAGTAGGACTCGGATATATCAAACTCGGTCAGGCATCAACTACCTTATCAGGTGGTGAGGCACAGCGCGTAAAATTGGCTGAAGAGTTATCGCGCAAAGACACCGGCAACACGTTTTACATCCTCGATGAACCTACTACCGGGTTGCATTTTGAAGATATTCGCGTACTCATGGATGTGATTACAGATTTAGTAGATAAAGGCAACACGGTATTAATTATTGAACACAACCTCGACGTGGTTAAACTCGCAGATCATATTATTGACCTTGGTCCTGAAGGAGGTGCCGGTGGTGGCCAGATATTGGTAGAAGGCACGCCGGAACAGGTAGCACGGGATGCCTCCAGCCATACAGGAAAATTTCTGAAACACGAATTATAATACGTGTGATGTGCCAATTGGCATCAATACAATAACATTATTTTCTTCTAAACGTAAAGAAGCGTTTCCAGAATCCACCTTCTGAGAGACTATCTGTATAATAATCGTTGTATCCCGAATATCCGTAACCGTAACCGTATCCATATCCATAACCGTATTCTGTGCCTGAAGCATTCGCGTCGTTGACAATAATGCAGAGATTATGTAATTGATTATCGTGATATAATCTGTTTACATTATTGATATAATTCCGCTTAGAATAGTTTGCGCGGATAATGTAAATACAAATATCTACTTTCGACATAATCGGCACAGAGTCGGAAACGATACCTACCGGCGGACTATCAATGATAATGTAATCGTATCTTTCTGATAATGTTTTCAGCAATTGATCAGCAGCCATTGATACTAATAATTCTGCCGGGTTTGGCGGAACAGGACCGGCAATAAGTATATCGCAGTTAGCCTCTTCAATATGCTGAATACAGTCGTCAACCGTATTTCTGTCAATCAGAATGGTGCTGACACCCTTATCGTTTTTAAGGCCGAATGCTTTATGAATTTTAGGTTTACGCAAATCAAAATCCACCAAAATCACTTTCTTACCAGTAGCGCTGATGACATTGCTGAGGTTTAGCGCCGTAAAAGTTTTTCCTTCGCCACTCACCGTAGACGTTACCGCAACCATGTAGCAGGATTTATTACTGCGCAGGAAGTACTGCATATTCGAACGGATAGAACGAAATGCTTCTGCGATATGCGATTTCGGCATACCGGGTACAATTACCTTTGGTAAATCTGTTTTCTGTTTGGTAAGCTGCGGTAATACGCCCATGATTGGAATATGGGTTGCCATTTCCACATCAGGAACACCAATAATGGTGGAGTGCAGTAAAAAGCGAATATAAATTAAGGCAAAGCCGGCGCCTAAACTGATTAAGAGTGCTAAGCCCCAGATTTTAATTTTAACAGGCGCAATTAAAATACCTTTTTCTCCCGGGTCCAACACAACATAATCACTTGACATACCGGCACGGGTAATTTCATATTCTGATTGCTTTTCGAGGAGAAGGAGGTAATATTTTTCCTTGATGTCGTTCAGTCGTGTTAATCGCGCAAACTCACTTTCTTTTTCCGGTAAACTGAAGAATGCTGCTTCGTATTTATCTTTTTCAGATTGCAGGTAATTTTTGCGCACATCTAATTTTTTCTGTGCGTTTTTTATAGATTCATTGAGGTTGCTGGTAACCTGGTCAATCTGTTTATCAATTGAAATTAACCTCGGGTCGTTTTTTTGCAAACTCAGCGACAAATTGGTTTTTTCGTTTTGCAAGTCAACTAACGAATTCAGGTATGGAGAGAAGTCATTGTATTGCAAGTCGCCAAAATAATTGGCCAGTGCATCTAAATCCTGTTTTTTATTGTGTACATAATCCTGAAGCCATAGCAGGCTTTTTTCTTCCAGCATTACCTCAAAATTAGCCTGGTCAATGTCGTTGAGTTTTTTAACCAGTTCAGTTTCCGCTACCTCCGGGCTAATTATCTGATTATTTTGCTTAAAGTTTTTAAGTAATGTTTCCTGCTGATATAGTTGGTTTTCCAGGGAGTCGATCTGGCTGCGGATGAATTCAATAATTTTTTCTGCTGTAACAGCCTTACGCTCCAGGCTCATCTTCACAATTTCATCTGCCAGGATATTTACAACATCTCGTGATTTTATGCGGTTCTTGTCGCTATATTGAATGATGATTTTACCTCCGTACAAATTATCGACATCAATATTGATTTTTTTCTGAATATCATTTACGGTTTCCTCTACATCATTTATCACAAAATAATATTGCTGTTTCATTTTAGCCCTTGTGGTCGGCTTTAAATGTGCAGTAATGGTAAAAGCGGGAGTGTTGTAAGGTTTGTCAAACTGATAGGTATGGCTGATTTGTGCATCGTCATATTCGTATATCAGTTTGTATTTGGTAGTGTCAATAATTTCAAATTCAATTTTCTCATCGATAATCGCAGAATCAATCACTTCTACCTGAACTTCAAATGGTGACTCAGAGTAAATTTCACCGGCTTTAACCCGTTCACGAATAAAATAACTGATATCCAGTGGCAATTTTCTAAGCGCATCAAATTTGTATTCTTTCGACTTGAGCACCGTCATCTCCTCATTCATTCGGTCAACTTTCAGGTTCGAAACTAAAATGCCCAGGTCAACTGTATTTTCTTTCGACCTGTCCTGAAATTGCACATCCGCCTGCGACTGATAAATTGGTGTGGCATACCTGCCGTATAGATATGCGATAGTTATACCTGTGATGAAAATGAGCACAATCCACCAGCGGGTAATCCAGCCGATGGTTAAAAATAATCGCCAGTTAAACGACTGGTCCTCTAAATCTTTATTATTCACAATTTCTTTCGGAGCAGTACTCATACATTATTTGTTGAGGTTAACAAAAAAGGCATAAATCACTGCTATGCCGGATACGGTTGAAATAATGGGCCCGATTTCCTGAAAGACATTACTGTTAAGACTCGGCTCTATATAAATGATATCATTTGGTAAAACGAATGCATCGCCTAAAGCGAGTTGTTCGATGTCGCTTAAATCAATTTGTTGAATTTGCACACTGTCGTTTACCGTTCTGACAACTTTGATGTGCGATGACCGCCCACTTTCCGGAATTCCACCTGAAGCGCCAATAGCTTCTAAAACGGTAATATCCGCTCTGGTTAGAGGAATTTGTTTCGCATCGCTGCTGCCACGAAAAACGGTTACAAATTTTCCATTGATTTGCACGTTCACGAAGGCATCTGCATATATCTCAGAATACACGGATGTTAGTTTTTGTTCGGCCTGACTTTCGGTTAAGCCTCCCAACTCGATTAATCCAATACGCGGCAGGTTTGCTGTGCCGTCAGCATTTACGGTGTATTCTAATGAATTGACATTGGTTTGTTGTTGAAAGCCGATATCCTCGCGTGTAATTTGCGATTCAATCAGATTATATCCGCCATTGGGAAAAATGAGTACTTCTAACTGGTCGCCTGGTGCAATGACAAACTCAGTATACCCGTTTTGTAAAAAACAGCTGCCTTCAAAGGATTTTTTGGTATCCATCATTCTGTTTGGATACAAAATACCACAGGATGAAAAGAGCAGGCTGATACCAACTATTTTAGTTGCGCCCAATACAAATCTTGACATGCTATCCCCCGACATGATTAATCTTCAATTTCTATGCTCCTGAACCAACAAATATAAAGGATTAAGTCGATAGATTTTAGTAAATCCAGCTGTTGCCGAACTAGCTGAGACTTGCTTTATCAGGCCTGTCGAGGCTGCTATATCCCGAATTATTGCTCATGTATTCCGGAATTAGCTGTTTTAATGCGCGAACTGCGGCAGTTGGTTCCTGCCGTTGTAAAGCAGTGTACAAGTGTTGAAGGATGATTTCAACCTGATCAGCAGGGTAGGGTGCCGTGCTGGCTATACGAATTTTATCGTGGTGGGTAGGGAGGGTGTTTTCATCGGCATGAATTACTTCTTCGTGTAACTTTTCACCCGGACGCAGCCCGGTAAAGGTGAATTTGATATCTTTTTCAGGTACCAATCCACTCAATAAAACCATTTTTTTAGCCAAATCTACAATCTTAACAGGTTCGCCCATATCAAAGGTGTAAATCTCTGACGTCTTTCCCATAACAGCCGCCTCTAATACAAGTTGACAAGCCTCCGGAATGGTCATGAAAAAACGCGATACTTCCGGGTCAGTGATAGTGAGCGGGCCTCCTGCTTCAATTTGCTTGTGAAAATAATGCACTACCGAACCCTGCGATCCCAATACATTGCCAAACCTCGTGGTAATAAAAGTAGTATCGGAATTAGTGCGTGATTTTTCCTGAATATATATTTCTGCCGCGCGTTTAGTGGCGCCCATTACACTTGTTGGATTAATGGCTTTGTCGGTGGATATTAGTACACATCGTTCAACCTGATGTGCCATCGATAGATTAACAATATGTATGGTACCAAAAATATTTACATGAATTGCCTCTAAGGCATGTTCTTCCATTAATGGAACATGTTTATAGGCTGCAGCGTGAAATACAAGTTGAGGTGAGGTGGTTTCAAATATATGTTTTATACGATCTTCATGTGTAATGTCAGCAATAATAAATTGAGCAGCCAATTGTTTATGCTGCAGTTTAAACATCAGCTCCATTTTCAAATCATACAAATCACTTTCTGCCTGATCGATTAAAATCAATTTTCCGGGTTGATATTCAATAATCTGACGCACCAGCTCACTGCCAATAGACCCTGCAGCCCCGGTAATTAAGACGGTTTTGCCGGCAATAGCATTTTTAATATGGTCGTTTTGCAGTCGGATGGGCTCGCGACCTAACAAGTCTTCAATATCAATACTTTTTATTTGTCGTGCCTGTAGTTTATTGCTGATCCAGTCTTCTACGGGCGGTACAGATTTTACAATTACCTGTCGCTCCAGACACACATTCACCACTTCTAATTTATTTTCCGGTTTCGGATTATGAATTCCGATAATGAGTTCTTTCACAACAAGCCGGCTTAATAATTCTGGTAATTTCGCCGAGCTGAAAATGCGAATACCTTCAATTGTTTTATTGAATTTAGAAGGGTTGTCGTCAAGAAATGCCTGAATCTGGTAATTATGCTCTGTATCTCTGCGTAAGGCTTGCAGCACCTGAATACCTCTTCTGCCAGCACCATAAATAATAACAGGTATGGGAACTGCATTATTTCTGGTTGCCTGATAAAACAATACCTTAATAACATATCTGCTAAACAGTAATAAGGCAATATTAATAGAGCTGTGAATAATGGCAATAGAAATCGGTAAAGTGATACCTGCATTTTCTATCTGCTTGCCGACAATAGAAAGTGAAATACAAATAATAGTTGCCGTAATACCGGATAACACTAATCGCTTGGCATCGGCCTCTCCTGAATGTCGGATAATTCCATCGTAGGATTTAAAACTGATATAGGAAACAAAAAACACCCCGGTGGTCAACAACATATCCTGCACATAAACTGTATAGGATATTTGTTCAAGATTAAAATTATACCTAAGGATATAGGCCATGCTGTATGTAAACATGGTCAGCATGATATCGAAACACAGCACTATCCATTTGGACAGAATGCGGGTTCCGAATTTTCGGTTAATATAACTACTCCATCTGGGCGCCATTGGGTATTACGGGCTTTACTGCTCAGCCGGAGGCGCATAGTTCGTGTGTTACATTTCCCCGGCTGTGGTCACAAATGTAGAAGTTTTTAAATGGAATTCAGGGTCAAATCAACCTTGTAGAAGCAGGTTGATGATCATATCCTGGTCTGTTGTGGAGAGCGAAGACCCTGACGGGAGACACAGTCCCTGATTGAAGATATTGGCCGAATGGCCATTCAGATAAGCGGGATGGCCCTTAAAAATAGGTTGTAAATGCATGGGTTTCCATACCGGTCGCGACTCAATTTGATGGGCCAGTAGTGTATTTCTTGCCATTTCGCATGTAAATCCGGCCTGTTCCGGATGGATTAATATGGTTGTCAGCCAACGGGATGATCTGTAATTTTCAGGCTCATAGGTGAATGAAATGCCCGGATTTACTGACAATCCGGCTTGGTAACGCGCCCAAATTTCTCTTCTTGTGGCAACCCGGTCTTCCAATACCGTCATTTGCCCGCGTCCAATTGCGGCACATATATTGCTGAGTCTATAATTATACCCTATCTGACTATGTTCATAGTGAGGCGCCTGATCACGTGCCTGTGTGGCTAAAAACCTTGCCTGTTCGGCATCAGCGGATGTCTGACACAAGAGTGCGCCACCGCCTGATGTGGTAATTACTTTATTACCGTTAAAGGATAAAACACCAAATCGTCCGAAAGTACCGGTATGTTGTTGATGAAAATAGGCGCCTAAAGATTCGGCTGCATCTTCAATTAAAGTAATATTATATTTTTCGCAAAGTTGTGTAAAGGCATGCATGTTTGCCGGCATTCCGTATAAATGCACCACAATAAGTGCCTTTGGCCGCTTACCTTTTGCCATTAAATCGAGTATGGCTGATTCACATAACCCAGGATCCATGTTCCATGTGTCGGCCAAACAATCTATAAACACCGGCATTGCACCCTGATAAATAATTGGATTTACGGATGCAGAAAATGTGAGGGTGGGACAAATAACAACATCTCCCACACCAACGCCGCTCATAATCAGAGCTAAATGCAATGCGGAGGTTCCTGAATTTAAAGCTGCACAGCTAGTGGAACCGGTAAAGGTTGCCAGGGATTGTTCAAATGCATCAACATGTGGCCCCAACGGTGCAATCCAATTTGAAGTAAAAGCATCCTGCACAAATGTGGCTTCCTGGCCGCACATATGTGGTGGAGATAAATAAATGTTGAATCCTTTTTGAGTTGCCATATTATTTTGCTCGGTACAAAGGAAAAAAATCTACTGCATGTTTTTCGGAATCAGATAGTTGCGGCGCACTAAATGTCGTATAAAGTTCTGGATCGCATATCATCCGAATAGTGCTAAAGTAACTATGCGACGGAGAGAAACGCGCTTTGAACTTATATAAATTGTCTTCAGCAGACCCATAACCTCCCCCTAAATGAAAACGCTCATGCCCAAGTGATTTGAAATGAGAAAATGCTGATTCAAAAATAATCTTTGCAGGGCTAATTTGTCGGTAATTCGGGTTTGTGCCGCCTAAATGATATTGAACAGTTTTGCCATATGCCATAAATAAGGCGCCTGATGCAAATTTGCCAATCGGATCGTGCGATGTGAACAGGTGAATCCGTAGTTCAGGATTCCGCAGCAAAGTAAAATACGACTCCGGAAAAAAATACATTGAAGATGCATCATGCAATTGCATGGTTTCATAATAGGATTGTATGAAATCCGGATAGCTTGTCCAATCATTTATTCGCACCGTGTATCCGAGTCGGTTTAATTTCCTAATGTCATATTTATGGTTGTTACTATAGTTGGCGTGAATTGCGGCCATGTCATTTCGTAAATCAACATATACTACTTTGCCATGCTGCATATGATGAATATGAGCTGATGCTGGCAATTGCCACTGATGATGCAACGGATGCATGCGGAGAAATAAACTCACAATGTGATTTTCCCGTAAAAATTGATTGGCTTCCTCTAATGCATGGAGTATTTCCTGAGGGACAGTTGTATTGCTTATCAAACCGGCATATCCATATGGGCTTATGCCGTCATAATATTGATTCGACTTGCTGATGGACTCCGGTATTGGCCGCTGTAAAAAAGGGATGGCAATTTTTGTTGTTCCGGAATTGTAGGTGAGCAGCATAGGCGTGAAGCCGGTGTGTATACTATCAACATGACAATAAGCCGCCGTTTGATAGCCATCATCGGGTATCAGACCAAAATCAACAATTTGTTGCGTTGAATGATAAGGTTGTAATTGAACCATTATATCAATTGCAGGGTCATATGCACAATATCTTTAGCCATGCCATTTTTTACGACATGTGCTGTTAAGATACGAGTTGTTTTGAAACCGGCTTTTTCATAGATGTGAATCGCACGGGTATTTTCTTTTAAAACGTGTAAGTGTATCTGATGTATACCATCTATCTTTCTGGCTTCTGCAATTGTTGCCATTGTAGCTGCAAATCCAATGCCGCCCTGCCAATAATCCGGTAGGCCTATAAGAATACCAAAAACACAATTGCCATTTGCAACATCAATATCATATAAACCGCAATGACCAATTATTTGGCGATGTGCAATGTCTTCAAGAATAAACAGTTTGTTTTCTTTCTTTTCCAGATGAAAGGTTATCCATTTTTGCATCGTTTCCAATGTAAAAACCAGTGGCTCGCTTTCTAACAGTTGTGCTGCATCTCTATTATTTTTTACAGGCAATAAACCTGCTGCATCAGATACGGATAAGGGCCGCATGCGGATGCCTGGTTTTAATTCCAGGAAATGCGGTGATCTTGCCAGATGCAAATCCTGTAAAACAGTTCTGGGGTCTGCATGATGATTTGTTGGCCGAATAACAATCCGCATGGTTCGAAAAAAGATGATGAGGTCCTGCTTAAATGAAAATGCATTTACATATTGTATGTCGTAATGTAAACGTGTTTCCCAATCAAGCGTATTGCGTCCTTTAATTTGTGCAAGTCCGGTCAGTCCGGGTCTGACATCATGACGGGTCATTTCCGGACAAGTGTAATAGGGGATATATACCGGTAGCAAAGGACGAGGACCAATCAAACTCATATCACCCATTACGATATTGAACAGTTGTGGCAATTCGTCTAAACTGTATTTGCGCAACCAATTTCCGAATGGCGTGAGTCGTTCTGTGTCACTCAACGGCAATTGTGCCTGAACGGGCTTCATCGAAATGAATTTGTAAACAGTGAAAAATTTGGTGTTTTTACCTGTTCTGGTCTGCCTGAAAATGACATGTCCGTTAAAAGCCACAGCACATCCAATAGCCGTTAAAAGCATAACCGGAAGTAAAACAATTATGGCAATGCCGGCAAAGCACAAATCCAGCAGGCGCTTGCCGACACGACTATAAAAATGCGTTTTAGATGTTGACATTCCAACCATGCTTTTTGATGGTGTGTGCAATTAAGGTGTGTGGGGTTTTAATGAATTGTATGTGTAAGTAAAATCAGCTTGTGCCAAACGATATTCTGGTTGAGATGATTAGTTACGGGATTTAATTCTCGAAGTAATTTCCATGAGATACTGATCAGCTAATACTTTTCTGTCGAAATGCAATTTTACATATTGGTATCCATTTTCGCCCTGGCGTGTTCGAAGGGCACTGTCTGATGCAAATTGGCGCACTACTTGTGTGAAGTGATCAATATTTTCGGGTTCTACAAAAATGCCAGCGTCCGCATCTTCAACTAATTGACGCGAAACACCATCTATGGCCATTAATATGGGTTTTTTGCACGCCATGTAATCAAAAGTTTTATTGCTATAAACCGTTTTAAAAGTGTCAGCTTTTTTTAATACAGACATTCCTACATCACAGGCCATGATATATTTAAGTGCTTCCTGTTTTACAACGGAGTCGATAAATACAACATGTGTCAGGCCGCGGTGCTGTGCATTTTCCATTAATGCCTGTTTTTGCATGCCATCACCAATCAAAATAAATTTAATATGCTCGTCGCGAACACGCTCAGCTGTGTCTAAAATTTGTTCCAAATGATTGGCGACACCATGCGCGCCAACATAACAGAAGGAGGTGTATCCTTCTAAGCCAAGTTGCTTGCGTAATGCAGCCACTGAGGCATCTCCTGCCAGATTTTCGGATAAATCAAAATCAGCAGCGTTTGGTATATAGAGGACTTTGTTTGGATGTATATTTTTTTGCCTGATTAAAACATCACGCATAGCCGGTGTAACAACATTAATCGCAATAGCTTTCTTGTATAACCGCTTTTCTAATGCATAAGAGGCTTTAATCAGGGTTGTATTCGTCAGAACGCCTGTGTCAATTGCAGATTCCGGCCATAAGTCTCTAACCTCCAGAATAAACGGAATTCTTTTCAAAAAAGATAAAACAAGCGCAATAATACCAACGGATAAAGGTGGTGAACTTACAATGATAACATCGTATTTATCACGGGCTTTTGTCAGCCCACCAAAAATCCCGCTCCATACAAATGAAAAATAGGCGCGCATGCGTCCTCGGAAACTGGTATTATAAGCATTGGATACATGTGTTCTGATAACACGGATATTTGTATCATACTGTTCGGTATGGGTATATTTATTTCCATACCGCTCATGCCGAACACCTTTTGCATAGTGCCCCATGCCTGCAATTACGGTAATCTGATGGCCCTTTTCTGCCCATAGTTTTGTCATGGCATTCCAACGCATGCCACCGGCATCATCTTTTTCCTGGTAATATTGGTGAATTAATAAAATGTGCATTCTGTAGGATAGGGTCTGGGTAAAAATACTATTTTAAATGTACCTTGTCTATTAATATGATATAGAATCAGTACGGCAACTTTAAGAGCAATACGCTTAGTTTATTGATAGTTGCCTATAGAATTTTGAGTATGATATTTTCTTATTTGAATGGTTGTTATTATGCGGTTCGAATGCGTGGTAAACACGATATCTGTTGCGGCCTCTAATACGCCATATCTGGCAGCAAAATGTCCGGGTTTGTTTTCAGGTTGTATAGCATTGCCGGTGGCATCTTGTGCTGAAATAGTTGCCAGTTCATAAAATTGTGGGTGAGGATGCCAATGTTGTGTTATTGGTAGTGCCTGTTGGCCACTGACGCTATCTGTGATTATCCATTTGAATGCCTGCTTATAAAAAACAATTTCGCGTGTATGTGTAATCCATTTTCCACTTTGACGAAAAGCCTTTATTGTGCCAGTAAACCGCATCGTGTCTGCATCTTCCTGCATGTCTGCCTCGCCGCCCTTCGTCCAGTAGTACCAAATAAATCGACCACCTTTTAGCATTTGATCCATGCCGTCAACCGAAAGGGTATTATGTCCTGCAGTGCCCTGAAAATATTTTAATAAATCCTCGTCTGTATTGTATTGATAAACACCTGCATCGCGCATCAGGTTTATTCCATTGTAGGTGATGTCCGTATGCAGGTTATCGGCGTGTGCCGGGCGTTTAATGTAGGCATGACATCTCGTAAAGGTGATGGTTCGCTGATGCCGCATATAATAGTATCCGCCCTGTTTAAATAATTCAATGCCTGGTTTGAGTGTATGTGTTGATGTAGATGTAGCAGTTAAACCGAACCAACTGAAATCATCTTCACAACCGGCGAAAAGGTTTGTATTTTGGACCGCAACGGATAAACTGTTTAACGACGGCCTGTAATCAGCATAGTCTGCCGGGGTAAAGGGAAGAATATTGCTACCATCATTGTTGCCATACATCGGAACAGCACCGGCATCGTCAACAATTGCAGCGGATAGAAAGTGTAATGACTGTTGAATGCGGTTGATGGTTTCGGGTTTAAATTGTTGTTTTTGATACTCTCCGCATGCAATCATCCATGTAATTAATCTATTTGCCATGCGATGATAATTATGTGCATGCTGGAGATAGCTGCCATCTGACTCAAACTGATAAATAATTTCTGCTTCAAATATCCGCCATCCATTTTTCCTCCAGGATGCGGCAGATACATAGGATGGAAATAATGTCCCGACGGTAAATAATGCGGCAGCTTCAGATAACACATGGTTATTTCGAACCAACATGCGTGAATAGGATAAATGCCGCGCAATATGATCTGTTTGGGTTAGAATAGAGGTGCAAATGGTATTAAATATCGGTTCAGTGAGCGATTGACTGTCGCGGTAAAATTGTAAAAAAACACACCAGTGCATTAACCTGATGGCCATTTCCTGACAGCTGACATAATGTGGCCCTTCCTGAATGCGTGCATGTTCGATAAAGCTGAGAATGGCATCAAAAATATATGCACCATGATCTTCATTGCTTGAGACATCATGATGTAAAATAGGGAACAAGTATTCAAACCTGGCGGGGTCCCAAACGTATTTAATGTCTTCCCCTGGAATATAGCTGGATATCTTCGACCAATGGGTGGTATTGGAATATTGATACCCCGTTACCGGATTTTGTATCCAGCGATTTGTTCCCGAAAATGCATACCAATTACCATGAAACCATTGTGCTTCTCCTGACAGTATCCGATTTGCCTGTATGCGCACTTCTGCGGAATGCTGGTGTTGAATCGTAATTAAATCTCTGCGTGCGATGCGCAATGTTGTATGCGTATCCTTAAATTGTTGGAGAGAGATGGAATGATGTATATAGATGCCTGCAGGAAACTGCATGCGCAACACACCTATTTTTTCTTTGACCTTATGCCAGGTACGATATATCGCATATGGCAATCCATTATTGCGAATCAACTCCCAACCTTTTCGTATGGCCAGCATAAATTGTTTAATCCAGGTCCTTTATTTTTTTGGCAGGAACACCACCTACCAGTGTATGTGCCTCCACATTTTTATTTACCAGCGACATACTGCCGATGATGGCATAATCGCCGATAGATATTTTGCCATAAATAACAGAATGCGCACCGATATACACATGATTACCGATTGTAGGCACACCCGGTTCAGTAAATTTCCTGCCTATGGTTACATGTTGGCCTATTTGACAGTAATCTCCAATGATGGCGTGGCTGTGTATAATTACACCAATGCCCCAGTAACCTACAGAGCATTTTTTGCCGATTTGCGCAGACCCTGGTATCCAACACCTGAATACGATTCGATTGAAGTAGTCAAATATCCAGCAAAGAGGAATCAACTTCAACCGGAAGCATATACGTGAAATTCTATAAATAAGCAGTGGTGGTTGCATGTGCGAAATGATTTTCGAGTAAGCTGTCGTGTGTTTGTAATAATATGCTGTAGTGTTTCTGCATACCGGATTTCATCTTTGAAATGTAATCCGGGTTGCTGCATAATGCATCAAGTTGTGCGACCAAAGCTTGTGCATCTGCTGATGCAAACAAACCAGTTTCATTTTCTTTAAGAAATAAGGCTGATGCCATCACCTGTTGGCCTAATAGTACCATGCATCCACAGGCAGCCGCTTCATTGACAACCGCTCCCCATCCATCATATTTACTCGGTAGTAATAATATATCCGATTTGGAAAATAGTTCTGGCAATGCAGTTCTGTCTGCTAATCCATAATAGGTTACATGAGGTGAAGCTTGTACTGCATCTTTTAATGGGCCGTCACCGGCAATTGTAATGCGACACTGGCCGTTTCGGACGCTTGAACTTAATTGAGCTGCTTGTAGAATAAGGTCAATATTTTTTCTTTCAATTAATTGCCCTGCAAACACAACTTCAACCGGTTGCACCTGTGGAGCTTTTCGATTCAGATGCTGACCGGTTATTGGGAAATAACCATATGCTGTGCTATAAATCTTTTTCCCCGCCAACTGTTCAAAAGCATCCTTTGCCATTAACGGACCAAGTAGCAACAAAGAAACATCATGTCGCTTTGTCAGCCATTTGGAGATTAATTTTTTATAGAGGCGGGTTAAAAAACTTCTCTTCCCGGGTGCAATTGGTTCTGTGAGAATAATGACACGTGTGGATTTAGCGGATAGTAAAAACAAAGTTTCCGGATAAAACATGCCATGCATAAACACTGCCGTATACAATCCGCTTCTAACATTGTTTGAAGCCGTACTTCTGTCAATACTCTGCATTGGGTATTGTTCAATTTGTATATTGCTTCGATGTTGTTGAACATCTCCGAATACATAAAAGTCGCAATCAAATTTTGATTGCACCCATTGATAAAATAATCCAAGATGCGGATTAGCGTAAGGAAGTGCGACGAGGGCGCGCATAGGATGTACTAATAACAAGAATGGCTAATATATACATATACAAAAGCTGTCCGGGTCCGAAACAATCCTCTGTAATAGATATTGTAAGTGCAGGTAAAAAGAAATAGAAAAATTTGTCTTTAATCAGCACTTTGATGCCTTTATATAGGCGGGCAAATACGATTATTCCAAATGCACCTAGATAGGCCATAATGGAAATATATGTATT